>CANGOX010000010.1 GCA_947455605.1 Chitinophagaceae bacterium
ATGATCTGCAGGTCTTCTGTAAAGGTAGTTTCATTATCCAGAAAACGGAGAACCCTTTGCGGCGGGTTATGTTGGAAGATGCGGGAAAAGATCTCATCCCCGCTCATTTTATGCTTACACAATACATTCAGTAATACGCTATCATAAAGATTGAATTTTTTGTCATTCCAGGTTCTTTGTAATGAAACAGCTCCCTCATTTCTTAAGGCCTGTACAATTTGTGCCGTTCGCTTTTGAATAAACCGGAAAGCATAGCCACTGCTTCCTTTGGCCTGTCCACCGGCAATACCTGTGTAAACAATTCTTCCTTCCTGAATCGGGAATACCTGGTTGGTCATGGGTATTACACCAAATTCTTCATGAGTGATCGTATAATCCTGAATACCCAGAGCTATCGAAATATATTGTCTTAATGCATCTTCATAAACTTCCTGTGGTAATAGTTCTTTTGTAAACAAAGTATATTCCACCAATGCTGATGTGGGAGAGGTGGGCATTACGTACATAAAAGTGGTGCCATGCTCCTGGCTTACCCGGAAGTCCATGAAAGTAGCTTTAGAAGGATCGAAGCAGGGAATAGCTGTTTCAATTACCCAGCCTTTGAAATGCTGGAGTAATAAGTATGCAGCCCCAATACCCCTTCCGTTCCCTAAAGGGGAAACTATACTGCTGTTGAATAGTATACTGTTGAAGACGTAATCAGCAGTGTACCTATTTGTAGTTGTTTCAACTACTGCTTTTTTGTCAATATTTTTTATGGATTGGATGGCTTCCTGTTTCCATTCAATGTTGGGATGCTTATTGCTTTCTTCTTTTACAAATGTGTACAGGTCGATGCCTTGTATCATTTTGTATTGATAGGGGGCAATATTGAGTGTATCAGCATAGTTGCTGGAGAAAAATTCGATTTGCTCCCATTTGTGATGAACTATGGGTTCGAAGATATCAGGCTCTTTTTCCCAGAAACACCAAGTGCGGTCGTTGTGGGTTTTTGGGGACTGGTCAATGACCAGTATTTTTTTATCATTAAAGAAAGGCTCACGCATCATCCGCATCAGCAGGCTGGAACCTGCCAGACCGGCACCGGTGATGATATAATGATAATGATCGGGCAATGGTGAATGTGAATGGTGAATGGTGAATATATCACTAACCCGCCGTTGTTGGTCTCCCGACCAACAACAAACTTAGTTTGTTGTATTCCCTTTTTGCAATGCTTCTTCCTTCCGCACTTTATCCCAGTATTTTTTAGCCACCAGTAACATCCCAAAACTTTCACCCTCCTGTTTATCCAGATGTTTATGGTGCATTTTATGTGCCCAGCGGATGGCTTTGATATAGCGGTTATTGCTTCTCGTAAATAGTTTAAAACGCTGATGGATAATGATCTCGTGCACTAAAAAATACGCAAACCCATACATCGCGATCCCTGCCCCTATACTCACCACCCAATACACCTGGTTCATACTACCCAGCATAATGCATAACCAGCTGGGTATGGCAAAGATCACAAAGAAAGCATCGTTCTTTTCAAAGAATCCTGTGCCTTTCTGGTGATGATCCTTATGCAGGTACCACAAAAAACCATGCATCACAAAACGGTGTGTGAGCCAGGTAATTCCTTCCATAACAATAAAAGTGGCCAGTGTAATGAGGATATATATCATATTATAAATACGTTCTTAATGCCAGGAAAAACAATGCCTGTATGATAAACAAATGTACAGCGAAATGGTTCTGCTTATCAAAAGAGAGCCAGCGGAAAACAGCCAAGAGTACCGCACTGATCAGGAACCAGCAGGTATAATTATACAAGGGCACTTCACTGTTCTTCCATTGCCAGAAACCCAGTTTCATAGCAACGGGTTCCATGATCCAGTCAAAAAAAGTGGCCAGTATAGCGCCATCAATAATAATAGATAGGGCAGCCATTGCGGGGGGCAGACCCCTCCCATCCTGTTCAAATTTGCTTGTAAACCATGCCTGGGTTTTTATCATGATGGCCCCACTGCAGAATACTACTACAAACCAGTTGATCCCGATCAACCAGGGCACTTTATTTAATTGCGGCCCCATTACAGAACCATATTTATATTCACCGAAGAGATGGCCCGTATTTACACCTATCATTTCAGTTCCCATACCTACTAAAAAAGCAATGGAAACAAAAGCCAAAAAAGAGAGATTTTTTTGTGGCTGGTTCCAGATGAGAAGAAGCGCCATCAAACACAGATTCAAAGGAGTATTTTGAATGAACCAGTCTTTATAGGGTGTAAACAAAATACCTATTAACCCACTCACATGAAAGAGGATAGCAATAAAAGTGGCGATATGTTGTTTTGAGAATTTCATTTACGCTAAGTCACCCATAAACGTTATTTCAATGAGAGAGGAACGAACGAAGAGAAATCTGTTATTCGGTCATAAGATTTCTCTCTTCGTTTCACCTCGTTAGAAATGACGACTTACATTCTTATATAATCAATGTTTTTTTCTGTCTCCTGCTACTATTTCACTCATAATCTTAGCACTCTTTAAACACAAAGGTATACCACCTCCCGGATGCACACTTCCCCCTACAAAATATAATCCTTTAATTGTCTTACTGAAATTCGGATGCCGCAAAAAAGCGGCCATTTTGGAATTGGAACTGGTTCCATACAGAGAACCCATAAAAGAAGCGGTCTTCGATTCAATTAAAACCGGGTCAAGTACTTGCTCTTCTTCTATCAGAGGTTCAATATCCGTTTGCAATAACCGGTTCAGTTTGGCAATGATCGCTGCTCTGTATTTTGCACGATAGCTATCCCAGTCCTGACCCACATTAGCAGGCGCATTTACCATTACAAACCAATTCTCTTTTCCATCCGGTGCCTGTAAACCGGGTTCGCATTTTGCAGTGATATTGATATACACGGTAGGATCCTCATACATTTTCTTCAAACGGAACAAATGATCAAATTCTGCCCGATAATCTTTTGCGAAAAAGATATTGTGTAACCCCAGGGCAGGAAATTCTTTTTTAATACCCCAGTAAAAAATCAGGGCACTACTACTTCTCTCCTGCTTTAATAATTTCTTTGATCTATGGGGGTCGCCCAAAAGATGTTGATAGGTAAAATAAACATCCATATTGCTCACTATAATATCAGCAAAGATGTTTTCATGATTAACCACCACACCTGTCGCTTTCTTTTCCTGCAGAATTATGCGTTCAACCGGTGTGTTAAAATGAAAACTCACTCCTTTTTTAATGGCAAGTTGATACAAAGCATTCGTAATACTGATCATTCCTCCTTTCGGATAAAAAGAGCCTTCATTATGTTCCAGGTGAGGTATCAGGCTCAACATACCCGGAGCTTTATAAGGGTTGCTCCCATTATAGGTTGCATAACGATTGAATAACTGAACTGTCTTCGGATTTTTAAAATGTGCTGCATTCATCCGGTGCATCGTACTGAGCAGGTAGGGTAACCGGGTTGCTTTCACGGCTTTCAGAACGTAGGCTTTCAGCAAGGTGTTCTTTTTATGAAGGGAATGATTCAGAAAAACACTGCCAATATCCTTATACATCCTTTCAGATCTTTTCAGATACGATAACAGGCTCTGTTCTGTTTCACCCATTTTATTTACCAGCTCTTTCGCAAATAGATTGTTATCGGCATAAGCATGAACCATGGTTCCATCCTCATAAAAATAATTACAGGATATGGGCATTTTGCTGTACGCAAAATAGTCCTCTATCGGTTCACCCGCCAGCGTAAAAAGCTCTTCTATATTCTGTGGTTGGGTAAACAGGCTGGGGCCTGCATCAAAACGATAGCCATTCAATTCGAAATCGCTTAGTTTACCTCCGGGGTAAGTGTTCTTTTCAAAAACATCAACGGCAAATCCCTGCACAGCCAAACGGATGGCGCTTGCCAAACCTGCGATACCCGCACCGATAATGATTGCTTTAGGAGAATGGCTCATACAATTTGAGAGCAGAAGATAAGCGAAATTTTATTCGCTAACCGCTTTGTTTTTGATCCACCAGTCCATCACTTTGGGAAAAGCAATGTGGAACCAAACCGTAAATAATTCAGGATCATCCTTCAGCATAGATTCGATCTCCTGCATGGACCGGTATTGATAATTGCAGACCTCAATTTCGTTGGGTTCTATCTTACCATCGTAATAACCTGCAAATACATGGTCAAATTCATATTCCGTAAGGCCATTGGAAAAGTCGGCCTTGTATATGAAATCAAATACTTTCTTGATAGGTGTGGTAAATCCCATTTCTTCTGTTAGCCGGCGGGAAGCTGCTTGATAGATCTCTTCGCCGGGTCTTGGGTGGCTGCAACAACTATTCGTCCATAAACCACCGCTATGGTATTTAGAAAGGGCCCGTTGCTGTAAAAGCATCTCCCCATTTGCATTAAAAATAAACACACTAAATGCCCTGTGGAGAACCGCTTTTTCATGCGCTTCCATTTTTTCCATAGCTCCTACAGAAACATCATGTTCATCAACCAGGATCACTTCTTCCATGTAAAACAAATATCGGTTACCGTATTAAAAATCACATCAGGTTAAACTGGCTTCTTATGCCTGCTTTGGCCAGAATCAACATCTTGCCATAATCGGGAATACGAACACGGCTTTGCAAAATATTATGTGCAGGCAGCTTTTTGATCTTTTTAAATAAAGACAAATAGTATTTATACGCTACATACACGCCAAATCTTGCTTTTACCGGCAGGTTTACCAGTCCTTCATACGCATGGTCAAAATCGCGCTGGATATCCTGTTCTATAGAAGCTTTATCCTGCGCCGTAAAATTTCTAAAATCGCAACCGGGGAAATAAACACGCTCCAATCCTTCAAAATCCGCTTTCAGATCACGAAGAAAATTTACTTTTTGAAAAGCAGCGCCCAGACTTCTGGCATACGGCTTCAAGGCTTCATAAACAACGCGGTCTCCATCGCAGAAAATATGCAGGCACATCAATCCTACTACTTCCGCACTACCATAAATATATTCTTCATAGCCGGCTTTATCATATTTGCGTTTATCCAGATCCAGCCGCATGCTGTGTAAAAATGCATCAATCAATTCTCTGTCAATCCCATACCTGTTCACGGTTAACTGAAAACTATGCAGGATCGGATTCAGGCTGATGCCCCTGTCTAATGCATCATAAGTGGCCTGTCTGAATTCTTCAAATAATACAGATTTTTCATGATCGTGAAAGGTATCTACGATCTCATCTGCAAAACGCACAAATCCATAGATATTAAAGACCGGTTGGCGCAGGTCTTTATGCAACAGTTTGATGGCCGAAGAAAAACTGGTGCTGTATTTCTCGGTGGTTATCCTGCTGCACTCCTGGCTCGTTTCATGAAACAGGTTCATCATGGGGGTATCTTTTTAAGGTTATGCTTTTAATATTCTTTTGTATTTCAGTACAAACTTGAACTTCAATGCTACATTCAACTTATCGTGAGTTGTGAAACGTTAGTTGTGAGTAAAAGAAAAAACTCACGACTAACGTCTCACGATTCACGAATACGCTTTCACCACTTCCCCCGCCACTACTTCCCCACTGATCAAACTGGGCGGTACACCCGGGCCGGGAACGGTAAGCTGACCCGTATAAAAAAGGTTTTTTACTTTTTTACTTCTGCACGACGGTTTTAAAACAGCGGTTTGGGTTAAAGTGTTCGCCAAACCATACGCATTTCCTTTAAAAGCGTTGTAATCATGTACGAAATCGCTATGGGCGAAGGACTTTTTATAGATAATGGCATCTTTTATCGACTGTCCCAGATGTTTTTCCATCCTTTCTACTATTCTGTCAAAGTATTTTTCTCTCAGTTCTTCCGTATCATTTTCCAGGCCGGCCGCTACCGGTATCAATAAGAACAGGTTCTCGTAACCTTCCGGAGCTGCCGTTGAATCGGTTACCGATGTGGCACTAACATAGAATAGAGGATCGGTTGGCCACTCTTTGGTTGTATAGATCTCTTTACCATGCACTTCAAAGGAAGTATCAAAGAACAGGGAATGGTGTTGTATCCCTTTTAATTTCTTATTCAATCCAACATAATAGAGGATACAGCCCGGGGCCATTACTCTTTTATCCCAATAAGCATCTGAGTAACTACGGTATTCTTTGGACAATAACTTCGTTTCTACATGATGGTAATCCGCACCTCCAATAACCACATCTGCCTCATAAGATAATTCTTTTCCATTTGCTGCTATCGCAATCACTTTTTTTGCAACCCCATTTTCAATCACGATCTCTTTTACATCGTTTTCAAAACAAAACTTCACACCCAGTTCAATGGCCAGATCATACATGCCCTGAACAATCTGATACATGCCTCCTTTAGGAAACCAGGTACCACCTTTAATATCGGCATAATTCATCAAACTATACAATGCCGGTGTTTGCTGTGGCAAGGCACCCAGAAACAGAACCGGAAATTCCATTAACTCTTTTAAACGTGGATTGGTAAAATACTTAGCTACATGCGAACGCATGGAATTGAAAACATCCAGTCTGAATAATCCTTTGGCCAGGTCCCAATCCAGAAACTCCGTAAGGGATTGTCCGGGTTTAAAAACCAATTTCTTGATACCTACTTCATATTTATAAGCTGCTTCCGCTAGAAATTTTTCAAGTTCGGCACCACTTCCGGGTTCTATTGAATCAAATAATTTTTGTAGGGCAGTAAAGTCTGCAGGGATATCAACCGGGCCATCATTCCAGTAAACCCGATAGGAAGGATCCAGTCTGTCGAGTGTATAATAATCAGCCACCGATCTTCCAAACTGTTGAAAATATCTTTCAAATACATCGGGCATCCAGTACCAGCTGGGGCCCATATCAAATACAAAACCTGCTGCTTTCATTTGCCTGGCACGGCCACCGGGTATGGGATGTTTTTCCAATACAGTAACCTTCCATCCGGCTTTTGCCATGAATGATGCAGCCGACAGGCCCGCGAAACCGCTTCCGATAATAATTACTTTCTTTTCCAAAGGATTAATATCAGAAAGTTAGTTGAATTGATTTAATAACGTTGGATCTGTGTCTTTAACAATTTTCTTGCGAAGTGAATACGGCTCTTAATGGTACCCAAAGGTTCGCCCAGCATATCGGCGATCTCATGGTATTTATAGCCATCAAAATATAACAGGAAAGGATTGCGGAAGATTTCCGGAAGTCCATAAATGGCTTTCTGGACTTCTTTTAAATTAATACCGGTGATCGCTTCATTGGCAACAGCCGTTTGCGACTGGTTGATCAGAAACTCATTCGGCGTGCTGTCCAGTATGGTAGCCTGTTTTGCTTTTCTGCGATAGTTGTTGATGAAGATATTGCGCATGATGGTATACAACCATGCTTTGATATTGGTACCCACATTGTATTTTTCCTGATTGGCCAATGCACGGTACATCGTTTCCTGCAACAGGTCTTTTGCCGCTTCATTATCACGCGTAAGTGTAACCGCAAAGGGTTTCAGAAATTCTGTGTTATTGAGCAATAACTGGTTGAATTCTACGGTGGACATATCTTTTGTTTAAGTATTAACTATGCAAAGTTAAACAGAAAATAGGCGTATACCAAATCTATCTTTTGAATTAAAAAATCATAACTAATTGATAATCAACATAAAAAATAATTTCCGTTAACATTCGGTGGAATGTTAACGGAAATAAGTGAACCAAGTTTGCATTGGCCATCCAGGCCGGATGTTCTTATTTAAGACAGGGTACTGATGTATTCCATCACTTCTGCCAAGGACCTTTTGAATTGAAAATTTTCGGGCACTTTCTTTTTATAAGATTGGGTGAGTAAACCGGAGATGATGAACTGTTTGTCGGGCATACGGTTATGCGCATTCAGGAGAAACTTTTCAAAACTGAAATTATTCCCTACAGAAGTAAGATGCGCGTACATGACCGATGGCGATTTTATTTTTGCCACATACTCAACATCTTTAAGTGGCACATTGGTACCCAGATAGAGCACTTTAACGCCTCGGCTTTTTAAAAGATAATGGGCAAATAGTAACCCTAATTCATGATGTTCACTTTCTGGCAGGAACAGCATTACCGTTGTTTTTGCTTTATAAAGCGATTTCACTGCATCAATTCCTACAATCAGTTTTTGGCGGATAACATTGGTAACCAGGTGTTCCTGGGCCGGATTAATATGATTGGTCATCCATAAGATCCCGATTCTTTCCAGAAATGGAAAAATGATCTGAATGATCGTCTTTTCAATGCCTTTTACAGCTATATAGGCATCCAGGGCCAACTCAAAATCTTCTGTCATCATATCTACCATATAATAGATAAGATCGTTAACCAGTTTTTCCTGTTGGGCTTCTACCTGAGAGAGGGTGATTATTTTTTCATTCATCTCAACAGGTGTCATCCTGTCTATATGAGATATTTTAAAGCCATACTTATTCAGTAAAGCAATATTCAGTACTTTCTGTAATTCGTTGTTTGAATAGTAACGGATATTGGTGTCCGTACGTTGTGGGGTAAGAAAAGAATAACGCTGTTCCCAAATGCGGATTGTATGCGCTTTGATACCCGAGAGGTTCTCCAGATCTTTAATAGTAAAGGCATTCATACAGAGCTTAACAGCACAAATTTATTTTTGTTCAAGAACTCCCGCAAAAAACCTGATGGTTCCGGTCAAAAACCGTTTATTACCCATCTGCTATTATTTAAGCCGCCGCAGGTATTCTCCATAGCCGCTTTTGGCATATTTATCCGCCAGTTCCAATAATTGCTGCTTATTTATATAACCCATCCGGTAAGCCACTTCTTCAATACAACCTACTTTCTGGCTCTGGCGTTTTTCGATCACCCGTACAAACTCGCAGGCATCGGCAAAAGAGTCAAAAGTACCGGTATCCAGCCAAGCAGTTCCTCTGTTCATAGTGCCAACCTGCAATTTGCCTTTTTCTAAATAAACCCGGTTCACATCAGTGATCTCATATTCTCCTCTAGCTGAAGGTTTCATGTTCTTAGCGATTGCTACTACCTGGTTATCGTAAAAATATAATCCCGGAACCGCGTAATTAGATTTGGGTTGCAGGGGTTTTTCTTCAATTGAAACAGCTTTCTGGTTTTCATCAAATGCAACCACACCATATCTTTCAGGATCCTGTACTTCATAGGCAAATACAGCCGCACCTTCCACATTATTAAAAGATTGTACCAGTTTACTGAAACCCGCACCATAAAAAATATTGTCGCCCAATATCAAGGCTACTTTGTCATTTCCGATAAATTTTTCACCGATCACAAATGCCTGTGCCAATCCATTGGGAACGGCCTGCACCGCGTATTCAAAACGGCAACCCAATTCTGTTCCATCTCCCAGTAAACGTTGGAACTGCGGTGAGTCTTCGGGTGTAGTAATGATCAATATCTCATTTATACCAGCCAGCATAAGTACAGACAAGGGATAATAGATCATCGGTTTATCATATACAGGCATCAACTGCTTGCTGATACCCTTAGTAATAGGATATAGCCTTGTACCGGAACCGCCTGCCAGAATAATGCCTTTCATAGATCAGAATTTTAAAGTGGGGGTAAGCTCTTTCAATGTTGGAAGTAACGTGTCTTTTTCAGATAATAACAATTCTTCCGGTTTTAATTGCCAGTCAATCGGGAGATCAGGGTCATTGTAAATGACACCGCCTTCAGAAGCTTTATTATAAAAATTGTCGCATTTATAAAAGAATACAGCCTGTTCACTCAATACGACAAAGCCATGAGCAAAACCGCGCGGAATAAAAAACTGTGTATGACTGTCTTCCGACAATTCTACAGCAACATGTTTTCCGAATGTTGGCGAATTGCGTCTCAAATCAACGGCCACATCCAGCACTTTCCCTTGCAATACTCTTACTAATTTTGCCTGCGAAAATTCGCCATGTTGAAAATGTAAGCCACGCAGAACACCTTTTTGCGAACCAGATTGATTATCCTGCACAAAGTTTATATCCTTCCCTGTGAGATCAAAAAAAGTTTTTCTGTTAAAGCTTTCGAAGAAGTAACCCCGATGATCCCCAAAGAAAGTATTATGTATCAAAAAGCACCCGTCTAATATTGTTTTTTCAACCCGCATAATTATCTGTTGGTATACATCGATTCGTAATAATTCTGATAGGCCCCACTGGTTACATGATTCAGCCATTCGGTATTACTCAGGTACCAGTCAATAGTTTCACTTAAACCTTCTTCAAACGTAACACTTGGCTTCCAGCCCAGTTCTTTGTTGATCTTTGTAGCATCTATGGCATATCGCCTGTCGTGACCGGGCCTGTCTTTTACATACGTGATCAGTTTTTCACTGTACCCTTTCACTCGCCCCAGTTTCTGGTCCATCAAAGTACAAAGTAATTTGACCAGGTCAATATTTTTCCATTCGTTAAACCCGCCGATATTATAAGTCTCTCCTTCTTTCCCTTCATGAAAGATCAGGTCTATAGCCGCAGCATGGTCTTTTACAAAAAGCCAATCGCGGGTAAACAGACCATCGCCATATACGGGCAAAGGTTTTTCCTGAATGATATTATTGATAAAGAGAGGTATCAGTTTTTCGGGAAAATGATTAGGACCATAATTGTTGGAACAATTAGATACGACAGTCTGCATATGATAAGTTTCCCGATATGCCCTTACAAAATGGTCGGATGCAGCTTTACTGGCAGAGTAAGGTGAATTGGGATCATAGGCTGTAGATTCAGTAAAAAAACCGGTATCACCCAGGCTTCCATAAACCTCATCTGTTGAGATATGATAGAACAGGTGTTTGGAATAATCTTCTTTCCATTTATTTCTGGCGGTATTCAAAAGATTTACTGTACCGATGATATTCGTATATACAAAATCGAGTGGAGAAACAATGGAGCGGTCCACATGTGATTCAGCAGCCAGATGAATTACATCGGTTACAGCATATTCATCAAATGTTTTCTCCAGCATCTCGGTATCCAGAATATTTACTTTGGCAAAGCGGTAATTGGATTGCTGGTCTATATCAGATAGATTTTCCAGATTACCTGCATAGGTAAGGGCATCCAGGTTAATGATCGTATCCTGCGGGTATTTGTTTACAAAAAGCCTTACTACATGTGAGCCGATGAATCCGGCTCCTCCTGTAATCAATATGTTTCTACTCATATATGTATTGGTGAAATATAAACTGAGAAATAACCTGCTATACAGGTAGCGGCAAATCTAGGAATAAAAAAGTAAAAGACTGTTACAAACAGTGGATTTATGCCTTCGTTATGAACCTTCGGATTATCCTGCTATCTTTCATATCTTCATCACAGAAAAAATTGCCATGAACCAACGTTATTACTCCTTAGATGTTTTCCGGGGCGCCACCGTTGCCCTGATGATATTGGTAAATAACCCGGGTAGCTGGGCACATATTTTCTCGCCCTTGGAGCATGCTACCTGGCATGGCTGTACCCCCACCGATCTGGTATTCCCTTTCTTTCTTTTTGCAGTAGGTAACGCTATGGCTTTTGTGATGCCCCGATTTGAGCAGGCAGGTCCGGCAGTATTCTGGAAAAAAGTGATCAAAAGAACTGTTTTGATATTTGCTATCGGCCTGTTCCTTAACTGGAGCCCTTTTGTGCGTTGGGATGGAGAACAGATAGCCTGGAAAGCCTGGGAGAATGTACGCATTTTTGGCGTTTTACAAAGAATCGCGCTTTGCTACTTTTTCGGGTCAGTGATCGTGTATTATGCCAAAACAAGGGGTGCATTTGTGATCAGCGGTGTACTGTTGCTGGCATATTGGTTTATCTGTTTATCACTGGGCAGTGCAACAGACCCGTATAGCTTATCCGGGTGGTTTGGCACACAGGTAGATATTAACTTACTCGGACTTACTCATATTTACAAAGGAGAAGGCGTTCCTTTTGACCCGGAAGGTTTGTCAAGTACAATGGCTGCGATCGTTCAGGTAATCTTTGGTTTTTTTGTAGGACAATATATTCAACAAAAAGGCAAGACCTATGAAATGCTGTCAAATCTTTTTGTTGCAGGACTGGTATTATTCTTCACCGGTTATTGCTGGGATATGGTCTTTCCTGTAAACAAAAAAATATGGACCAGCAGTTATGTATTGTATACAACCGGTCTGGCCATCATTACGCTGGGCACATTGATCTACCTGATCGAATTCAAAGAGAACAAAGGTAAATGGAGCAGGTTTTTTGATGTATTTGGAAAGAACCCATTATTCATTTTTGTTTTAAGCGGATTTTTGCCAAGGGTATCTGCCCTGTTAAGATGGGTTGATCATATTACCCCAGATGGAAAAAAAGCATATACCTCTTTCTTCCCATGGTTCTACGATCATGTTTGCAAAAATGTTGCTGCCGACCTGCGGGTGGGATCCTTTGTGTATGCACTTTGTATTATTGCTTTTTATTGGTCAATCGTGTATATACTGGATAAGAAGAAGATCTATGTGAAGGTGTAGGGGTGAGACGTAAATCTTGAGTAGTGAATAGTGAAACTTAAGTAGTAATTTGATTACTTATTAGCCTCCATTATTAATTTCTAATTTTTAATTATTAATTATTAATTAATCTCGCTGGGTTTCCTGCATACTTTCCCGGCTGTGTAATGTCTTTTGTAACTACCGCTCCTGCGCCGATTACTGCGTGGTCGCAAATAGATACGGGCAAAATGGTAGCGTTGCTGCCAATGGATACATGATTGCCCACTGCTGTTGGCTTCCAGAGGTTTTGATCACCGGCAGGTTTGCCATTTTCAAAAGTATCATTTACAAACATAACACCATGACCTATGAAACAGTCATTGCCGATGGTTACGAGTGTACAGATAAAACTATGCGATTGTATTTTGCATCGATCTCCAATAATCACGCCTTTCTGTATTTCGGTAAATGGCCCTACAAAACAATCATCTCCTAAAGTGCATTCGTAGAGGTTACAGGGTTCTACGAGTTTTACATTATGGCCGAATACTACATCACGTATGATGGATATGGTAGATTGATAACGCATATTTATTTTTTTCCACACTAAGGCACAAAGGCACGGTTTATTTAGTAGTGTTATTTTGAGCAGATTGATAAATCCGTTCTATGATCTCTACTGTTTTTGATCCTTCACAGGGTGTTGCATAAAATGGTCTCCCATTCTGTAAGCAGTCTATCAGGCTTTGATATACTTTGTCATGATTACTCATAGAACCCTGATAAGTTCCATAATCATTGACTGAACCGGAAGTAGGGATATAGGGCAATATCCCATTTTCAAACCCGCTATATTCAATCGTATTCAGGTATTCACCGCCTATCTTTACGATTCCTTTTTCTCCCAATATGATTAATGATCCCTCACGATTCTTTGCAAAACTATTGACCGAGAAATTGATGGTTCCGATACTACCGTTCTCAAATGTAAGGGCAACAACACCGCCATCTTCAAATTCGATCATTTCTTTGTGTGCTGCATTTTTTGTGATGGCATGTATATTTATCACATCCCCAAAGTACCAGTATAACAGATCTATAAAATGACTGAATTGGGTAAACAGGGTTCCTCCATCCAGTTTCCGTGTTCCCTTCCATGAATTTACATAATAATCTGCATTACGATTCCAGAAACAGGTAAGCTGGATACTGTATACTTTGCCAAACATGCCCGAATCCAATGCTTTTTTAACGGCCATTACCGGCGGATTGAAACGGTTCTGAACTACCGTGAACAACTGTTTGCCTGACAATGCCGATGCTGCCATCATCATTTCACAATCGGATGTGAGAATGGCCATAGGCTTTTCAACCAATACATGATTCCCTTTTTGCATTGATAAAACTGCATGCTGTGCATGGAGGCCATTGGGTGTACAGATTACAATAACATCTATGGGTTCTGCTGAACTCAACAGCGTTTCAATAGATAGATAATAAGTAGCATTATATTGCTTAGCCAGGGCTTTGGCTTTTTCTTCCACCACATCACATACAGCCACCAATTGTCCATAGGTTTGTATATGCAAAGCATGCCGCTCTGCAATTCTGCCGCAACCAATTATCGCAAACCGGATTTTTTGCATGATGCATATTTAACTGAAAACGGCTTCTGCCTTTAGAATACTTTCAGGTTTACCCACATCGATCATATGGGCACCTGTATGATTGTAAGAGGATATGGTATACTCTTTTGCCAAATTGAGGTAAACATCTACCATAGAGAATTTACCTTCCTGTTTTATCAGGGTAAGCAGGCTTGGATTGATCACATGAATACCGCTAAACGCCTTTTGAAACAGTGTTATACCAGGCCTCACGATCTTCTCTTCACCTGTTTTTACATTTCTCCAGCCAGAGAGAATATATTGCTCATCAAACAAAAAATAGCGCGAGGTTTCTCTATCACTTACTGCCAGCGTAGCTAATGGTTTTTGTGCTTTGTGCTGATGGATCATTGTGGTAAGATCCATATCAGTAAGTATATCCACATTCATCACCACAAAATCATTTTCACCTTCAAAATACCCTGCGGCCTTTTTTAATCCACCACCGGTTTCCAGTACTGCCTCTGTTTCATCTGATATAGTGATCTTGCTTCCCCATCCTTTATTCTTTTCAATCGCTTCTGTTATCTGATCAGCAAAATGATGCACGTTAATGATCACTTCAGTAATTCCGTGCTTCTGTAAATATTCAAGATTCCTTTGCAGCAAAGATTTTCCGTTCACAACCGCCAGTGCTTTGGGATGATGATCGGTCCAGGGTTTTAACCTGGAACCTAAACCTGCGGCGAAGATCATTGCTTTCATAATTAATTATCGGATTAACGGATTACGAATTGACGGATTATTTTTATTTGACCACCAAAGTTATCCCCTCCGGGGAGGGGCAAGGGGTGGGTATTCTGCGCAGATCTTATAATTCTCTTCTCCAGTTATCGCTATTCGTATGCTCCAGTTTCACTTTCACCTTATATTTATTCCTTAAATGCCTCGCTGTTTGTTCCGCAGCATATACACTTCGATGCTGGCCGCCGGTGCAGCCGAAATTGATCATCAGATGACTAAACCCTCTTTTTAAATATTCTTCAACGGTAATATCGATCAGATCCCAAACACTATTGAGATACTCATTCATTTTGGTGCGTTGTTCCAGGAAATCCTGAACCGATTTGTCTTTGCCCGTCAGGGTTTTATATTCATCAAAACGTCCGGGATTAAAAATGGAGCGCATGTCAAACACAAAACCTCCGCCATTCTCTGTAGGATCGGCAGGAATCCCTTTTTTATAACTGAAACTGTTTACTTCAATTACCAGGGGGGTGTTCTCATCTGCCTGAGTGGGTTCAAAACGTTTGATCATTTCATCCGTTACTACCAAACGCAGCACACGGTCAAATTCAGGTGTAACAATTCCCACTCGCTTATGATCGATAAAAAACTTCAGGTTACGTAACGCTAATGGAATACTGGCAAGGAAATGGGCTTTTCTTTCAAACAGCCCCCTGAAACCATAAGCCCCCATCACCTGCAGCAAACGGATCAGCACATATCCATTATATTGGCTTACGAAGGTGATACGGTCTACCGGTTTTTCCAATATCCCGTCTATCTGGTCCATATAATATTCGAGTAAGGAATCCTTCCATTGCTCACTCAGTTCTGCTTTGGCCTGCCATAAGAGTGATGCCACATCATATTGCAATGCCCCTTTCATCCCTCCCTGATAATCTATAAAATTGACGGCATCGTCCTTAACAATAATATTCCGGCTCTGAAAGTCACGGAACATGAAATATTTGTTCTCGGTTCTGGTAAGATAAGTGCTCAAAGCATCAAAATCATCCAGCATGGCCTGTTTATCATATGGCAGTTGAAGGGTATCGAGAAAATAATATTTGAAATAGAGCAGATCACTCATAATGGCTTGCTTGCCGAATTCTTTGGCAGTTAAGCTCCAATCATAATTCAACCCCTTATCTCCCAGTACCTGCACCCTGGCCAGCTCGGCAAGACTTTTCTGAAATAAGCCATACACATAATCGCCATGGCCATGCTGCTCCAGTTTATTCAGTAAAGATTCTGTACCCAGATCTTCCTGTATATAGATGGTATCATCTGCATTTACAGCCAAAATAGCGGGAACCGGCAATCCTGCATTGATGAAATGGCGGCTGAAATAAATAAAAGTCTGTGTTTCGCGCTTGTTCAGGTTATGCGTGGCGATAAAAGTATTTGTACCGGAATAGATCCTGAAATAGATCCGGTCGCTACCACTTTGGGGCAGTTTTTCAATTCTTTCGGGCTTAGGGTTACCCGTTGATATAAATAAAAGACTAATCGCTTCAATCGCTGCCTCCATAATATGCGCTGGTTTACAGCGAAAATAAAGCTTAGCGATGAAAGCCCCGTAACCTTTTCAGGTTTCAGAAAAGACCTTACGGAAGCCTGTTTCTAGCGCTTTTGCTTTTTATTGGCAAAATCTTAACCCGATTTTAATCACGCCCAGGCTGCGTTTGGTATCTAAACCTTTGTTAAGGCTGACGGCCGTCAGTCATTAAATAACCTCACAAGGTTAGTTTTACCTAAATTCTATGCACATGAGAACGATCAGTTCCCTATTATTGATTGTATTACTCTCCTCATTTACCAACTGGGAGACCAATTTTGACAAAGCCAAACAAACGGCTAAAACAGAACATAAATACATTCTGCTTAATTTCTCGGGCTCCGACTGGTGTGGCCCCTGCATTAAACTGCACAATGAATACTTTGGCACAGATGCATTCAAATCATTTGCGGATAAGCAACTGGTATTGGTAAATGCAGATTTCCCCAGACAAAAGAAAAATCAATTATCCAAAGACCTTCAAAAACAGAATGATCACCTGGCGGATGTTTATAATGCCAACGGTGCTTTCCCTTTAACTGTTTTGATCAGTCCCGATGGCAAAGCCATAAAAGCCTGGGATGGTGTACCCAAAGAATCTATCCAGGAATTCATAGAGGAAATAAAAAATAATACCAACGATCAGAAATGATCGGTTGAAGCAGGTAATTTTCATAAAACCCAACCCCGTTATGCGTAAGTTAAGTACACAATCAAGGATCATGCGAACCGCCCTCATTGGCTTTGCCACTGCTGCGATCATGAGTTCCTGTTCTTCGGTAAAGGAATACCAGAAAAGCAGGCTTAATGATGGTGAAATGGCATTGGCCAATCGCAAAGTAGAAAAAACAGAACTCAGTTTCCAATCATACCGCGAAGGTGCTTCCGGCGCCAATGCAGGTAAGAGTGGCGGTGGCTGCGGTTGTAATTAATTCATGATCCAATAAGCAAGAATGAGAAAATTAACTTTAACCGTGATCGGTCTGTACATCGGTTTACTCGCCGCTTTTTCGCAAAGTAGTAAGCCGGCAGACTCCACTGTATATAAGCCTAAGAAATTGACTTTTGAGGAAGCCAATTTTGTATCCAGCTATTATAAACAGGATGGAAATAATTCTGCCGTAACCGGGGGTATTGGTTCTGAAAAACTGACCGACTATTCCAATTCCATTGAAGTAAAGTTTTTACGTTACGATAAGAAAAGCAGGAAGCACACCTATGATTTTGAACTGGGGGTAGATCATTATACTTCTGCTTCATCTGACATGATCGATTCCAAAGCCAATTCTTCTGCTTCGCATGCAGATACTCGTGTGTATCCTTCTGCCAACTGGACCGTAGAGAATGAACAAAAAGGATCCACCTTTGGCATGGGTGGTGCGATCTCTTATGAATTTGATTATTTGTCGTTTGGCGGTAATATCAATTTTGCACAGAAAACAAAAAACAAAAGTGGCGAATTCAGTGGCAAAGCATTTGCTTACCTGGATAACCTGAAAAAAATATTACCGTTAGAACTAAGAACCGGAAGTACAACACAAAGGGGTGAAAATTATCCAACCGCTTCGCGAAATACCTTCGGTACTTCTCTATCCTATTCGCAGATTGTGAATACAAGATTGCAATTGGCATTTTTATTAGATGTGATCTACCAGCAAGGCTACCTCGGACTTCCTTTTCACCGTGTGTATTTCAACAACGGATCAGAACAGGTAGAAAATCTTCCCACCTCAAGGTTGAAAATACCTTTAGGTTTCCGTGCCAATTATTTTATTGGTGACAATCTGATACTGAGAGGTTACTACCGTTATTATCATGATGATTGGGGACTGGATGCACATACATTTAATGTAGAGACTTCGATCAAGTTCACACCGTTTGTTTCCCTAACACCGTTCTATCGCTATTACACACAAACAGGCGTGAAGTATTTTGCAGCTTACGGCGCCCATAAAACGAGTGATCAGTATTTTACGAGTAACTATGATCTATCAAAATTCAATAGCCAGTATTTTGGAGCAGGAATAAGATTGGTTCCGCCGAAAGGAGTTTTTGGTATGGAACATTTGAATATGCTCGAACTACGTTACGGACATTATACAAAGAATATTGGAATGAATTCAGATGTGGTTTCTCTGAATTTAAAATTCAAATAAGACCCATACGCATGATTGAAAAGGGATGTACTTTATTGTACATCCCTTTTTATTTACCCGATCACCAAACAACAAAAAGAAAATATCAGTATTTTCGAAATATGAAGCAGGTTTGTTTATTTCTTTTGATTATGGTTTGCTTCAGCAAAACAAACCATGCCCAAAAAGTTGAAAAATTCTATGACTATGAATGGAGACCCTGCGAAGCCGGCAGTGCCCGTTTTTATTCGCAGATGGAACTAAAGGATTCCGGTTGGGTGCGGCGCGATTATTACCTACCTGCCAGAACGATACAAATGGTAGGGCTATTTAAAGACAGTTCCGGTCTTGTAAAGAATGGCACTTTCATTTATTTTCATCCCAATAAAGTATTGTCTTCTTCGGGCCGTTATGTTAACAATAAAAAAGACGGAATTTGGATAAGCTGGCATGAAAATGCATTTATGAAGGATTCGATAGTATATGATGCGGGTGAAGAAATAGGCACAGCCCTGCATTGGCACAATAACGGTTATGTGCAGGATTCAATCGTACACAAGCCGGATGGTACCGCAGTATCTGTTTCCTGGTTTGATAACGGCGAAGTATCATCTGCCGGGCGTATGAATATGTTGGGAGGTTATATAGGTAAATGGCAGTTCTTTCACAAGAACGGGCAACTCAGTTCAGAAGAAGTATATGATAATGGAAAGCTGGTAAGTAGAAAATATTATTCAGAGAATGGTACACCACAACCGGATACCGGAGCCGTTAGTACACCCGCCAGTTTTCCGGGAGGTGTAGAAAAGTGGACAAAATTTCTCGACAAAAATTTTTACTGGCCTGCCCATTATCGGTTGGTAAATGGCGATAAAGCGATCATACGGGTAGAATTTACCGTTGATGAAACCGGTACAGTAAAAGATATTTACTTAAGTGTACCCTTTGAGCCCGCATTTAACGAGATCGTGATCAGAACCCTGCGCAACTCACCCAAATGGATACCTGCTGTTTCGCATAACCGGAAAATAGCGTTTGTTCATAGGCAGCGGGTTGGGTTTGTAGAGAATAAAGATTAATTTCAAAATAATCTCCCCTGTTCCCCCGGCCTTTTAAACTGCGTACAATCCAGCTCCCATCTTTCTGCATTCAGTTTATAAATTTTATTGTACTTCTTAAACTGCTGCCCCACCAGATCTGAGATAGGCCCCTCGCCACGCATACGTATGCCATAACGGCTGTCATTCACTTTCCCGCCATGACCATGTTCTATCATATGCCAGACCTTATCTGCCCTGTCGGGAAAATTCTTGTATAACCAATCATGAAAGATGAGTTTGATCGCGCCATTCAATCTTATAAACGTATAGGCACTGAATGTGGCACCGTTTTCACTCGCCGCTTCCATAATTCGCTGCATCTCATGTTCATTCAATCCCGGTATCATTGGGCCCAGCATTACACCGGCGCGTACGCCTGCATCACTCAATTCTTTGATCACACGTAATCTTTGTTTGGCCGTGGTTGTACGTGGTTCCATGGCCCGCCGCAGGTCTTCATTAAAGGAAGTGATGCTGACCAATACACTCACTAATTTTTTCTTTGCCATTTCCTGCAGTAGTTTGGTATCGCGCAATATACCTGCGTTCTTGGTGATCATGCCTACCGGCTGGTTAAACTCATTACACACTTCCAGTATCTGCCTGGTCAATTCAAACTTTTTTTCTGCAGGTTGATAACAGTCTGTGTTACCACTGATACTAATGGGTACACATTCCCAGTTCTTATGCATTAAAAATTTGCGCAGCAGTTCCGGCGCATTCTTTTTTACAATGATCTTTCTTTCAAAATCGAGTCCGGCGCTGTAACCCCAGTATTCATGGGCATTACGGGCATAACAATAGATACAGCCATGTTCACAGCCCTGGTAGGGGTTCATACTGTACCACATGCCCACATCCGGACTGTCTACTTTATTCACAATACTCTTGGCAT
Organism: Chitinophagaceae bacterium; assembly: GCA_947455605.1. Taxonomy (GTDB): domain Bacteria; phylum Bacteroidota; class Bacteroidia; order Chitinophagales; family Chitinophagaceae; genus Sediminibacterium. Next base: position 20,570 of record CANGOX010000010.1, read on the forward strand.
GGTCTTCCAGGTAAACCGTGGCAGAATTGGGTTCACTCCAGTCGTCAATACTTTCTATCTGATCCCTGATCCTTTCATTTTTCAAAAACCGGTTTTTGGGATTGAACTGGGCGCCGCGGCCTTTGAGGTATTGATTTTCGTTTTGTATTTCGTTTTCCATAGCAAAATGTTTTACCCATCCCGTCGAGCTTCGCGGCCACCCCTCAGTACGTAGCAAGGAGAGGAAACTCTTTTTAATTTCACGCGCTTTCCCGGCTAAGCCGGGAAAGATTACCCCACTCTTTTGGAGAGGGGTAACGAGCGAAGCAAAGTTGGGGAGGGTCAGGCGAACAGTTCGCCTTGTGTGGTAATTACTTTCTCATTCATAAGTCTGAATTTCCTGACCGTCTCATACTTCTTCTCCCCATCCCTCTTCCGTAACAGCAACAAATGATCCGCCACAAACTTTCCGGTAAAATGGGTATTACTCATTTCCAACCATCCTTTCTCATATTGCCAGGGCAATAATTTTCGGGCGATGTTGATATAGGGGTCTGTAATAAAATGCGGTTTGCGGTCTTTATCTATTTTCAATAAATGCTGTATCGGCCTGAATGATTTTACCAGGTCAATGATCGGGTTCTTCGTGGTCACATTCAAAAAAATACTGTGTGCAGGAAAACTTCCAAAATCATTCAGCTCCACCACAAACGATGCATGTTCCGTTGCGATCAGTTGTAACCGATGCACAATTCTTTGTTCGATCATTTCAAATTGCTCAAACCTGATCAGGCTGATATTCGGTTTACCGGTAACGGATGGTGCACAATCATAGCTTTTACCAAAATCATTTTTCAGCTGCATGATCTCTTCACGCAAAGCCTCATGCGGTTGCAGCACCAGTAAATAATCTGCTGTTGCGTATTCAGAAAGCATCTCAGTATTCATAGGGGGATCGTCTAATTTTTTTTCCACTAAATCCATCCTCCCTCTCAGGGAGGGCCGGGAGAGTTCAGGGGAGCAGGCCAAACACATTAACCTGCTTACAATTATCAAAGGGGTTGATCCTACGCAGCAACACCAGTTCTTTCACAGAAAACGAAGCATGAAATGTTTTTTCAGCATACCATTTTACCGCTTCGCTATACGTGGTTTGTTCGAGTTTTCCGGCAATAGGTAAATACGGATTGGTGACCAGCTGCATCTCCGGACAACCATACCCGCGTATATATTGATCCACCACTTTCAACTCTTTTGCCAGTTGCTGAAAGGGTTCGTGATCCTGTACCCGCAGGTAAATGGTATGCGGCCGGTATGCACCATACTGGTTCAGCGTAACCCGAAAACTTTTTTTACTGCTGATGATCCGGTGCATCCACCGGATGATGGTCTCTTCCATGGCTTCCCCTGCCAGAAAACTGGCTATGGTGATATGTGGCTTTGTGTTGGCAGCAGCGGGTGCTGTAAAGTGCGCAGAAAAGAATTGTTTTTCTTCCATGATCTGCGCATCTACCGATGCATCAGGCCTGGCCACCAACAGGTATTCAGAGAACCCGTTTACCTGTGCAGGACTGAATATTTTATGAGTTATGGTTTCCGTATCCATAAATAAATTTTTAACGTGGGTAATGATTTTAGCATAAATTTACTAAATATCTTAGCATTTCAAAATTTAATTTATATGGACGGGGAACAATGGTATGGGGCCGCCTACAAAGGCTCGAAGAAGTTTAACCAGTGGGATGTACCCTCTGCCAATGCCACCGGTTTTGGTGCCGCGGCCGACGATTATGCAGAACGCGGCATAGACCTGAACGAACAGTTGATCCGCAATAAACCGGCCACTTTCTTCTTCCGCATGAACAGCGATGCCATGATCGATGCAGGTATCTTCAGCGGCGATGTTCTCATTGTAGACAGAAGCATCAAAGCTGTGAACGGAAAGATCATCGTAGCCATCATTAACGGAGAACTGCTTGTTCGCAGACTGCAGGTAAATATTAAAGGGGTTACGTTAATTGCAGAAAATAAAAAGTATGGAAACATACAGGTAGAAGAATTCAGCAATTATGCGGCATGGGGAGTTGTTGTTTATTCCATTCATACCCCCTAGCCCCCTGAAGGGGGAATTTGTTTTGTTACACATTTATGTTTTGTTATATGAAAAGGAAAATGTTTTATGATGCAAATTCGTTATTGAAGCTGATGGAAATATTCACAACAAAGAGGATGTTCAACTTGCAGATATTGAACGACAAAAATCATTAGAGTCAACCGGTCTGCAGGTAATCCGCTTCACCAATAATGACATTCTAAATAACCCTGAACAAGTAATTGAGCAGATAAATATTATTTTAACCACAAAATTAATTCCCCCTTCAGGGGGCTAGGGGTTATGCGCGCCATAGTTGATTGTAACAGTTTTTACTGCTCCTGCGAGCGTTTGTTCCGGCCAAATCTCCAGAACAAAGCCGTAGTGGTATTGAGCAATAACGATGGCTGTATCATCTCCCGTACGGATGAAGCCAAAGCCCTGGGTGTGGAAATGGCCGGACCCTATTTTAAAGCAAGGCCGCTGATCGAAAAATACGGAGTAGCGGCTTTCTCATCCAACTACCATTTATATGGTGATCTCAGCTGGCGTGTAATGGAAACCTTGCGCAGGATACTGCCACCCCATTGCGTAGAAGTGTATTCTGTTGACGAATGTTTTATCGATCTTTCACATATTGCCTCGCAGGATCTGCAATCGTTCGCTTTACATATGCGTGAAACCGTTGAGCAATGGACCGGCATCAAAGTGTCTATCGGTGTAGCACCTACCAAAGTGTTGAGCAAAGTAGCCAACCGCTTATCTAAAAAAAATAAAGAAGCCACCAACTGTGTACTGGTATTAAACACACCACGCAAAACAGAGCAGGCCCTGAAACGAACACCCATTGAAGATGTGTGGGGTGTGGGTTCTCAGTATGCCGATAAACTGCGGCGCATGTACATCGATACGGCATACGACCTGAGCATCAAAGACATTCAATGGGCCGGAAAAAATCTGGGCGGCGTAACCGGTATGCGCCTGGTTCGTGAACTCAAAGGCATCGAAAGCATACAGATGCTGGATGAACTGGTAAATAAAAAAATGATCGCCACCACACGTATGTTCGGATCACCCGTTACAGATCTGAAAGATATTAAAGAGGCGGTAGCCACTTACACATCACGCGCCGCAGAAAAATTAAGAAGACAACATAGTGCTGCCAATACAGTGAGTGTTTTTGTGGTTCCCAAAGAAGAATCACAGTCCACACGTTTTCGTCACGGCCCCTCCATTGGCAGTCACATTATTTTGCCATTGGCCACTTCTTCTACCAATGAACTCATTAAACCTGCAATGGCATTGGTAGAACGTTTATACGAAACCGGCAAGATCTATAAAAAAGCCGGCGTAATGCTCAGCGGCATTGTACCGGACAATTCGATACAAGGCAATCTCTTTGCGGCACCCGAACAAAACAAGAACCGCATGCTCATGAGCATGATCGATAATGTGAATTTTGCGATGCGGGATGATGTATTAAAATTTGCTTCCTCCGGCACCACCCGCGACTGGAAGATGCGCCAGGAACTCCGAAGTCCCAGATATACAACACGTTGGGAAGAAATGTATGAGATCAGATAACCGACATATCATTGATTGGACAAAGGCCACCATTATTATTGATATAACACTATTATTATCTCAGTACGTGAAACAGAATGGTGGTCTATATACCTTATCGGCTGAACATACTTGATCAGCCAAGTACATCTTTTATTCTTCTCTATCCTCTGAAAAGTAACCACAAATACTACCGTATTTACTATCTCGCTATTAGAAAATAGTTTAACTAAAATCGGGTGTTTTAACGGTGTTTTAAATTGGAAAATCCCTCTACTTTCGATCTGCCATATTTCCAATTCGAAATTTCTTACATCAGTAATCAATGAATAAGAGATCCAAATAAAATATAGCCCTTAATAGATAAACCATTTTTAAATTCTTAAACTCTCAACCATGAAAAAAACACTAATTGTCGTTTTACTGTTAAATGCCTTCTTAATTAGCAATGCAGCAACAATGCATAAAACAGGAGATACTAAAACTCGAAAAAATGACGGAAAGATCACAAGTATTAAATATACTTTAATCAAAATGGAGAAAAAAGGGTCCTGTGAAATCACTATGAATGCTTCACTAAAAGTGAGCGGTGTAGGCGTTGAAGTTACCTGCAAGGTAACCGCCGATAATTGCGAAGCTGCTTCTATAGAAGCAAGCAATTGTGTAAAAGCAGCAGTAAAAAGAGTAAAAGCAGCGCTTGCTTAACTAATATATAAGGGCTATATTTTTTATTGCTTAACCCAATGTCATGAATACAAAACTCCGCATAATAATAATTAGCATTATCTTAATTGGCAACATTTGCCTGTCAGCGCAAATAAAGAAAGAAGAGAAATATTTGTGTACCTATTCAGCTTTATTTAATCTCGACTTTGATCGTGGAAAAGACATAAGAGAGTTCGAAGGAAAACTGATTCTAACTAATGACAAATCACTCTTCTTTATGTCAGCACTAAAAAACACGTATTTGAAAGATGATGACGACTTTAATATAACCGTTAAGTCTGACACATTGTTTAAGGTTATCAAAGACCACTTGAACAATGTTTCCTATTTCACCGATAACCTTTTTAGTAAGAAAGAGATATACTATAAAGACAGTTTACATAAAATGAGTTGGCATATAACGCCCAATCGAAAAAAAATTGATAGCCTGGATTGTTATCTGGCCACATGCTTTTTTAGAGGGCGGCAGTATTCAGCATGGTATGCCCCAGCCATCCCTATTCCTGAAGGCCCTTGGAAATCCGGAGGATTACCGGGCCTGATAATAGAGTTTTACGATGAAAACAAAGACTTGTATTTTTTATTAAGAGAATTCGCCAGTATAAACAAGGACCTAAAAACCTATAGTATACCACCAGTCACCTCTACTTTTTCATTTCAGGATTATCTGGAAGCCGGTCAAAAATTCATGACACGGTTTTTGGGGGCAATGAAAGCCCAGGAAGCAAATTGTTTAGCCTGTCAGTCAAACTCAAAAGTTAAATTCTTTTTTTGGGAAAACGTTTTTCAGCAATGAAAAAAAAAGCAACCTATTTTTTTGCTTTGCTTATTTCCATAAACTATACCTCAGTCTACTCTTTTGCCCAAACCCGGATTAAAGCCAATGGAATTGTTCATTCTGAAGCATACAAATCGACCATAGAAGGAGTATCTGTTACACTAAGAATATTGAAAGATTCTTCTATCATTGCATATGCCATTACTAAACAAGATGGAAGTTTTGAGATCGATCATAATCTTGTTAATTACGAGCCCATGTTTCTTGAATTTTCACACATTTCCTATGTAAATAAAAGATACTCTCTTTATCCGGAAACAAAGCAGCAATGGTTATTATATTTTCCGAAAATTGTCGTTTCTCTTTCACAAAAAACTAGCAACTTAACCAATTTCACTGTTAATTCAACATCAAAACCGGTTACAATACATAATGATACAATAGAATATAATGTAAAATTAATAAAGGGGCCGGCAATTAAAAAAGTGGAAGATCTCATTAAGGAATTACAAGGCTTTAGTGTAGATGCAACCGGATCCATTATGTATAATGGCCAACAGATTGAGAAAATTCTTATTGAGGGTGAAGATCTTGCAGATAATTCATATAAATTAATATCAAAAAACCTTGATGCGGGTTTTATAGATAAAGTTCAAGTTATAAAGAATTATAATGACAACAGGCTATTACGTGAGGTTGAGAAATCCAATAAAGTTGGTGTCAATCTTATAATCGGCAGTGAATTCAAAAATACCCTTTCTACAGGAGTTGATATAGGCGCTTCAAATAAAGAAAATAAGGAACTTGACCAAAATTCAATATATGTAACAAAAGGAATTAAACTTCTTGGCCTGTTAAATTATAACAGTACCGGCAAGATATCGAATAAGGATATCAGGTATTTTTATAACCAGGGAGACAGCTATAGCGACAATTTCAACGATATAGAACAGCCAGCAATCATAAAACCGAGTAAAATATACCCCCCTGATCTGCCCGACGCTTACAGAAACAATAATAACAATTTCAGTACTGCTTTATTGGGGTCGAAAAAATTAGGCAAATCGTTTAAACTGAAATTACTTTCAGGATATACAACATCTACTCTCAGGAATACAGAAGAAACGATGTTACAAACGACGATCTCGATCACCGAAAAATGGGCCATTGGTTCGCACCGGGCTTCTAAGTTCGCAGACAACTCACTTGTAAACAGGATCAGCCTGCAACATGACAATTCAGGAAGTAATGTAGGCATTTACAAATTAGATCTAACACGAAGAAACAATGATAATATTTATAACGAAATCACCAACGGGGCTATTATTGATACGCTGCAGGAACGATTAATGAACCGTAGTATAGCGTTACATTTTATAGGAAATGAAACATTTAGACTAACTCAAAATGCTTTAGTAAAAATCGACTTAAAATTTGATCAGGAAAAAATCCCTCAGGACCATATCCTTTCAACTGAAAGGTTACTGAATTATTTTAAGATAGATTCTTCTTATACAATCAACCATCAAAAAGTTTCCACTTTTCTTACTACCAAAGAATTATCTTTCTTATACACTACAAAAAGAAATGTACTTTCCTACACGATCGGGTTGAAGTTTTCCGATAACAAAAATGAGTATGCTAATAATATTTCTTTATCCTCAGTCAATATTAGAAATGCAGATAGCATTTATCCGTTCGATTTAGCTGGTCCGGAAATATTAAAATTCGGAGTGTTTGGATTATCAACCAAAAGAATTGGTAAAAAAACAGTAATTAATGTGTCCGCCGGATGGGGACAATCACGGTTAAGCAGAATTAATGATCATCCAATTAATCATCCCATCTTTAACTCACTATTAGAAATCAAAAAGAATATAAGTGATTTCAAATCCCTTTCACTTCAATTCTCCTTAAGACAGGTCACACCCGAACTATCATATTTTTCACCACAAACATTAATTTCAGGAGACGTCTCAATAATAAGGCCAGCCCAATCAACAGATAATATACGTATAAGCGAATCCTCAATCACATATGTAACACAGGATATCATTCATAGTAGTCAATTTTTCGCTTCAGCTTCATTTAGAAAATCGGTTAATGAATATAATTTAAACAGCTTTCATTATCCAGCGTACTCGATAAATAGTTTTAATTCTTTAAAAAACAATACTTCCTTTTGGATATTGGCAAATGGAGAAAAATATATTGCACCCATCAAAAGTAAGGTCATCATTCGTTTTCAGGGATCAATATATAGTCAAACCATCCTTTTAAATTCGAGCTCAAGAGACAATATTTCTAATTTATCAAGCCTTCAACTTAAATTCATTTCATCTTTCAAATGGCCTATCAATTTTGAGTTTTCTTCTAAAATTCAATATTCCCAAAACAGATCTTTAAAGGAGCCCGGCAATGACTATGATTTTCTGCAGTATGAGCATTCCATAAAAATAAAAGCGAAATTTTCCGAAAAATTATATGCCGCTTATTTTTACGACTACTATGCATTGTCAAAAGATAGCAAGTTCAACACACAAGACATATATGTATCATACAGATTAAAGAAAAGCATATCATTTTCCTTAATAGCTCATAACTTAATTAATGCTGATTTTTTTTCGCAAAAAAATGTATCTCCTTCAACAATCAGTATTAATTCATTCCGTGTTGTACCAGGATATTTCTTAGGTATGATATCTTTCCATTTTTAAAACCAGTACTATACCTAACCCTTACTCCAATTGACTTTTCTTTCTGATTTTGTTTTCTTAATATAGAAGCTGCCCTATTTATTTTACCAGATTGGCATATTTAACCCATCAGATTCTTATTACTTAATTTCTGTTTTAGCATAATATATACCTGATAAAAAACTAACCAGGCAACATTATTTCAAAAAAATGTATCTTGTTCAGTAATGAAAAAAAAGATTGCCCTATGGATTGCCGCGCCCCTATTGCTTATGGCAGGCATAAGCTGTAATAAGAACGGTGGCGGACTGGTAGTTACTCCCTACACAGGCCCCAATGAAGCAAGTACTTTTCTCTATTCTCCTGTGGAAGTTTCAAAGATCAAATACCTATTATCCCTGGGTTGGCTGCAACCTGTTGGCCATACCATACCAACAGATCATGTATACTTCTGGTGCGATATTCCGGCTGGTGCGGCCAATATTCCGGTATATGCATTAACATCGGGTAAAGTGGACAAGATACTGCTGGTACCCGTACTTGGCATACAGGAATGCAAAGTCTGGTTTCGGGTAAATGAAAAATTCAGTTATTACTTTGATCATATTGTACTGGATCCCTCCATCAAAGAAGGCAGCAGTATTACTGCCGGACAAAAAGTAGGCACTACCGGTTTAGGTGTGAGTATCGACCTGGGTGTGATAGACGAAACACTTACCTTAACCGGCTATGCCAATCCAAAAAGATATGGATGGGAGGAAACTTATTGCGGAAAACCTTTTCAATATTTTACCGATGCATTAAAAGCAAAGTTGTATCCATTGGTTGACAGAGAAGGACCGGATAAAGATGGCCGCATTGATATTGATATTCCCGGAAGACTAACCGGCAACTGGTTTCTGGATGGTCCTGTTTTTTATACAAACAATCCGGATGGATGGGATAAAGAATTGTCTTTTGCCTACGACATACAACACCCTTCTGTTGTGCTCGTATCTATTGGGGGAACCATTGGCATGGTAGGTAAATGGACCATCGCACCCGGTGCACCATTGCCTTCGCAGGTGAGTGTTGCTAACGGCAAAGTAGCGTATGCCTTGTACAGTGCAGGCGGTATATCACAGGATCCTAATCAAAGAGGATTGATGATCGTTCAGATGGTCGATGATACCCATATCAAGATCGAGACCTTCCCCGATTCAAAAGCCACAGATGCACAGTTTACTGCCAATGCAAAAACTTACGCACGATAAATTAAATGCAGGTCTATTTTACCTGAGCAGGAAATTTATCAAATAAGGTCTTTATGCCTTTTTGTATCTCTTCCTGTGCATTATTCTGTTTCTCCGGTGCCACACCCTGTACCACACCTTTCCAGATCATTTTTTTCTCGATAGCATCTACCAGGTGAATGGCTACTGTTCCTTCACGGTAACGGCCAATTTCTATTTCTTCACTCTTCCATGAATAATTACGCTGGCCAATATATTGTGGTGCACCATCGGTCTTCCAATCGGTCTGGCGGGTCTGCACCTGCTCTTTTATCCTAACCCCAATATTCACGAGCATATCGGGGTTTGTACTTTTTTGCTGATAGCCTCTTTTAACCAGCTCTGCACTGATCGCCTCTTTCAACAGATCTATCCGGGCTTCAAAAACACTGCTGATCGTATCACCCGATGCACGCAGGCGATAAAAATCAAAGGTCTTGTATTTCGAGAGATCTACATTATCGGCCAGTTCTGTATTCAATACTCTTACCGTAGAACAGGCTGTGAGAGTGATGGCCATTAGAAAGAAGATATACTTTTTCATAAAGAAGATTTTAAAACCGCTTTGAATAAATCAGACGCCACATCATTTTGCTATATAAAGTTACATCGTTATGGTAAATGCTGTAATTTAATCGTGCGGATCGTACATGGTCGATAGACCATAGCCCATAGTAAAAAAGAAAAACGCTTCTGCCACGGACTATGGACCATCGACTATGGACCAAAACAAACCATCACCACAACACATACCATGAAGCGATTACTTATTATACTATCAGCACTCCCCATCTTCTCTTTCGCACAACAACGTCCCAACATCCTTTATATCATGAGCGACGATCATGATGCCAATGCCATCAGTGCCTACAGCAAAACACTGATCTCCACACCCAATATCGACCGTATTGCCAATGAAGGCATGCTGTTTAACCGATCCTTTGTAGGTAATTCTATTTGCGGACCTGCAAGGGCTACTTTGATAACTGGTATGCATTCGCATAAAAATGGATTTATTGATAACCGTTCAAAATTTGATGGTGCACAATTTACCATGCCTAAACTGATGCAGCAGGCCGGTTACCAAACGGCAGTGATCGGTAAATGGCATTTACAATCCTACCCTACCGGTTTTGATTACTGGAAGATTTTACCCGGTCAGGGATTGTATTATGAACCCCGCATCATTGGCATGAAAGGAGACACCACCACTTATCATGGCTATGCTACAGATGTGATAACCGATGAAACACTGGATTGGTTACAACAGAAAAGAGAACCTACAAAACCTTTTATGTTGCTGCTACATCATAAAGCACCACACCGGTATTTCTTTCCTCCTTTAAAATATATTGAGCAATACCATACCAAAACTTTCCCCGAGCCGGCCAGTTTATATACGGATACAGCAGCACGTGGCACTGCCTGGCGCTTACAGACCATGAGTATTTTGCCCGACATGAAGTTATCCAGTGACCTGAAAGTGGATCCCAATTACTTAATGGATATCCCCTGGTTAAGACCGGATTCTTCTGAGATCGCTTATTATCATTCTATTATCAACCGTATCCCCACTAACGAAAGACAAAAAATCGTTGACATTTATAAAGAACGGGGCGAGATCATTCAAAAATTCCGTCCCAACGGAAAAGAATTGTTGCAATGGAAATACCAATGGTATATGCAGGATTATCTGGCCTGTGTAGCATCGGTTGATGAGAATATTGGAAGGGTATTGGATTATTTGGATAAAAGCGGCCTCTCAAAAAACACATTGGTGATCTATACGTCCGACCAGGGTTTTTATCTTGGCCAGAACGGATGGTTTGATAAACGCTGGATGTACGATGTATCTATGCGTTCTCCATTATTGGCCCGATGGCCAGGACATATCAAACCCGGCACCAAAACCAATACGATGGTACAGAATATTGATTATGCCCCCACATTTCTGGATGTTGCCGGAATAAATATTCCAACATCGATGCAGGGATTGAGTTTGAAAGGGATTTTAGAAAATCCTTCGAAAATACTTCCGCGCAACAGTCTCTATTATCATTTCTACGAATACAAAGCCGATCATACCGTATTACAACATGTAGGTGTACGCACAGACAGGTATAAACTTTTGTATTTCTATACCGTGAATGAATGGCAATTATATGACCTGCAGAAAGATCCGGAAGAATTGAATAATGTAGTAAATAATAAAGCCTATCAAACCATTTTGGCAGATATGAAAAAGGAATTGATCAGGTTGAGAGAAGTGTACGATGATCATGAAGCGGCGGGAGAGTTGAAATGAACAATAGAACAGATGAGCAAGGAACAGATGAACAGATGAACAGATTAAGTAAAGGGGAACTGCATTGAATATCGAATATTGAACAAGGAATTTTGAATAATGAATGAATTACAAGGTTATCCCCTCCTGGGAGGGGCAAGGGGTGGGTTAGCTGAGAGATATGAAGAAATCTATTGAATATCGAATATTGAACAAGAAATTTTGAATATTGAATGATAGCGGCCCACACTTCAGTTTCCCCTCCTGGCGCAGCGAGGAGGGGTGCCCTAACGTTCAGGCTTAGCCGGGAGAAGGGCGGGTGGTAACCGAACACTGAAGTGAATGACACAGCCCCAGCCCAATACCCATCCTGCTGCCGGCCAAAAAAAATCCTTCCCGCATAAAATATTATCTTCCCTCACCCGTCAACCTTCCTAATGAACGAGGCGTTGACGATAACAACCCAAATGGCCGAAACCCGTAAGAATAATATTACTGAGGTCATCAACACGTATAGTAAACGGTTGATGGGCTTTATACGCAAACGGGTGAATAATGAGGCAGATGCGGAAGACATACTGCAGGATGTATTCTACCAGTTTATCGGCAATACCAAGCCTATTGAACAGCTTACGGCCTGGCTTTTTACCGTAACCCGTAACAAGATCACCGACCGCCAGCGTAAACATAAACCCGATCTGCTCGAGGATATGTATACGAATGCAGACAGCGAATCGGCTTTCGACTGGACGGAGCTTTTCTTTGACGAATCAAACAATCCGGAAACAGATTACCTGCGCAACCTTTTCTGGGAAGCCTTGCATGATGCATTGAATGAATTACCCCTAGCACAAAAACAGGTATTTGTGCTGAACGAAATAGAAGGTGTGCCTTTTAAAACCATTGCCGAACAAACCGGCGAAACCATTAATACCTTACTCAGCCGCAAACGCTATGCAGTACTGCATTTGAGAGAACGTTTAAGCGTTCTGCGGGATGAGTTATTAAATCATTGATAAAAAAGAAAACCATGAATAAGAAATTCTGGGTGAAAAAAATTGTAGGCTTTACCGTATTGGGCATCGCTATGGCAGCTGCTCTCGGTTATGTAGTGATGTTGCTTTGGAATAATGTATTAGCCACTGTAATAAGTGTATCAGTCATCACTTTCTGGCAGGCACTGGGTTTATTGATCTTAAGCAAGATCCTCTTTGGCGGATGGGGGGGCGGCAGATGTTGCGGCGGAAAAGGTGGCCACTGGAAAAATGAAATGAAAGAGAAATGGCATAACATGAGCCCCGATGAACGTGAAAAGATCAAACAGGAATGGAGAAATCGTTGCAATGTATGGAAGAGAGGCTCTTCCGAACAGGGTGCAGGTGCAGAATAACCAAACCGCCACCGGTCGGGACGCAAAAGCGACCCGACCGGTGGCAATTATATACATTAAAATAAATTGCCCCTAAAAAACCCTTAACACCCTACCGTTCAGGCCGCTCCAGCTTGCCGACCGATAAAAACCAAAACTGATGAACATCCTCATCTTCAAAACCAACCTGGAAAGCCCCGAACTGATCAACCGGGCCAAACCCCTGTTACAGAACCTACAAGGAATCAATCGCTGGAATGTTGATATGCACGATTGTGATAATGTGTTAAGAATTGAAGCCATAGAGCTATCACCACGTTCAGTTGAACAGATCCTCCAGGAAGCAGGCTATTATTGTGAGGAATTATTGGATTGAACCAACCCGGAAAACCGAATAAACGTTAGGTTTTCCCGGTCCGCAAAAATCTGTGCCAATCTGTGAGATCTGTGGCCACAAAACCCTCCTAAACCCAAGCCAGTATTGAATCTTAAGCCAACACTAAAAAAAATCGCCCAAAATTCGTGCGTACCCCTAATTTTGCGCAATTCCTCGCAGAAATGAACCCTACTCTTAACTCCAACGAATCGATACCCTCCAGTAAGAAAAAGATCATTGTTTTAGGCAGTGGCCCTAACAGGATCGGACAGGGAATTGAATTTGACTATTGTTGCGTACACGGCTTATTGGCTATCAAAGAAAGCGGTTACGAATCTATTATGGTGAACTGTAATCCTGAGACCGTTTCTACCGATTTTGATATGGCCGACAAACTCTATTTCGAACCGGTATATTGGGAACATTTATGGGAGATTATTGAATTGGAGAAACCGGAAGGCGTAATTGTGCAGCTTGGCGGACAAACCGCGTTAAAACTGGCTAAACGTTTACACGAGAATGGCGTTAAGATCATCGGTACCGCTTTTGAAGATATGGATGTAGCGGAAGACCGCGGCCGCTTTAGCGATCTGCTGAAAGAATTGAGTATCCCTTACCCTGAATATGGTACCGCAACCAATGCCGATGAAGCTATTACCGTGGCCAACCGTGTAGGTTATCCTGTACTGGTTAGACCGAGTTATGTGATCGGCGGACAAAGAATGCGTATCGTGATCAACGATGAAGATGTTGAAAAGGCAGTGATCAGTTTGCTCAAACACTTACCGGGTAATAAAATCCTGATCGACCATTTCTTAGACCGTTGCCAGGAAGCAGAAGTGGATGCCATCTTCGACGGAGAGAATTTCCATATCATGGGTGTGATGGAACATATTGAGCCGGCAGGTATCCATAGTGGTGACAGTAATGCTGTTTTACCGGCTTTCAATCTTACGCCACTGGTAGTTGAAACCATGGAATATTATTCTGAGAAGATCGCACGTGCGTTAAAGATCAAAGGACTGATCAATATCCAGTTTGCCATCAAGAACGATAAAGTATATGTGATCGAAGCCAATCCAAGGGCTTCACGTACCACACCATTCATTGCCAAAGCCTACCAGATCCCTTACTTAAATATCGCTACCAAAATAATGTTGGGTGCAGCCAAGCTCACCGACTTTACGATGGAGAAAAAATTAGACGGATACGCCATCAAAGAACCTGTTTTCAGTTTTGATAAATTCCCCGGCGTAAACAAAGAGCTCGGACCTGAAATGAAAAGCACAGGTGAAGCTATCCGCTTTATCAAAGATCTGAGAGATCCTTACTTCCGTACTTTGTATAAGGAAAGAAGTATGAACTTGAGTAAATAAAAGACTTCAAGGAACAAGGTCCAAGATTCAAGACACAAGATTTGATCGCCTGTTATTTGAATCCTGGACCTTATTCCTTGATCCTTGTTCCTTGATCCTTGATTCTTGTTTCTTGATTCTTGTTTCTTGATCCTTGTTCCTTGATTCTTGTTTCTTAACCCTTGTTACTTCTCCCAAGTATTAATACCTGATTTCACAAGCCATTCATAAAAGAGTGGCTTTTTTATTTAGGTTTAACCATGCGTCACTATGGCAAACAATTCTGGCGGTCGGTTCCTTTTCTACGGTTACTCATTCCTTTAACCGCAGGGATCCTTATAGAGCAAGCTGCTTCACTTTCAATAACAGTGATCGGCATCACGGCATCATTTTCAAGCTGTATTTTCTGTTCAGTCAATTTTTTACCAATAGCCCATAAGTACAGGTATAGATGGGTAACAGGCTTGTCTTTGAACCTGATGATCTGCTGTTTGGGATCTGCACTGATGAATTGTCAAAACATTGAAAATGACCGGCATTGGATAGGTCATTCTATAAAAGGAAAAGAAACCATACTGGTAACCCTACAGGAATCCCTGATCAAAAAAACCAATTCCTTCAAAGTAACAGCCAAAGCAGAATCCATTTTAATAAATGGTGAATGGACAATGGTAAAAGGAAATATCCTCCTATACTTT
Organism: Chitinophagaceae bacterium; assembly: GCA_947455605.1. GTDB lineage: Bacteria > Bacteroidota > Bacteroidia > Chitinophagales > Chitinophagaceae > Sediminibacterium. The sequence continues at coordinate 35,757 of CANGOX010000010.1, forward strand.
AAGAATGACAGTTTACCTGTTGGTTTAGCATATGGTACTCAAATCGTCATTTCAAAAACATTACAACCTATTACCAATTCAGGCAATCCGGGAGGCTTTGATTATAAAAGGTATTGTGCTTCACAGGATATTCATTATCAGGTTTACCTCCTGCCTATTGATTATAAGGTCTTGCAGGGTGATAAAAAGAACAGGCTTACAGATCTCCTCATCAATTCAAGAAATGATGTGCTCGCTCTTTTTAGAAAATGGGTAACCGGTCAAAAAGAAACCGGTGTGGCAGAAGCCTTATTAATTGGTTATCGCGATGACCTGGATAAAGACCTGGTTCAGGCATACAGCAATACCGGTGTAGTGCATATCATCGCCATCAGCGGTTTACACCTGGGTATGATTTATGGATTGATGGTGCTGATCCTGAAACCTTTCCGAAAAATAAAATGGATCCGGTTCTTCAAACCCATTCTTATATTACTCGTTCTCTGGGGATTTAGTCTGCTGGCGGGTGCGGCTGCTTCCATTTTACGCTCTGCCGTGATGTTCTCATTTATTGTGATCGGCGAAAGTCTTGGAAGAAAGACCAATATCTACAACACCCTTGCTGCATCTGCATTCTGCCTGCTTGTATACAATCCTTATTTCTTTTGGGATGTGGGTTTTCAGCTTTCCTATGCTGCGGTACTCAGCATCATTCTGTTTATGAAACCGATATATAAACAACTCTATTTCACAAATAAATTATTGAATCAAATCTGGCAGTTGAACGCTGTTACCCTATCTGCACAGGTGCTTACACTTCCCATTATTCTCTTTTATTTTCACCAGTTTCCCAATTTATTTCTGTTCACCAATTTTATAACTGTTCCTCTCTCTGGTTTTATTTTATACGGTGAGCTATTATTGCTGGTGGTGGCCAAAATTCCTGTTCTTGCCCTCTGGATAGGAAAATCAATCTCATTCCTGATTGCTGAAATGGATGGATTGATTGAGCGAACCAACAGGATCCCTTTCTCCGTAACAGACAATATTCAAATGGGGCTGGTCCAGACCATCCTCCTCTATTTTGTTATCTGCTACCTTGCCTACTGGTTGCTGCAAAAACGGACTCATGCATTCATTACCGGATCAGGCTTTCTGTGTATTTTTTTCTTCATCCACTGTCTCACCCGGTTTCAACAGCTGCAACAGCAAAAACTTATTGTTTATAATATTCCAAAACATACCGCCATTGATCTCATAGAAAATACCCATTTCCTGTTCCTGGGAGATTCAGCAATTACCGGCCAGGGGTCACTTCAAAGATTTCATCTTCGCCCATCCAGGTTACAATATGGCGTTACCGCAACGGAAATATTGTCCAATACGGATATACGCGGCCCGCTTATCAGCGGCAGACGGAAAACGGCCCTCATCATTAGCCGTAACACCCGGTTTACCCCTCTGGTGCAGAAGATTCCGGTGGATATCATTATCATTAGCGGCAACCCTAAGGTCTACCTAAGTCAATTGGCTACTGTATTTGACTGTAAACAATGGGTATTTGACAGCAGCAACCCCCTGTGGAAAATACGGTACTGGAAAAAAGACGCCGACAGCCTACATTTGCGCCATCATACTGTTTCTGAGCAAGGTGCTTTTGAAACGGATCTCTGATGAGCATTGCCATTCCGTCTTATTTCAACCAACCTCCGGCAGGTTAAACAACAGATCATGCAAAAGAAAATTCAATCAGCCCTTATCTCCGTTTTTTATAAAGACGGACTGGAACCCATTGCCAAAAAATTACAGGAACTGGGAATTACCATCTATTCAACCGGTGGAACACAGAAATTTCTGGAAGACCTCGGAATACCCTGTGTGCCGGTAGAAAGTTTAACTACCTATCCTTCCATTTTGGGTGGAAGGGTAAAAACATTACACCCCGCAGTTTTTGGTGGCATCCTTGGCAGAAGATATGAAGCGCAGGATCTGATTGAAATGAAGCAATACAATATTCCCGAGATCGACCTCGTGATCGTAGATCTTTATCCTTTTGAAGAAACACTTCGCACCACTTCAGAAGAAAAGCTGATCATCGAAAAAATAGATATCGGCGGGCCATCTATGATACGCGCTGCCGCCAAAAATTTCCGCGATCTGGTAGTGATTGCCGCAAAGGATGATTATGCTGCATTGGAGAAATTATTGAACGATCAGAAAGGGGAAACCTCCATTGAACAAAGAAAAACTTTCGCTGCCAAAGCTTTTGAAGTAGTGATGCATTATGATATTGCCATCAGTAACTATTTTAATCCGGGACTACAACAAAGTTTACGCTACGGCGAGAACCCACACCAAAGCGCTGTATTCTACGGTAATCTGGAAGAACTGTTCACACAACTCAACGGCAAGGAACTATCTTATAATAACCTGGTAGATGTAGATGCCGCAGTACAACTCATCAAAGAATTCTCCGGAGAACCGGAAGTGGTTTTTGCCATCATTAAACACACCAATGTTTGTGGCATTGCCGCCCGATCCACCGTAAAAGAAAGCTGGGATACAGCTTTAGCCGGCGATCCGGAAAGTGCATTTGGTGGTGTATTGGTTTGTAACAAAGCCATTGACAAAGCCACAGCAGAAGCCATTAACGAAATATTTTTTGAGGTCTTGATCGCGCCTTCATTTGATGTAGATGCACTGGAAGTTTTGAAAAGCAAAAAGAACAGAATTCTTCTCCAACTAAAAACACAAAACACAAAACTAAAAACCCCCAGCAGGTCTATTCTGAACGGAACCTTAGAACAAGGTGCCGATGAGGGCAACTATACCAAATGGGAAGAAGTTGGCGGAAGAGAAACAACAGTGGCTGAAAAACAGGATCTCATATTTGCCAACCTCGTTTGCAAACATCTGAAAAGCAATGCCATTGCTTTGATAAAGAATAAACAACTGGTTGGTAAAGGTTGCGGACAAACCAGTAGGATCGATTCACTCCGCCAGGCAATTGAAAAAGCCAAACAATTCAATTTTGATCTGCATGGCGCCGTACTTGCTTCAGATGCTTTCTTCCCGTTCAATGATTGCGTACAGATTGCACATACAGCAGGTATCGAAGTATTCATCCAACCCGGCGGTTCGGTAAGAGATAAAGACAGCGTAGAATATTGCGTACAAAACAAACTGGCCATGGTTATGACCGGCATGCGACATTTTAAACACTAGTTCTCAATAAAATATACTCATGAATTCCCTCCCCTTTCCAGGGGGAGGTACCCAAAGGGCGGAGGGGATTGGGTGTACGACTAAAATGACAAAGCTTGACCACCAAACAAAAAGCCTATATCGCACTGTCTGCCACAAGCATTGTTTGGGGTACTACATGGGTAGCCAGTAAATTAGGTGTACAAAAGACACCTGCACTGGAAGTGGCCAGTATCCGGCAGTTCATTGGTGGAAGTTTATATATTCTCTTTTTTATTTTCATCAAAAAAGAACCCATACCCACTCTCAAACAACTGGGATGGTTAGCTTTTATGGGCATTCTTATGTTCGTTTCAGCTAATGGATTTGCCACATTGGGCTTGAAATATATTACCAGCGGGCTGGGTGCACTCATTGCCGCTTTATATCCTTTATTTGTTGTGTTGATTGAAATGATCTTCTTTAAAAATAAAAAGATCAATGTACTTACGTTTACCGGTATCCTTCTAGGCATTGGAGGTATAGCAGTAGTATTCTACGACAACGCTTTTCATAACCACACCGAAGGATATCTATGGGGTGTGATCCTTTCTCTCATAGCAATGGTAACCTGGAGTGTTGCTACCATTTTTATTGCCAGAAAAAAAGCAGACATTAACCCCTACTATGCAACAGGTTGGCAAATGTTCATCAGCTCAATCATTCTTTTTGGAATGGTAATCGTTACGGGAGATCATATTCCTGTATCTGCTATACCTTTTCAAACATGGGGTGCCTTGGCCTACTTAATTATTGCCGGTTCAATCTTTACTTTTGTGGCTTTTATTTATTCAATGAAACACCTGGAGCCTTCAATCGCTGCCTTATATGCATATATTAACCCGATCGTAGCCATCCTGGTAGGATCGTTGGTGGTAAATGAAAAACTTACTTTTAATATCCTGATAGGCTCAGTAATAACACTCGTGGGTGTTTATCTGGTAAACAAAAGCCTTCGCAACAAAAAAGATATTCCTGAATATTCTGATGCCGATGCTATGTAATAATGGCCGGGGCGCTCAAAGCGGCCTGAACGTTATGAGCAGTTACGCAAAATTCTTCTCCAGAAAATCCATATACATCCTCCGCCACTCAATCCACTCCGGCTGCTCCGTTAAAAAATGGTTGTGAAATAATGTGATAAACTCTCCTCCCACACTTTTAACGATATCATGATAATACTGGATCTCTTCCCGTGCCTCTACAGCAGAATATCCCTGGTTAAAAAAAGAAGTGACTTCCATAAAACAAAATGGATGTATGGCAAGCGAGGTAACGGATTCGTTTTCTAAATCATACCATTGATAAGGCATTGCATAAGAAGCCCTGAATCCGTTCACGCCACCATACGCCATCGAATAGTCATCAATAATACCAGCCGCGGTCAATCTACGGTAGGTATGCGGTATGGTAAACCTTAAATAATGATTTCTTGAAAGCGCTACAGGCATTTGTATGATACCTTTCAAAGTTTCTATCTCCTTCCCTAATAAACTCTCTTCTGTACCGCTTTGCCAGGAAGGGTGAATGCCTGTAATATATTTTTTTGCCAATCTTTTATACAAACTTTGCAATGCCTTCGAGCCGGCCGACAAATTTTTATCATACTTCCCTCTTTTGATGATCGTGAGGAAAAAGTAAACCGGATCAAGATGATATTTTATATGCAGTTCATCCAGCCAGTCAAACACATCAAACGGATCTGGCTTTCTACCGCTGTACACATTCCCCCTTTCCATCACCTGCTCAAATTTTCCCTGCAAAAGATCACGGTAAAAGCCAAGTACATTTTTCCATACCGGCTTGTGCAGGTAGCTGTAAGCAATGTCTATATCGTATGTAGGAATAAACTGGAATTGTGAGTTGTGAGAAGTGAGTAGTGCGTGAGGAGATTTCTTACTGATTTCTTTTTCAAAGGCCTGCAGCCAAAGATTCACTATGGGCAGTTTTAAAAATTCTTCCTTGTAGGCAATACTGTTCGTATGTGAATACCTGCCATACTCATCAAGATCATGCGGCAGATATTCTTCATAACGTGAGAGAAGATAAAATGCAGCGGATAACAGATCAAAAGGGAGATCGCCCTGTGTTTTAAAAAAAACCTTTATCCCTTTCCATTCAAAACAATCAAGCGTTTGCTGTTTGATTCCTTTTTCCTTTAATAACCCATAAGGAACAATCCACAAAGATTCCTCATCCATCCTCTGTGAAGAGTAATTAATCTTTACTCCATTAAAATTGTTGAATTGCTCTTTCGAATCAGTAATGTTCGCTCCTGGAAAAAGTACAGACAGTATATAAGAAAGCCTCGAACTTATATGCAAAGCATATACAATAACAGTATCCTCCCGTGCACTATCCAATTATTAATTTCTAATTATTAATTTTTAATTATCAATCAACCCTGTCTTTCCACATCTGACTAAAGGTCTTCTGACTGAAATCAAGATCTGCTCTATGTGTTGTCCAACCCTTAAACACCTTGTTCACCACCCAGTTCTTCATCTTCCCATTAGCCATATTCATCATGCTTCGGTTCAGGCTGGCTGTTTTCCATACTTTCCATGCTATCCGCTCTGCCAATGAACTGGATCCCTGCATCACAGCCTCATGACGGTTATCCAGTAATAATTCATGGAGGTTAATTCTTACCGGACAAACTTCGGTACAATTACCGCATAAAGAAGATGCATAACTCAGGTGCTTATAATCGTCCATACCGCTCAGATAGGGTGTGATCACTTTACCGATCGGACCGCTATAAGTAGTTTCATAAGCGTGACCACCAATATTTTTATAAACCGGACAGGCATTCAAACACGCACCGCATCGAATACAATACAAAGCTTCTCTCGAAGTAGGATGCGCAAGCAGATTGGTTCGGCCATTATCCAGCAGGATCACATACATTTCTTCCGGGCCATCTGTTTCATTTGCCTGGCGTGGGCCTGTTACAATAGTATTATAAGAAGTTACCTGCTGACCAGTTCCAAAAGTTGCCAGCAAAGGCCAGAACAAAGCGAGGTCCTGCATTGAAGGTATCATCTTCTCAATCCCTACCACCACAATATGTGTTTTAGGCCATGCACAACTTAAGCGGGCATTCCCTTCATTTTCCGTAACGGCAATGCCCCCTATATCCGCTAAGATAAAATTGGCACCGGTAACCCCTACTTCTGCCTGTACATATTTATCGCGTAATATTTTTCTGGCAACCAGTGTCAATTCTTCCGGAGATAGGCCGGAAGGAGTTCCTAATTTATCGGCAAATAATCTGGCTACATCTTCCTTGCTTTTATGCATGGCAGGTGTAACAATATGATAAGGGGCTTCTCCGTCAAGCTGTTGAATATATTCTCCCAGATCAGTTTCTACACTTTCGATACCAATGGATTCCAGGTATTTATTCAGATGGATCTCCTCGGTTACCATGCTCTTGCTCTTCACCAATGTTTTACATTGTTTTTCTTTACAGATCTTTCCGATCGCATCCAATGCCTCCGTTCCGTTTTCTGCCCAGATCACTTTAGCACCACGTGCTGTGATCTTTCGTTCAAATTCTTCCAGATACCTGTCCAGATGCTCGATCGCATCCCATTTACGGTTCTTTGCTTTTTCACGAGCCAGCATTACATTATTGCCAAACTGCTGTTTACCCTTGGGTACAGCGGCATTATATCGGTTGATGTTAAAGTTGATCTTCCGCCTGTGATCCAGATCGGCTGCTTTGATCGTGCTCTTGGCAATGAAGGATGCTGCAGTATCTTTCATGTGTGTAAATTAATATTGGTCAACTGTATATTTATGATCGGCTGCCGTTGCGTCGCACACTTGAGCGCCATATCATTATTGGGCTTTGGTGAATTGTCAATAGTGAATAGTGAATCAAACCATTAACAATTCACAATTGCCCATTCACATCATAATTATCCTACTTAAAATTCAAAATATCTTCTATCAGCTATTCTCTTTCATATGCTTCGCAGTCGCTTCCAGTGTTTCATAAAATTCTTCCCCGTATTTCCGGATGATGGAGTCTTTCAAAAAAACATACACCGGCATCTTTAGCTTCTTACCCAAGCTACAGGCAGCTGCACAAAGATCTTCTCTGGGTTCATAATTCACATATTCAATATCCGGGTCTTTCTTGCTCTTCTGTATCCTGATAGGGAAGAGGTGACAGCTTAATGGTTTTTTCCAGTCAAGCTTTCCATCATTATAAGCCTGTTCTATCGCACATTTAATGATACCCCATTTATCACGGTAACCATACGCACAGATCGCACCATCAATGGTAGGTGTTACCCAGCCAAATTCCTGATCATATAAATATTTGCCCTGGCGTTTTACTTCTGCAATGCCTTCCGGCGTCATATAAGGTTCTATCACCTTATAGTATTCTTTCAGTTTATCCAGTTCCCATTTTTCCATGGGTGCACCGGCATCGCCATCTTCACAACAGCCACCTTTACACTTATTCAGGTCGCAGACAAACTGCTCCTCAATGATCTCGTCGCTTACCAATACATTATCAATTGCTATCATATTATTACTTCTTACTCCTCAAAGATAAACCAATACAATCCCAAGTGTTAAGTTCCCGAAACTTATTTCCGCCAGTGAAAAGTATTGATCAGGTGCTTCATATCATCCAACAGGAAGCGGTTTACGATTGTCAGCGAATCTGCATTAGGTGTGGCATCAAAATACAAAGCCCCCCGCAAGAAATGTTTGGTAGAGTCTGTGAGAAAGAACTGGTTGGCGGTTGCCACATCTCCCCCAACCGTAAAGAAAACCCCATGTATCCCGTTAGCAGTATTCAAAGCAGTGTCTTCAATTGAATAAGCTTTAGAGGTATGCTTACCCGTAAGCTCAAACGAATGTTTGATCAATGTATCAAACTTGTTCTTCCCGATCTCCTTATAACTCACATAGATCCTCCCGTGAAACTGCGGAAAATCAATATTGATCCACCAGGGATTCTCTGTGGCTTCGCCAAAAAAAGTACTGTCTTTTACTACCACGGCATAATCCGGATACTCGAATGAATAAGGGTACCCTGCCAGATCAAACACTTTATATTTTTTTTCGGGAAAGCTGATCTTGTAATAGCCCCGGGGTTTGGGGGTATAACTGCTGTTGCAGGAGGAGACCATGGTCCATAGTCCATAGACCATAGTAAGAACTATGAATACATAAACTCTCCTCCTTTTCTGAATAAACCATGGTCCATGGACTATGGGCCATGTACTGCCTTCCTTCTTCATCATGCTAACTGTGGCTTGATCGTGAGCTTTATTTTTTCTATCCGGTGTTTGGCTACTTCCAGCACAGTAAATTCAAAATCGCCTGAACTCACCACTTTTAATGGCAAAGGGATCTCTCCCGCCAGTTCCAGTACCAACCCGGCCAATGAATCACTTTCGCCTTTTACCTGGTCAAACGTATCGGTAGGCAGGTCCATGATCTTGCATACATCATTGATCATTACCCTTCCTTCAAAAATATAATTGTAATCATCCAACTTTCTGAAGCCGGTTTCTTCTTCATCAAATTCATCTTTGATCTCACCGATCACTTCTTCCAGAATATCTTCCAATGTAACAATACCACTCGTTCCGCCAAACTCATCTACCACCACTGAAAAATGTATCCTTTTAGATTGGAATTCTTTCAACAGGTCTTCAATAAATTTCTGTTCGTGAACAAAATAAGGCGGGCGCATCAATCCATGCCAGTCAAAATCATCCGGTTCATGCAGAAAGGGGATCAGGTCCTTGGTATGTATCATACCTGCTATATTATCCAGATCATCTTTATAAACCGGCAAACGACTGTAATGCAGGTCACGTACAGTAGCGATCAGATCACCAAAGGAGATCTCATGATCAACACCATGCACATCCACCCTTGTTTTCATGATCTGCTTCACGGTAATATTGCCAAACTTCACAATCCCCTTCAATATATTCTTTTCATTTTCCGAAGCCGTGTTTTGCGTGGTCAGATCAATTGCATGATCCAGCTCTTCCAGGCTGTATGCTCCGTTGGGCCGGTTGGCCAAACGTTTTTCAATAATATCCGAATACTTTACCAACCGTTTACTTAATCCTGCACAAGCATAGGAAACCGCCTGTACTATACCCCCAAAGTCTTTCGCAAAACGGATATTGTTTTGCGTGGCCAATACTTTCGGCATCACTTCTCCAAACAGAACCAGAATAAAAGACACAACAACCACCTTGATCACAAACTCAACCCATACTGCATCAAACCGTTCAAAATTGAACATGTCGTCTATCAATAGATTGGAAATGATGATGATAGAGATATTGATAAAACTATTCGCGATCAATAAAGAAGCCAGCAAAACTTTCGGCTCTTCCAGCAGATCAACAATGCGCTTATATGGCGGCAATTGTTTTGATTTTAAATTATTGATGTCTTTATACGTGAGAGAAAAAAAAGCCACTTCCGATCCTGATAAAACAAAAGAAAGAAATAACAGAACGATCAGTATCATAACCAATACCGTCGTACCCTGTGCCTGTATGGCCGACAATAAAGTGAGGTTTGAAAAAAAATGCAAAACCGGGTGATGATCCAAAGCAAGTAGTTTAATTGAAAGATCAGGAACAGTGTTAATTTACCCCACTGCTTCTATAGGTACAAAAGTAAGGGTTCTGCTCATTGCGATCAGAATGGCAAACTTTCGCCCGGATGGTCGCCCAACGGTGGAAGTTCATCGCCACCAAAACCTTCATGTGCGTCTCCTCCGGGGTGTCCGGTATGGCCCTCGCCGCGTTTATCCAGCATGATCAGGTTATCTCCCACTACCTCGGTGGCAAATTTTTTATTGCCTTCCTTATCCTCCCAGCTGCGTGTACGTAATCTTCCTTCAACATAAATAAGGCTTCCCTTATGCAGATATTTCTGTGCAAGCTCTGCGAGCCCTCTCCATAATACCACCGTATGCCATTCCGTTTGTGATACCAGTTTTCCAGAACGGTCCTTATAGGTTTCCGTAGTAGCCAATGGAAATTTTGCTACACCGATATTCCCTTCCAAATGCTGCACATCAGGATCTTTTCCCAAATTGCCGATAAGCATAACTCTGTTAACTCCTCTCATACAATAGGTTTTAGATTCATCGCTTTTTTAATCACTCTTAAAAATAACTTTTTTTAAGTAAAAAACGAAGCACTAACAGAAATTTAGGATATACGGTTTTATAGGGAAAATGCATCCCGATATTGTGTGATGAATTTCGGGAAAGCCAGTTTTTGCAAACTGTTTACATGCTCCCATTGATATTTTTTCAGAAATGGAGGGATACTGTTTAACCGAACCGTTATAAACTGCCCTTTTATCTGCTGATGCGTTAATTGCTGAACAAATAGCGGTGAGATCTTTGCAACCACTGCTTTATTTACTCCTATCTGTTCTTTCAGCCAGTTCTTAACCGCTGTTTCATCCCATTTCAAGGCTTCTTCTGTTTCCAGCAAATAAAATTCATGCAGGTTTTGCCAGATATCTTTTCCCATCCGCTGGTTTACCAGCCATTTCCCATCCTGCTCAAAAAGAAAATAATAGAACCACCGGGTCTTTCGCAGCAGGGTCTTTTCTTTAACAGGTAACCTGTTCACTCTTCCATCGGCGTAGGCTACACATTTCTTTTGCAGCGGACATATACTGCAGGATGGTGAGAAAGGTTTACACATCGTTGCACCAAAATCCATGATGGCCTGGTTATATAAGCCCGCTTCTTTTTTTGCCAATACCCTGGCTGCCAATTCTGTAAACAAATGTTTACCAACCGTTGAGTCGATCGGCTCATCCTGTCCAAAATAGCGGGATAATACACGGAATACATTTCCGTCCACTACAGCATAAGGTAAATTATAGGCAAAAGAAGCAATGGCAGCGGCAGTATAAGGTCCTACTCCTTTTAACGCCAATAATGCTTCATAAGAGTTGGGGAACTGGCCTTGTCTTTCTTTTGCGATCTCTCTGGCTGTAAATAAAAGATTCTTACAACGGTTATAATAACCCAGCCCCTCCCATAATTTGAAAACCTCCGGATCTTTGGCCTTTGCCAGATCCATGATGGTAGGAAAGTTTTTGATAAACCTGTCGTAATAGGCCCACCCCTGCGCCACACGGGTCTGTTGCAGGATCACTTCACTCAGCCAGATCTTATAGGGATCTTTCTCCCCTTTCCACGGCATTTCGCGTTGATTATCCTTTTTATGCCATTTTAAAAGCGTTTCTGTGAAGAATTTTTCCATCATAAAAAACAAATATTCAATAAAAGAACTGCTTCAAACGCACAAAAGTTCAAATTTTAGCCCAAAAACCGGATCCCGAAGATACTCAACCGCTAAAACAGCTTTGTATTGAACCATTTATCTATCAATAAGTAACGTCTATAATATTTACGCTATCTTTCTTGCATTATTCAACCTTTTTATCTTATTTTAAGGTCTAGTTAGCCCTATAAAAAAAATATCAAATGAGAAAATCTGATCTCATCAACCAAATTTCTGACAAAACAGGCATTCCTAAAGTAGACGTATTGGTTACTTTGGAAACCATGTTTAAAGAAGTTAAAGAGAGCTTATCAAACGGCCAAAACATCTACATACGTGGGTTTGGCAGTTTTATTACCAAGAAAAGAGCCGCTAAGATTGGCCGTAATATCAAGAAGAATATAGCTGTGGAAATCCCGGAACACTATATCCCCGCATTTAAGCCTGCAAAAGAATTTGTAAGCGAAGTAAAAAGCAAACGCCAGCCAAGCTAACTTTGCGGAAAGCGTTCTAAGTGAAAAAACAGCAAGTTCTATTGGTCTCCTGCTCCCTGGCAGCTCTTATATTAATATATGTCTTTGGTAAGACCGTTCCACCTGCCAAGCCTGCTGCAGCGCCGGAAGCCATGCAAGCTACTGAACGTCAGGTAATTACATTTGACCAACTCCTGGTAAAAGCCAAACAGAAGATCAACCCGGCACAGTCACAGCGTTTGCTTACCCTGGAAAACTCTGTAAAAAGGGGGGATGTAAAAGACCAACAAATACACCTTTATCACCAGCTTGCCCGCTTCTGGGCCGATTCGGCGCACATCTTCGAACCCTATGCCTATTATACCGGAGAAGCCGCGAAGTTGGAAAATTCTGAAAAAAGCCTCACCTTTGCCGCCCGCCTGTACTTAGATAACCTGATGACAGAGGGCCAACCGGCCATGCAAACCTGGTTGGGAACAAATGCAAAAGTTCTTTTTGAGAAAGCTTTGGCCATCAATCCGGCTAACGATTCCAGCAAAATAGGCCTGGGTGCCTGTTACCTGTTTGGAAATATTTCCAATAACCCCATGCAGGGTATTTTACCTGTAAGGGAGATCGCTACACGCGATCCCGGAAATGTGTACGCACAAATGGTACTCGGTTTAGGTGGTAAAAAAAGCGGCCAGTATGATAAGGCAATTGAAAGGTTCCTCTTAGTAGTACAAAAGGATCCCGAAAATATTGAAGCCCTGTTTAACCTGGCAGAATGTTATGAGGAGAAAGGTGACAAATCCAATGCCGTTAAATGGTATGAAGCCGTAAAGAAACTGGTAAAAGTACCGGAAGCACAAACTGAACTGAACAAAAGGATTACCGAATTGAAAAAATAACTTTATTAATTAACCTAACTAAAATTACTTAGTGTATGCCTTGTGGTAAGAAGAGAAAGCGTCATAAAATTGCGACTCACAAACGTAAAAAACGTTTAAGAAAGAACCGTCATAAGAAAAAGAATAAATAATTCTTATTAATTAAGACCATTATACTATCCCGCATTATATTCCGGTTAACCCGGAATATAAGCGTGGGATAACACTTTCCTGAATTTCGCCACTACTACCTTTCTACGCTGCAACTTATCCTTTTCCTTCCCTGTCAGGTGGCGAGCGTTACGGATATAAGTGTGTATATATGATAGCCGCATACCGGCCGTGATTTTGTATTTAAAAGTTGCCATTTTGTGAACAAAGAACTAATAATTAATGCAGGTGCTTCTGGCGTGGAGATCGCTTTTCTTGAAGATAAGAAACTGGTAGAACTGCACAACGAAAAAACGGATGCCAACTTTGCTGTTGGTGACCTCTATCTCGGAAAAGTAAAAAAACTGATCCCGGGACTGAATGCTGCATTTGTGGATGTAGGGTTTGAGAAAGATGCTTTTCTGCATTATACAGACCTTAGCCCTTATGTACGCTCTATCCTCAAATTTACCCAGCTGGCTATGCATACCAAAGAGCCAGGAGGGTTTGATTTTGCAAAATTTCAATCGGAACCCGAGATCGTTAAAACGGGTAAGATCAATGAGGTACTAAATGGTAAACCCAATGTACTTGTTCAGATCTTAAAAGAACCCATTGCTGCAAAAGGCCCGCGCTTAAGCTGCGAGATCTCTTTGCCCGGAAGATTTGTGGTAATGACACCTTTCAATGAGATCGTAGCCGTTTCCAAAAAGATCCATTCTTCAGAAGAAAGAAAAAGACTGCATAAAATTGTTGAAGCGATCCGTCCAAAGAATTTTGGCGTGATCGTAAGAACGGCTGCTGAAGGAAAAAGTACGGCAGAACTGCATCAGGACCTGCTTTCTCTGATAGAAACCTGGAAACTGATTCAGGCTAACCTGAAAGGTGCGCAGGCCCCTGTAAGGATCCTGAGTGAAGAGAATAAGACAACCAGTATTCTGAGAGACCTGCTGAGTGCAGATTTCAATAAAGTGATCGTAAACGACAAGAACCTGTTTACCGTTACGCAAAGTTATATACAGCGCATTGCTCCGGACAAAATCGATATCGTTTCGCTTTATCAGGGTGGTGGTTTACCGATATTTGATCAGTTTGGTGTTACCAAACAGGTTAAATCATCATTTGGTAAAACCGTAAACCTTCCTAGTGGCGCTTACCTGATCATTGAACATACAGAAGCCTTACACGTAATTGATGTAAACAGCGGCTATAAGAGTGTTAGTAATAACCAGGAAGAAAATGCTTTGCAAACCAATATGGAAGCAGCCGAAGAGATCGCACGTCAATTACGACTGAGAGATCTGGGTGGCATTATCGTTGTGGATTTCATTGACATGAAACTTCCCGATAACAAACGGAAAGTGCAGGAAGCCATCGAAGGTTTCATGAAAACTGACCGCGCCAAACATTCGGTATTACCTGTTTCTAAATTCGGTTTATTACAGATCACCCGGCAGCGTATGCGCCCGGAAGTAAATATCAATACTTCTGAGAACTGCCCGGCCTGTAACGGAACCGGAAAGATCACTTCCACTTTATTACTGGAAGATGAGATGGAAAAACGTTTGTACTACCTGGTTACCCATGGTCACAAGAACCTTACGGTTGCTGTGCATCCTATTGTATACTCTTATCTTACCAAAGGTTTCTTTACTTCTATTATCAAAAAATGGAAGCGGAAATATAAGACCAATCTTAAAGCGATAGCCAATACCAATTATCACCTGATCGAATTCAAATTCTTTAATGAACACGAAGAAGAAATAAAATTTTAAGTTGACTACAGGGCATAAAAAAAACTCAGACAATCCTGTCTGAGTTTTTTTTATGCCCCTATTTATTTAAAGAGAATTGTAGTAATTGATCAGTTTCACCACCTGTTCGTTATTCTTAAGATTCAGTTTATTGGATTGGATAAACTGGGTAACAGCAGCCTGCTTATCAACTAACTCAGCTATAAAAAAATCCTTGTCTTTTTTTACCTTTTTCATCTCTCCTTTTATAAACAGGTAATAATTTTCTGTGGTCTCAAAGTCTTTGGCAATTTCTCCAGACAATTCATTCTTACGCTCATTCACTTTTTTGGTGATCGATTTCACAAAACCACATTTACCATCAGCCAATACCTGATAAAAATTGTTTTCATTTTGTTTATCAATAACCGGAAAGCCCGTACGGAATGTGTACTGCTTAACTCCTTCGGTTGTAGTATCTGCAAATTTGATCTCTTTTACCATTCCGGCACTGATATAGCCTTCCACACCATTAGAGGAAACAAACCTTGTTTCCTGCGAAACCAGATCGATCTTCATTTTTACATTTACAAAAGTTCTTCCCTGCGCCAATGCAATATTGGCAAACCGGTAATCAGCAATAAAACAGGGGGTGCCCGCCACATCTGCATATCGGTTCTCAAAAGGCCTGCCGTTCACATCTGTGATCGAGATCTGGTCGGCCCATTTGCCTCCTACCACCACACCATTGCTTTGCCCATACGCACTAACCGCGCAGTACATAACGATCATAATTGGATAAACGAACTTTCTCATTAGTTGAATGATTTATGTTTAAAGTTAACACATGGCATCCTGAAAACAAACAAGGCCCTTTTTGAGGGCCTTGTTGTATAATAAGTAATCGAAGACGATTATTGTTTCGGATTTTTGGTTGGTGCTGATCCTGACGCTGCAGGATTGTAAGCCAACTCATTGTCCGGTACATCCCAGTAGTCCAGGTAACCATATACAATGGTTGCATTGGTACTTACCACACCTGTTGAAGAAAGCACGGTACAACCTGTACGTGATTTAGCAGGGTCGATAATATCCCAACGGCGCGCATCGTAGAAAGAAAGGCCTTTGAATGCCAGGGCAATTCTTCTTTCTCTTCTGAGTTCTTCGTAGGCATTTGCCTGAGTTTGGCCGGCACCGATTGGAGCCAGTCCGGCACCCTGGTAAGCCCTTACTTTGTCGATAGACTGAACACCCAGGTCAATAGAACCTGTCTGGATCAAAGCTTCCGCTTTCATCAGTTCATTTTCTTCGTAAGTACCACAAAGTGTGATCTCGTTAGCACCTGAAGCCAGGTTGGCCCAGGTAACAACACCTGCCATACCAGCTCCACCATTGGTTAAGCTGTAACGGGTATTGAACACATTACCGCGGTCTGTATTAAAGATACCTACAGCAGTAAGTGTACGAACGTTATTGTCTTTTCTTTTGTCACCTGTTCTGAACTCCTGAACAAAACGCTCACTGAGTTTATAAGTACCGGTGGCAGCACCTGATGACTGGATCTTATCAGCAATGGTAGTTCCAAGGAAATCACCGTTTGCATCGGTACGTCCGGTAAACACCAGGTCTGTAGCCGTGATACCATTGTTTACAAGGGTAAGAATGCTTGCCCATTGTGTAGCGGTCATAGCAGCCTTGGTAGTATTTACCAGGATATTACGCGCCTTCATGGTATTGATATTGTGCAGCCACATGGTTTGTGTTAAAACACCACCTTTCCCTTTTTGCAGGAAAGTAGGTACCAGGCTACCTAAAACGGTATTGTAATCCGCAGTAGAAGTAGCAGCGGCCAAAGCAGCAGCCGCTTTATCAAAATTCGCATTAGACTCAGTAATGATCGCTTCTTTGGTTACATAGTTACCATTGGTAGTTGCATCGGTTGTGATCGCATTTTGAATCAGTCCTGCATAATAAATAGAACCGATCCTTGCATAGGCATATCCTTTCCAGAAATAAGCCCAAGCCTGTACAGTTGCTTTTTTAGTAGCCGCACCTGAACCGGAGAAGGTAGTACCATCCACGATCTTTAACACTGAATTGGCAGCGGTGATCATGTTGTACATGTAGGCCCACTCATAAAAAGTTGGGTTACTACCTTGTTGTGCATTCACGTTTACACCACGTAATAATGCATACTGAGTATTGAGTGCACTTGGGTTCTGTACAACGGTACCATTATCAAGGGTAACTTTATTAGGACAACCGATCTGGTTCATGTAAGCATTCGCTGCTTCTGCACCGATCAGGTCTCCCATGAGTTCCTGGAAACCTGTGGCACCAGCCCAGAATCTTCCATAAACACCATCAGAATATTTCAGGTCATAAAAACCATTTCTATATATAGAACCCTGGGCCAATGAAATAACCCCCAGTTCGTTCTGCGCACTCTCGGGCGTAGGTTGATTTGTGTTGGAAATATCCAGGTCCTTCTTACAAGCAGTAATGCTTAAAGTGATACCCAATATCCCAATCAAAAATTTATTATTCTTCATGTCTTCTAAGTTTTAAGATTAAGATTAAAATCCAACATTCAATCCAATGGTATACGCCTTGGTGTTAGGGAGTGAGTTATGATCCACTCCACGATCGAATGCTGAGTTAGATGCACCTGAGCTGATCTCTGGGTCCATACCGGTGTATTTGGTAAAGGTTACCAGGTTACGGCCGGAAAGAACCAGTTGCAGACGCTGGAATGTTTTCAACTTAAATACTTTGGCAAAATCCAGACCCACAGACAGATTTCTTAAACGTGCGAAAGAAGCATCTTCGTAGAAATAGTCTTTGGTACCATTGTTGGCACCAGCCTGATAAATACCACGATAGAAGGCAGTATAAGCATGTGTAACACCTCCGATAGTAATTGGATTGGCATAGTCGCCTGAAATACCATCACGATACATCCACTCTTTTGTTTGGTTGTACAGGTGGCTTCCGTTAACCCAATCCCACTGCATGCTGAATGATAAGAATCCTTTGAAAGTAAAGTTGTTAATAAAGCTCATGTTGAATGTAGGATTCGGATCACCAAATGAATACTGTCCTGGAGAGTTAACCGGACGTTTGGTTGCTTTATCAACTACATATCCGTTGCTGGCTACTTCATAGTTACCCTGATTAGCTTTGGCAATGAATGGTTGTCCTGTATTAGGATCTACCTGATCTACTGATTTCAATACCAGGAATCCGAATAACTGACCAATCTTCTGGCCTGCTTTCAATGTGATACCTGTGCTACCTGCAGAAGAAAGAACCACTACATCCGGTCCTTTGATGCTGGTGATCTCAGAAGTCTGGTGAGAGAAATTGGTGGTCATATCCCACTGGAAATTCTTCTTAGAAAGAATGTTCAGGTTCAATGAAGCCTGGATACCGTTTGATCCCAGACCAAATGCATTATTCAATACACTACCGATACCTGTTGAAGGTGCCGCATCTACTCTGTAGATAGCGTTATCGGTATTTCTTTTCCAATAAGTGAACGACAGGTTTGCCGTTTTCAACCATGAGCCTTTCAGCAGGTTAAAACCTAAATCAACACCAAACTCTGTTTCTTTTGATAACTCCACCGCAAGAGCCGGGTTAGGGCTGGAAGTAGGGAAGGTAAATACACTGTTGGTACCGAGGTTAGCAGCACCTAACACAGGGAAACGCTGGAAGGCGCCTGGCTGGATACCCGCTTCACCGTAAGCAGCTCTGATCTTGAAATCAGAAAGTACGTTGGATATTTTAGAATTTTCCCAGAATTTAAAACGGGAGATATTCAAATAAGCATCACCACGAGGGAAGGTTTGTGAATTGGCACCACTTCCGAATGCAGAAGAATAGTCACTTCTTACACCCACAGCCAAACCTGCGATATCAGCCCACTCAAAACGCTGGTTAGCCAAAAATCCATAAGTGATAAATGGTTCAACATAATCAGAGATGATCTTATAGATAGAAGCCTGGGTTGCATTCCATGGGTAGTAACCCGGTGCATCATATCCATAAGCAGAGAACTGCTTGTAATTATTTTTACGGTAATCGAACGCAGCAGTAGTAACTGTTTTGATAGGAACTTTCAAATGAAAATCTTTTTCAAAATCTGTACGGATAGTAGCTGTTCCGATAAAGTTCTGGAAAGTAGTACGCTCTACATAGTTATCGATCTCTCCGGTACTGGTTGGAGAAGAATTCGGATTGTAGTTGCTGTAGAAGTAGTCATTGTAAACCGCATTCTGGTTTAATGCCTGGTCTTCGTAGCGGTATGTTGTGTTATTGTTTGAAACGTTCAGGCTGTATTTCGCATCCAGTTCCAGGAAACGTGGAAAACGATAGTTCAGATCAAAGCTCTGCACAACATCCACTTTATTGATCAGGGTGCTGGTATACTGATTAACGAAATTAGGGTTGGCACCATTTACGCCTACCGCATCACCAAAGTAAACACCATAGTTACCATCCAGATCTCTCTGATCGTAGTTAGCAAATGGACGTGAGTTGTTCAGACTGTAAAAGATACCACGGCCAGTCTGGTCGTTCAGTGTATTTTTTGTATACACTAATTGAGAAAGGCTGGTCAGTTTCAGGTTCTTGGCCAATTCAATACCCAGTTTACCTGTTAAGTTAGAACGGGAATAATCTCCGTTGTCTTTAAAGTTAGAATTCTGCTGGTTGTTAGAAGCTGATAATAAGAAATCAACTTTATCTCTGCTTCCCGAAATGGTAACAGAGTTATTCAATACATGCCCTTTCTGCAGGAACATTTTGTAATGATCATAGTACTGCAAATTTTTATTATAAGGCGTTTCAGCATAGCTGGTAACACCTAATGCATTGTACTGAACGTTTGCATCGTATACACTTAAAGACGGATCAAATTTCAGTGGAGCACCGCTCGCCTGTATAACATTACCGCTTGCATCCGTTACAAATGCATGAAAAGCAGATTTGTGTACATTACCAATATTTAATAATTCGTTGGTAGTAGCACTGCTGCTTACATCAATATTGAGTTTGCCTGCTTTTGCTTTTTTGGTAAACAACTGGATTACACCATTTGCTCCCTGAGCACCATATAAAGAAGCTGCAGCGGCACCTTGTACCACTTCCACTCTTTCAATGATGTTTACGTCGATCGAGTTAAGATCGGTAGCGCGAACTTCCAGACCATCCACCAGGATCATCGGGAAGGTTCCACCCTGTACGGTATTGATACCGCGCAGAAGGATATTCAAAGGCTGACCCGGGTTACCATTGGTACTGGAGATCTGTGCACCGGCAATCTGGCCTACTAACTGCTGACCTACGTCGCCAGAAGTAACTTTAACCTGGCTGCCTACGTTCACAGCCTCAACCGCGATACCCAGTTTCTTTTTGCTGGTAGCGGCGCCTACACCGGTAACCACCACTTCACTGAGTGATCTTACATCGGTAGTAAGCTGAACCTGTAAATTTGAAGAAGAAGCAACGACCTGCTTGTTTTCAAAGCCCAGGGCAGTGATCAACAAAGTAGCACCGTTTTTTACTTTAATAGAAAAGGCACCATCATTTCCGGCGCTGGTACCATTCTTGGTACCTTTTTCAAGTACGGTTGCTCCTGGAACAGGAGCCCCCTTGTCGTCTACAACCTTTCCGGTTACAGTAGAAGTTTGTGCAAATCCGACCAATATGGCCATGACATAAGCACAAACGCTCATTAGCAGTTTTTTTCTCATGTTGTTGGTTTTTTGAAAGTGAGCCGTTTATCAGCCTTTCTGACCACCTAAGTAAAAGTAAAGCTGCACAATAACCCTTTGCTGGTATTCATTTTAAGCTTTTTTTAATCTTTTTGTTTAACATTTGGGTATAAAACGTTCAAAAAATACATCAAATAAGCTTTATGATAAAACCAAAATTTTTTCTGAAACATAGATGCAATTGGGGCTCATCGGTGAAAATGTTGGTTATTTCGGTGAATCAAATGAAAGAAACCCTTGCCCACGTACCCTTTTTCAAGCATGCAGGATCTCATACCTCATATTAAACAATAAAATATTCTTTTTCATATGTAATTTATTTAAATTCATCTGTGTCATCATTGCCTTATCCGGGATTAAAAAAGGAGTGTATTAACATAACCGGTTAACCAACAAGATGAATCCTGTTAGCATATTAAAGAAGATTCCAGGTGAGGGGGGCTCGGTTAACCAATTAAAAACCAACAACTTGCCGAAAAGAACGCCCATATCGCCAATTCAACCAAATGCCGGAGAACCTGACTTGCCATTTTGACCGGGACGCAGCCGGGATTGTCAGACTGCCCCCAAAGGGGGTCTTTGGGGTTTTTGAATCCCGAAAAATTATGCACAGGAGGCAAAATTAATTTTGGAATCTGACCCATTATTGTAATTTAGTGGAAGAATTTAATGGGTTAGTAAGTAAACAGGGTCAACAGCAATGTTGGCCCTTTTACGTGCCGTCAATACTGCATTTCAGCGGAATCGGTCTTTTAAAATACTGCGTTTTTACCCCTCTTTAAACGCTCAAAATCCTACCAAAATTGTTTACAGTTCATCACAGGAGAATGGATTCTGTTTGAGATGGTTTCTCTCTACTTTTTCAGACCTATCTTTAGGGCATGAGCAAGATCAAAACAGCTTTTTTTTGCGGTAATTGTGGTTATGAGAGTATGAAATGGATCGGTAAGTGTCCGTCGTGTAATGAATGGAACACATTTACAGAAGAAGTGTTGGACAAAGGCAATCCGAAAGAAGAGAACTGGGATAATTACACACCAGATAAAAGGAATACCAAGACCGTTGCATTAAGTGATGTGGTGAGCAATAAAGAAAAAAGGATCATCACCAAAGACTCAGAACTGAATCGTGTGTTGGGTGGAGGAATTGTTCCGGGAAGTATGGTACTGGTTGCAGGTGAACCGGGTATTGGTAAGAGTACTTTGTTTTTACAGAACGGTTTATTGATCGATCAATTACGTATCTTATATATCAGCGGTGAAGAAAGCGAACAGCAGATAAAAATGCGGGCCGACAGATTGAAGATCACCAATGAAAATTTTTACCTGCTAACAGAAACGGCTACGCAAACTATCTTCCAGGAGATCAAAAAACTAAAACCGCAGCTGGTCATTGTTGATTCGATACAGACATTGCAATCGAACCTGATCGATTCATCGGCAGGAAGTGTTTCGCAGATCCGCGAATGCGCTGCAGAGTTTCAGAAATTTGCGAAAGAAACCAATACTCCTGTATTCTTAATCGGACATATTACCAAAGACGGTGCCATTGCCGGACCGAAGATTCTGGAGCATATGGTTGATACGGTTTTACAGTTTGAAGGCGACAGGCATTATGCGTATCGCATACTGCGAACGTTGAAAAACCGTTTCGGCAGTACGGCCGAATTAGGCATTTATGAAATGACGGGTGAAGGCATGCGTATCGTATCCAATCCTTCTGAAATACTGATCGCGCAAAGAGAAGAGCAATTGAGTGGAAGTGCCATTGCTGCTACATTAGAGGGCATGCGGCCTTTGTTGATAGAGGTACAGGCATTGGTAACACAGAGCGTTTACGGAACACCGCAAAGAACCGTAAGCGGGTTTGATCTGCGCAGGTTACAATTGCTCTTAGCCGTATTGGAAAAACGTGGGGGATTTACTTTCGGGATGAAAGATGTGTTCATCAATATTGCCGGTGGCATAAAAGTGGAAGACCCTTCTATTGATCTGGCTGTGATCTGTGCCTTACTTTCTTCTTATGAAGATGTTCCCTTACCCGCGCATATTTGTTTTGCCGGTGAAGTTGGTTTGAACGGAGAGATCCGTGCCGTGAACCGGATAGAACAAAGAATTGCAGAAGCAGAGAAACTGGGTTTTGAAAAGATCATTGTTTCGCGTTACAATAAAAAAAGTTTTGATCCCAAAGCTTATAAGATCCAGGTGCTGGCTTTGAGCAGAGTGGATGAAGTGTATCAGCAGTTGTTTTAGTGTTGTGTAGATGGTTGATGGTCCACTGTCCATAGTAAGGACCCTGATCTACTTTCTATTCAAACTATGGACCATGGTCTATGGACTATCAACCCAAATATTACGCAGTATAAACACCTGATTTCAAAAGCCAATCAATACAGAGATTTGTGAATGCCTTCACTCATCAAAAAATATCTCAACCATTTTTCTCATCTCTTCTATCCACACAACTGCGAAGGATGTGGTACAGATATTCTTTTTGATGATCAGTTTCTTTGTGCAAGATGTATACATGCATTACCAGAAACATATTTCTTTAGCAGACAAAACAATCCGGTAGAAAAATTATTTTACGGGCGTATACATATTCAACAGGCAGGGGCCTCTTTTTATTTTACAAAAGATTCTTTGCTGCAACATTTAATGGTACAATTAAAATACAGAAGCAATAAAGAAGCCGGTTATTTTTTAGGAAGAATGATGGGCCATGCTTTAGCAAAATCAGAACGGTTTGCAAATGTTGATTTGCTGGTTGCTTTACCACTCAATTCAAAGAAGGAATTCAGGCGTGGTTATAACCAGGCAGCCCTGATCTGTGAAGGGATCAGTGAGGTATGGAAAAAGCCGGTTTGCAGAGATGTTGTAACCAGGATCCGGTTTACGGAAACCCAAACCCAACAAAACCGGGTAAGCCGCTGGCAGAATATGGAAGGCGTTTTTGCCGTAACAAAGCCCGAAACCCTTGTTGATCGTCATATTTTGCTGATCGACGATGTGATTACCACGGGAGCCACGTTGGAAGCCTGTGGCTCGGTTATGCTCCAAATACCCGGTGTTTCCCTAAGTATCGGTGCGGCAGCGTATACTATTTAGTTATGGGACATAGTTAAAAGTGAATAGTGACTACCCTACTATTGACTATTCTCTATTCACTTTTAACTCTTTCCGTCACCCCCTCCCCCTTTCATCAAGTTTAATGCAACCATTTCAGAAAAATGTTGTTCTTTAGTACAAACAAATCAAATATGAAATACTTTTTATCCATTGCTATTATTGCCATGCTCAGCGCTTTTAAACCGGGCGATCCGAGCATACACAGCTTTAAGGTTACTTCTATCGAGGGTAAGACCATCGATTTTTCTAAGTTTAAAGGAAAGAAGATACTGGTAGTGAATACCGCTTCCAAATGCGGTTATACCCCACAGTATGAGCAACTCGAAAAAGTTTACGAAGAGTATAAAGACAAATTGGTGATCGTAGGTTTTCCTGCCAATAATTTTGGTGCACAGGAACCCGGCACCGATTCAGAGATCCAGGAATTCTGTAAAGCCCGTTTTGGCGTTAAATTTCCTTTGGCCAGCAAGATCAGCGTTAAAGGCGATGATACCGCCCCTATTTACAAATGGCTTACCAGCAAAGGTGAGAACGGTGTATTGGATGCCGAGATCAAATGGAACTTCAATAAATTCTTATTGGATGAGAATGGAAAGATGATCGCTTACTTTGACAGTAAGGTGAA
>CANGOX010000011.1 GCA_947455605.1 Chitinophagaceae bacterium
AGCTACCGTTACTAAAACTTTGAAAAAAGGAGATAAAGTAACATTGGTAGGTTTTGGTACATTCTCTGTTTCTAAACGTGCTGCACGTACCGGACGTAACCCACAAACTGGTGCTGCTATCAAGATTAAAGCAAAGAAAGTTGCTAAATTCAAAGCAGGTAAAGAATTAAGTGCTAAACTCTAAGTTTTAAGCAGAAAAAATTGAACCCCGCATTAACTGCGGGGTTTTTTTATTATCATATTTAAATAAGAATACCCCGTAAATACAGGCCCAAAACTCATTAATACGCCTTAATTATCCTGTATTGGGCCTTTATTTAGCCTTATTTAGACGTATTTGAAATGAACCACGCTTATTACGCCGGGTTTTTCTATTTTTGTCGCCCAATACATTATTCATTCAAAAAAACAAACCATGGGCAGAGGTGATAAAAAAACCGCTAAAGGCAAAAGATTTAAAGGTTCATTCGGCAAAAGCAGGCCGGCAAATGCTACAAAAATTAAAAAACCTGTAGTGAAACCTGCATAAGGTTTACAGAAAGGGAACTTCTATATTTTGGACAGTACCCCGCAAGACGGGAGGAAATTTTGGGATTGAAAACAATTCCAAAATTTCCCAATTCCATCCCGGCTTAGCCGGGACAAAAATCTCCTATTAGGCTTTCTTCTTATCCGCGATCTCTCCTATCGCCATTACCAGTTTATCCAAGTCCTGCAGTTTCGTATATACATGTGGAGTAATGCGCACACATGAAACATTTTCCCAAACGATCCCTACCGTATGGATCTTGTAGGTATTGAATAAAGCGCTGTCTAATTCACCGGGTGTCATTCCATCAATGGATACACCGCAGATCGCACAGGCATATTCTGGTTTAAAAGATGTATGGATCTTAACTTTAGGAATATCTTTTACTTTACCTGCCCAGTAATTTTTTAAATATCGGATCCTGTCTTCTTTCCGCTTACTGCCGATCGCATTCTGAAAATTTACTGCTTCACCAATGCCCTGTTCTATCGGAAAGCTTCTGGTACCAAGGGTTTCGAACTTTCTGATATCTTCACTTCTGGGTTTATCATTACATACCAACGGCCAGATCTTTTCGATCTTTTCTTTTTTGATCCACAGCATACCACTGCCTATTGGTGCACTTAAGAACTTATGTAAACTGGTGCCGAAATAATCACAACCCAGATCGGGAATCCTGTAATCGAGCAGACCAAAGGAGTGAGCGCCATCTACAATTACCTCAATATTGTGTTTCTTAGCCATCGCACAGATCTTTTTCACCGGCATGATCTGTCCTATCCAGTTAATGATATGTGTAATGTGAATGATCTTTGTTTTAGGTGTGATCGCATTCTCATATGCCGATACGATCTCTTCATCGTTCTCTATCGGAAATTTAAAATTTAGTTGTGTGTATACGATTCCTTCGCGCTGTTCGCGCTGTTTCCAGGCATTGATCATATTTGGATAATCCTGTTTAGTGCCTATCACCTGGTCACCGGCTTTCATATCTAATCCAAAGATCACCGTGTTCAATGCTTCTGTTGCATTTCTGTTTATCGCGATCTCTTCGGGAGAACATCCTGCCAAAATTGCCAGTTTCTGGCGTAAAGGCTCCCTTCCCTGATCCAGAATACGCCACATATAATAGGATGGACCCTGGTTGGTGAGTTTATTATACTGTTCTACGGCTTCCTGCACCACTCTTGGTGAAGGACTAACCCCTCCATTATTAAGGATAATCAGGTTGGAATTAACGGTATACGACTGCTGTATTACTCCCCAGTAATCCTCGTCTGCTGCTGCCGCTTCCGGAGAAAGGTGTTGAATTTTACGGGAGGCATCTTCCCAGGATGCAGCATGTAACTGGTTAAAAAGGCTATTGGCTGAGAAAGCTCCGGCCAGTAAACCCATTTTCTGTATAAATTTTCTGCGTTGTTGCACGGTATATGATTGAACGAGAAAGTTAATGATTATTGAGATTATTCACGCCCTATCTTTGCAAAGAAATCAATAAAGGATGTGTAAGAAACTGTTTTTAATGTGCGTTTTGCTTTCAGCTTTCAGCGTTCAGCTTTTGCACGCACAATGCTCTATCTGCACTAAAACCGCTTCTCAATTAGGCGATGGGCCAGCTTCCGCCCTTAATTCGGCTATTCTTTACCTTGCTTTTGCACCTTTTGCGGTTGCCGGTTATATCGGTTATCGTTGGTGGAAGAATGAGAAGGCACTTAATCAGAACTAGTTTTTCAATTAAGCATTTTTTCAACAGAGAAATACAGAGGTTTGGGAGTTACACAGAGAGCCCTCTGTGTAGCGCTGTTACTCCGCGTGCTCTGTGTTGAAACTTTAATCTGATGTTTTAGCTTATTTCCTTTCCTATAAGTGGGGCGTGCAACAACACTATATATATTGCTTAATAAACTGATACAAATTCTTCTCACCCGAAGCTTCTAATTGTTTTTTTAATCCAGCTTTATTGATATCCTGCATCCTGTGTTGTTGAACAAGGTAATAGGCTTTCTCTGCCAGCAACCAATATTTTCTGTCTGTATTTTGAACCAATTGCTGGTGCTGCATGATCTTCTCAAACAATTTTCCAATACCTTCTTTCTGTGATGCGATCGTTTTTACAATCGACACTTCCGCATCTGTTTTATGAAAAGCTGGGGCAAGCATCAAACGCAGGTTTTTTACAAAGGTATCTGCATCGGGTCTGTCGGCTTTGTTCACCACAAACACATCAGCTATTTCCATCAGGCCCGCTTTCATGGTTTGTACTTCATCACCTGCTTCGGGTACAACCACTACAACCGTTGTATCGGCAAGGCCCGCTATTTCTATTTCGCTTTGTCCTACACCTACCGTTTCAATAATAACATGATCAAACCCCGCTGCCTTCATCACATCTGCGATCTCAATGATCTTGGGATGCAGTCCGCCCAGACTTCCCCTTGTGGCCAGCGAACGGATAAATACATCGGGATGGTTATACCATTCACTCATCCGGATCCTGTCGCCAAGCAAGGCTCCAAGATTAAATGGAGAAGAAGGATCTACACACAATACCCCTACTCTTTTCTTTTGCGCCACGATCTCTCCTATCAATGCGTCTACCAACGTGCTTTTACCTGCTCCCGGCGGACCGGTAATACCGATGATCTTAGTGGAGGATGCGGGAAGGTTTTCGAGCAATGAGCGATACCCCTCCACTTCATTCTCTACCAAAGAAATGGTTCTGGCAAGCGATTTGGTATTGCCCTGCCGGATCTCTTTTAATAATTCTTCCCACATGATTGCTAAAGTAAAGCGGATACACGAATTTCGGTGCATAATGCAAAGAGTGTTGAAAAGTAAATGGAAGGAGAATTGGGTAATGGTTTGCCTTGTGCTGCTCTTTGCAGCACTCTTGCTAAGCCGTGCATTGCTATCCTTTGCCTCTGTCATGATCATGGTGCCTTTTCTGTTTGAAAGAAAATTAACCCCGCTACAAAAAAAGGAGCTGATAGCCGTTGGATTGATCCTGTTACCTGTACTGCTTTCTGGTTTATGGAGTGATGATAAAATGCTTTGGTGGAACAGTCTTTCTGTAAAACTTCCTCTGCTTACCCTGCCCTTAGGGTTGTACGCTGTATCGATAACAGATCATCAATGGAAGAAGATCAGTATTGTTTATATCATTATTATCTCACTGGGTTGTGCATGGAGTGTTGGCCAGTATTTACTGAATACTTCAGCCATTGAAGGCGCTTATTTGAAAGCAAAGGTTTTACCAACACTTGCAGATGTAGACTATGTACGTTTCAGCTGGATGGTAGTGATAGCCATACTATTGGGTATTAAATGCTTTTTG
Organism: Chitinophagaceae bacterium; assembly: GCA_947455605.1. Classification (GTDB taxonomy): domain Bacteria; phylum Bacteroidota; class Bacteroidia; order Chitinophagales; family Chitinophagaceae; genus Sediminibacterium. The sequence goes on from CANGOX010000011.1 coordinate 3,864, forward strand.
GCAGAAACACAGAAAAGAATACAGTTGTTACTGATCCTGCTGGTTTTTTGCCTGATCATTTACCTGCATATGCTTGCTGCCAAAACCGGTTTGCTATGTTTATACTGTGCGATCGGGATCTATTTACTGCATATTTTTTTTATAGAAAAAAAATGGAAAAGAGGTTTCGTACTCATCATCATCTTTTCATCATTTGCTTGTATCGCCTACAATAGTTTACCCACTTTACGTAACAGGGTGCAATATGTATTGTATGATTTCAGCCTGTATTCAAAAGGCAATACAGCTCCCGGGTATAATGATGCAGCAAGATGGTTGTCTATCCGTGCAGGCTATGCTATCACCAAAGACCATCCTGTAAACGGTGTTGGGTTTGGAGATCTTTTGCCTGCTGTTGAACAATGGCATCAAAAGAATAATCCGGGTGGTTTTGCCTATGAGCGTTTTCGTCCTGCCTGCGAATGGCTCGTATACAGCGCAGGAAGCGGTTTATTGGGCATGCTCTGTTTTAGCGCCGGCATCTTTTTTCTTTTGTTCCGGAACACGGTAAAGAATCCTTTGTCCCTCATCTTGGGCATCACTACTTTAGTACCTTTGCTAACCGATGATACTTTAGAAGGCCAGTTTGGTGTGATACTATTGGCTTTTATTGTTTTCTTTGGACAAAGAAAATTAACCAACGGATAAAATCCCTCATGAACGCTTCCATCTCAGTTGTTATTATCTGTAAAAACGAATCGCATATCATTGGCAAGTCCATTGCCGCTGCAATGAGGGTTACCGATGATGTGGTGGTGGTGGATAGTGGCAGTGCCGACGGCACACAACAGATCGTAACCGAATCAGGTGCCCGTTTATTGGAGACCGATTGGGAGGGATATGGAAAGAATAAGAACAAAGGAGCAGCGCTAGCCAAACATGATTGGATCTTATCCATTGATGCGGATGAGATCATTGATGATGTATTGACAAAACAGTTGCTGGAGTTGAATCCGGAGAATGATAACCTGGTTTACAATATCCGTTTCCGTGCCTTTCTGGGTAAGGATATGATCCGTTTTGGCGAGTGGGCCAATGATGCCCATATCCGTTTATACAACCGCAAACAGGTTAGCTGGAATGAGGCACAGGTACATGAAGCCTTACTTTTTCCAACTGATGTAAAAGTGCTCACGCTAAAAGGGTATATCCATCATTACACTTCAAAGAACATTGAAGATTTTGCGCATAAGACCGTTAACTATGCCATGCTCAATGCATTAAAATACCACCAGCAAGGCAAACAGGCCGGTTGGCTCAAATGCAGGATTGCACCGGCATTTTCTTTTGTAAAAAATTATATTTTCCGTCTGGGTTTTTTAGATGGCGAAGCGGGGTTTACCGTTGCCAAAATGAATGCATGGTATACATGGTTGAAGTATGTGAGGTTGAAGGAACTGAACAGGGGGAATATTGAATATTGAACAAGGAATAATGAATATCGAATGGATCGGTTCTTTGACTATTTACAAATTTGAGAGACACTTCTTTTCTTCGTTTTTCTTTTAGCGAAATGACTATGGCTATAATAAGCACTTCTGGTTTCAATAAAAGAAAAAGAGTAAAAAAGATCTTCTAATACTTCATCATTCAATATTCCTTGTTCAATATTCAATATTCGCCCCGCCACTCTTACACACTTCACAGATTCCTTTTACACATTCCTTTAAGCCCTATTTTTGTTGCATGACGAACTTTGTTCCCATATTTCCTCTCGGCATTGTTGTGTATCCTGGCGAAGGGCTGAACCTGCATATCTTTGAACCGCGGTACCGGCAGCTGATCAACGAGTGTTATGCAGAGGCAAAACCCTTTGGCATTCCCACTGTATTGATCAGTGGCGTGGCAGAAATGGGAACACTGGTAGAAATCACCGAGATCGCAGAAGTTCATGCCGATGGTAAAATGGATATCCGTACAAAGGGATTACAGGTATTCAGGATATTGGAGATCGTTAAGAACATTCCTGAAAAATTATACAGCGGTGCCATTGTTACCTATCCGCATAATAAAGATACCGGGCATACAGAATTACTCCGGAAGGTCCTCACAGGCATCCGCGATCTGCATCGTTTACTCAATATCAGTAAAGATTTTAAAAAAGAAGACAAGGCTTTAACCAGTTATGATATGGCGCATCATGCCGGACTTTCACTGGAAGAAGAATACGAACTGCTTGGGCTTTTACACGAATGGCAAAGACTTGAATACCTGAAAAGACACCTCGCAAAAGTATTACCGGTAGTGGCCGGACTTGAAGGGCTTAAAGAGAAGATAATATTGAACGGACACTTTAAAGAACTCAAAGGTTTTAATTTTGATTTCTAACCCATCACCTATGCATACAACCCTTTGTTTTGATTTTGGCAATACCCGCTTAAAATGTGCCGTATTTGAAGGACGAGAATTCATAGAAGAGCGTGTGTTGGAAAACACAGATCCGGCAACTATTCAACAGTTGATCGATCAATACCAACCGGCAAAGTCTATCTTATCTTCCGTGATCAACCATCCGGCTGAATTGGAAACCCTGCTGGCCCAACATACCCGTTTTCATAAACTGGGGCATACCAGCCAATTACCCATGACCACCCCGGTAGGAAAACCCGAAACCATCGGGGCCGACAGGTTGGCGATTATTGCTGCTTCGGTAGACCTTTTCCCAAAACAGCACAATCTGGCCATTGGCCTGGGCACCTGCATCACCTATAATTTCGTGAACAATGCCCATGAATTTCTGGGTGGAAGCATCTCCCCCGGCATGAATATGCGGTTCCGGGCCATGCACGAGCAAACCGCTTTATTGCCCCTGATCAAGGCCGAATCTAACTTCCCATTGGTGGGATATGACACCAAAACCAACCTTTTGAGTGGTGTTATCCTTGGAATGGCCAAAGAAATTGATGGAATTATTGAAGCTTATGCATTGAAATACAGCAACTTTAACGTGCTCTTAACCGGGGGTGATATGGGTTTTTTTGTCCCGCACCTAAAAAACAGGATATTTGCCGACCCTAACTTAATCTATAAAGGCTTGTATGCGATCAGTGAGTATAACAACGGCTAGGCTTTGCCTTGTCGTGATTTTCGGTTTTTCCCTGCTAAACACCCAGGCTCAACAGAATTCTCCGTTTACCCGTTATGGTATTGGAGAGTACTATCAGAGCCAACATACGGTAAGCCGTTCACTCGGGGGCCTTTCTGCTGCGTATGCAGATGGATTGAATAATAATGTGGGCCAATCTGTCAACTTTAATAATCCGGCTACTTACAGCAGCCTGTACATGGTTACATTCGATCTGGGCGTAACCATCGATTCCAGAACCCTGCGCAGCGCTAATCCTACCGGCAAATTCACTTCCAATTATTTTGTGCCTTCTTACTTGGCTATAGGCGTTCCGCTGAAAAGAGCCAATGGATGGGGCATGGCGTTTGGATTAAAACCAGTTAGCAATATCAATTACTCTATCGAGAACCGCGCAAGGGTTGCCGGAGACAGTCTGCAGACCATTTACGAAGGCAGCGGCGGCATTAACCAGGTATTTGTAGGACTTGCCAAAAAATGGAAAACATTCAGTATCGGTTTTAACACCGGCTACAATTTTGGCCGTAAAGAGATCAATACCAGAAAAGCTTTTCTGAATGATACGGTTTCTTACTATCAATCAGTCAATTCCTCTAAGACCGATTTCAGCGGTGTTTTCTTAAGCGGGGGATTTCAATATGAATTTTCGGTAGGCAAAAAAGTAAATACAAACACCAAAACAACAGACAATTACCTGATTCGTTTGGGTGTAACCGGAACCCTTCAGCAAAAGCTGAGTGCTACGCAGGATGTGAGCAAGCAAACTTATATCGTTGGGGTAAGTGGCGATGTTAAGATTGACAGTATTTCTGAACAGAGCGGTGTAAAAGGACAGGTTCTCCTGCCTTCTACCTATGCCGCAGGGATCACTTTTCATAAAACAAGCACTAACCCAAGGGGAATATTTGAACTCTGGTCAATCGGCCTTGAATACACATCTACCCAATGGACCAAATACAGGTTTTATGATCAGCCCGATAAACTGTCTGACAGCTGGTTGTACAAATTGGGTATCCAGTTTGCTGCCGATCCTGTTTCGGGACAGAGCTATTGGGGTAATGTAAACTTCCGTACAGGTTTCTATTACGGTAAGGATTATATCAACGCAGACGGTGCCGGTTTAAAAACCTATGGTGTTTCCTTTGGTGCCGGTTTTCCTATCAGAAAATGGAGAACCTATGATCAGCAGTTTACCGTACTGAATACGGCACTGCAGTTTGGCAAACGTGGCTCATCTGTTAATAATGTCACAGAAAATTATATGCAGTTTACTTTGGGTATGAGTTTGAGCGATCTTTGGTTCATCAAGCGGAAATATGATTAATCCTTTTCACAATAAAAATATGTTTACAGCAGCCGTTATTTTCGGCTGCTTTTTTATGTATGCCTGTGAGAACGATGCCAATGAAGTACGCGAGTTGGGCAAAAAGAAACCGGGTATTGAAGAAGGAAAGAATATCAACAGTTACCTGAGTATGAATGGAAAAATGCGTGCCCATCTAACCGCACCCTTACTGCTCCGTTACCAGGGCGACAGTTCCAAAAAAGCAGAGTTCCCCAAATCCTTACATGTAGATTTTTATAACGACAGTCTGAAAGTAGAAAGCCAGCTCAATGCACGTTACGGAAGGTATTTAGAGAATGAAGACAAAGTGTATCTGAGAGACAGTGTGGTGATATTCAATATTAAAGGCGATACGCTTTTTTGCGAGGAACTTTACTGGGACCAGGGCCAACAAAAATTCTACACAGACAAACGGGTATTACTGAGTAAGAATTACCGCCACACCTTAGTGGTAGGCGAAAGCGGCATGACAGCCAATCAGGATCTTTCCAACATTACTTTCTATAAGATCAACCCCAATAGCTATTCATTTATTCCGGATAGTACTGCACCGGCAGCAACACCTGCTCCAACAACGGTTCCAGCTCCCGGCCCGGGTGGATTTTTGCCCAAAATCATTGACACTGCCAAAAAGAAGAAATAATCTTTTGTGCATAGTTAACCCGATACAAGGGTGTATTTATTGATACCTTTCCATTCTAAAAATCTTTCTCATGCAATACAGAAGAATGGGCCGCAGCGGCCTTCAGTTAAGTGTTGTAAGTTTTGGCAGCTGGGTAACTTTTCACAAACAGATCAACGATTCCATTGCCGATGAACTGATGGGCATTGCCTATGATAACGGCATCAATTTTTTTGATAACGCAGAAACCTATGCCTTAGGGGAAAGTGAAAAAATGATGGGGCGTGTATTAAAACAAAAGAACTGGGACAGAACCTCTTACACGCTTTCTTCCAAAGCTTATTTTGGCTGGAGGGGTAAGAATAATAAACCTAATCAAACCGGTTTAAGCAGAAAACATCTGATGGAAGCCTGTCATGAAGCTTTACAAAGATTACAGACCGATTATCTGGATATTTATTTCTGTCACAGGCCCGATACAAATGTGCCCATATCGGAAGTAGTATGGACCATGCATAACCTCATACAACAGGGAAAGGTTTTGTATTGGGGAACCAGTCAATGGAGTGCTGCAGAAATTATGGAAGCCCATCGCGTAGCCGATCAATACAACCTGATTGCGCCAACGGTGGAACAACCTCAATACAATATGTTCGAACGTTTTAAAATGGAACAGGATTATTTACCCGTATTTAAGAATGTAGGTATGGGCACTACCATTTGGAGTCCACTCGCCGCAGGTTTCTTAACCGGCAAATACAATAACGGTATCCCCGAAGGATCCAGACTGGCAATAGAAGGCTTCGACTGGCTCAAAGACCGCTGGATACAGGACGATAAACTGGCCAAAGTAAAAAAACTTACCAACCTTGCCAACGAACTAAACGTAACCCTTGCCGCCCTTAGCATTGCCTGGACCATCCACAACCCAAATGTGACCACTGCCATTCTGGGTGCCACCAAAAAAGAGCAACTCGAACAAAACCTGAAAGCCATAGATGCATTACCGGTATTAACAACCGAGATAATCCAAAAAATAGAAGAAATCCTCCAGAATAAGCCCATCCTGGATCTTGCATAGCCATTTTGGAATTGGGAGATTGACTGATTTTTCAATTTCCCAATTTCCCAATTCCAAAATTTCCCAATTTTACCTCCCCCTTTCCAACCTTTTGCTTCAACTCATCTCTTACTCCTGACCACTATTTGGATCAGTCAACCACCATACAAACGGCTGTTGTGAGAAAGGCCTGCAAAGGCGATGCGGAGGCGCAGTCCTGGCTATACAACTCGTATAGTAAGGCTATGTTCAATATCTGCATGCGCATGACGGGCAATCGCAGCAATGCAGAGGATATCCTGCAAGACGCTTTTATTATAGCCTTCCGAAGCCTGCACCAGTTAAAAGATTCGGCCCAATTTGGGGGATGGTTAAAAAGGATTGTGGTGAATGAATGCATCCGATATGCTAAAAAAAATATTAGCTGGAACGAATGGGAGGATGAACGGAATAACCAGTTGGCTGAGGAAGGAACAGAATGGTGGAAGACCGTAAATTTTGAGATCATCCACAACGAGATCAAAGCTTTACCGGATGGTTGCCGGCAGGTATTCAATTTATATGTGGTGGAAGATTATAGCCATAAAGAGATTGCCGAGCACATGGGCATTTCAGAATCAACCAGCAAAAGCCAATACCACAGGGCCAGAACCTTATTAAGAGAAAGAATAACAAAGAAAATAGAGATACATGGATGAGTTAAAAAAATATATTCAACAAAATGCAAACAGGCTCAATGTAGAGGAACCGGGGCCGGAGGTTTGGCTGGGTGTGAAGGAAGGGGTTAAAGAGGTAAAAGAAGTTAAAGTGGTTAAAGTAGTGGGGGGAAATGCGATTGGCTTGTTTACGAAATGGGCATTGGCTGCCTGTGTAATCTTATTGGCCGGTATTGGTGTGTGGTATGTGTTGAGTGATAAAAAACCGGTTGAGCAAACAGCAACTGCCAATATTCCAGTAGAACGAAAAGCAGATTCTGAAACAATTATTCCTGAAAAAACAGATCCTGCTCAGACGGAAAAACAGGAACCATTGATCATCGCCAAAAGCAATCACCCACCAAAAACCAATAAACCCATAAACCAACAACCCTCTCTTAACTCGATGGAGCTGGGTGAACTTTATGAACTGGAAAACAGTTTCAGTCAGGTGATCAATTTACAGCGTGCCACTATCAGCACCATACCGATGTATGCAGAAACACCGGAATATTTTAAAGATTTCAAACTGCAGTTAAAGCAGATTGACAAGGATGAAAAGAGTATCAAATCAGATATTACCCATAATGGCATGAACTGTGAGTTGCTGGACCAGCTGATCAACCTCTACCAGCAAAAACTTTCATTGCTCAAACAGATGCAGCTTGAAATGAACAAGACCAATAACCGCTTTAAGCAAAACCGTGCACCGGTAGATTCAACCAAATCATATTTTATCAAATTATAACCTGCTTTTATGAACAACTTTACACGCTATTTTTTCATGCTTTCAGTATCCATTTCTGTTGCAAGTGGCCTGGTGCAGGCGCAGCAGTCGGGAAATACAAAGAGCGGAATAACCATTCAGGACATAAAACTTGAAAAAGTGGTTATGAAATCGAAAGAGATCAGTCGTGAAGTGGCGATGCCAAAGAACGGCGAAGTGTATATTGAAAATAATTCACGCAATCTTGTGATCAAAACCTGGGACCAGCCAAAAGTAAAGATCAGTACGAATGTTTTGTATGAGGGGGAAGATAATTTTACACAAGATGAATGGTTTGAAAAAGCCAACCTGTCTTTAAAAACATTGGGCAGTTCCGTTAAAATAAAAGCGGGCCTGATAAGTAACCCTACTGCTTACAGTACTAATATGTATAACAGAGGTACCAACAATCTCACAGAAGTAGTAGTTGAAGGCAGGGAAATAGTGAGTACAAGCAAGGCTATATCGTCCACAAAAGTTCCGAAGAAACTCGTAACGGTATATTTACCTGCCGGTACTAAGATCGATATAGAAAGTAAATATTCAGAAGTAACCCTTCCCGCTAATATTGGTGACGCACATGTAGAGATCAGTAATGGGAATCTGGATGCAGAGAACCTCGGCAAACTCAGTCTCCGTTCTCAATACGCTATTGTTAATATGGGTGATGTGAAGAATGCAGATATCGAATTCACCGGCGGCCGGTTAACTGCAAAGAATATTGATGAGCTCGATCTTGATTCGAAATACTCAACCATTGAATTGGCACTTGCCAAAAATGCAAAGATCAAAAGCACCAACGACGAATATGAATTTGAAGAGATCGGCGAATTAAGCGGCCGTAAAAATTATGGCAATTTTCGCATCACCCGCCTCTTGCAAAAGATCGAAATTGCGGGTGCCAATGCCGACATCAAGATCAGGAATATCGCCCCAACTGTAAGCCTTATTAAAATAGATGATAAATACGCTGATATCCGCTTGCCGGTAAAAAACACAAAAAATTATTCTGTAGATTTTATGGGGCCTTACAGCGCCGTGTATGGAAATTTTGAAAAGAAAGGGGTTCCCATTTCTGATAAGGAACTTCAATCAATGGGTGTGGTTTCAGGAAAAATTAATTCATCTGCATCTGATCTGAAACCCAACATCACTTCAGTAGGAACCCTGACCAATATTACTGTGCCTGGAACGATAAGTGGAGGTACTTTCAGCGGCACCCTTGCAACGGGAAGTACCGGGCAGTATGCATATAATTCTGTTTCGGGTGTTGGCGGAGCAACTAAAGTTTCAGGACAACTTACTTCAGCCGGTACACAGGTTTCAAATAATATCAGCACATTAGGCACATTAACTTCTCTTACGGTTACGGGATATCTTTCAGAGGAAGATAGAAAATCAAACACGATCAACGATTCAAAACCCTCAATTACAACCGTTGGTAAACTTTATAACCTTACTGTTGCAGGTAATGTTGTTGCCGCAAATAGCCCAACAATCACTGCTGTAACTGTTCCCGGAACCATTGTTCAGAATACGAATACAGTTGCCGGTGTACGCACCACCGATACATACCGAACCCCCACAGGCATCATCACCGGCGGAACCTATGTGCCGTTTAACCGTGCTTATTCCTATACAGGAGAAAATGACACCCCATCTAAATTTACAGCCACTGTGGGTGATGGCAAAGGTTTGAAAATTGAATTGAAATGCCCGAATTGTACGGTAGATTTTAAATAAACGTCATTGCGAGGAACGAAGCAATCTGTGCTACAAACTATTGAGATTCCAAACGATAAAGTTCAGATTGCTTCCGCCTTCACTATCACTGCGGCGAACGAGGTCGTTGTTCCCTGTCTGCCGACAGGCAGGCTCCTCGCAAAGACGTTGTACACCATCTTTATGTTTTGTTTAGGATAACACTCACAACGCCGGTTTCTCATGTGTACCCGGCAACCGGCCCTGTTTCTACGGGGCCGTAAACAATTTTGGAATTTTGGAATTGGGAAATTTTGGAATTTAGTTAGGCCTTTATTTGTGTATTTTCTGTTGTATTTCCATTTTCAAATTCTCAAATTCTCAAATTTTCAAATTCCCCACCCCCGGGATTCAGTTTTTTTGTTCTAATTTTCCTCCATGACAGAGCTCTACTTAATCCTTGGAGGCATTGCGCTAACACTGATCCTGATCGGTTTTTTTGCCGGTTATGAGATCGCTTTTGTGTCTGCCAACCGCCTGAGTATTGAGCTCAAAAAAAAACAGGGCAGGAGAAGCGGTATCATTCTTTCCAATTTTATGGAGCATCCTGCACAGTTCATCGGCACCTGTCTGATCGGGTTGAATATTTGTCTTGTGTTGTATGGATTGTTATTTCATGAATTGCTGAGATATACTTTATGGAACCCACTGCATTTTCAAAACGAATATCTGAAACTCGGGTTTGATACCTTTCTTTCATCCGTAGTTGTATTGGTGATTGGAGAGTTTTTACCCAAAGCCATCTTCCGGGCGAGGAATGATAGCTTTCTGAGTTTCTTCGCCCCTATTGCACAATTCTTTCATACACTTTTTCTTCCCTTGACCAATTTCTTTGTAAATGTGTCGCAATGGATCCTTACTTATATTTTTAATGTGCGGGTAAACGACAGGAGTGATGCATTTACCAAAGTAGACCTGGAACATTTTTTTCAGCAAACCAAGGAGCAGGATGAAGACAGCCAGGAACTCAATACAGAATTGTTTGAAAATGCGTTAAGTCTGCCCATGGTAAAGATCAGACAATGCCTGGTACCCAGAACAGAGATCGAAGCGATTGATATGAATACCCCGGTAGAGGAAGCCAAACAGCATTTCATTACAACACAGTTGAGTAAATTATTGGTGTATGATGATAATATTGATTCGGTTGTAGGGTATATACACCAGCTGGATCTTTTTCAAAAACCGGATACCATCAAATCCATCCTGCATCCCATAATGGCTGTGCCGGAAAGTATGAGTGCTACAGACCTGATCGCAAAATTTACCAAGAACCATAAAAGTATTGCCCTGGTAGTAGATGAGTTTGGTGGTACAGCAGGTATTGTAACCATGGAAGATGTGCTTGAAGAAATTTTTGGCGAAATCCAGGATGAATATGATGTGGAAGAATTTGTAGAGAAACAATTAGCCGAAGACGAGTATATACTCAGTGGCCGCATGGAACTGGATTATCTGAATGAGAAATACAATATGGCATTCCCGGTTTCTGAATCGGAAACACTGAGCGGTTATATCATTGCAGAACACCAGACCATTCCCAAACTGAAAGAAACCATTATCATCAACAATTATCGTTTTGATATCCTCAACGTAAGCGACACCCGCATTGAAATGGTTAAGATGAAGATCCTCCGCTAACGCGTCATTGCGAGGAACGACGTGTCCGCCGCAGTGATAACGAAGGAGGAAGCAAACTGTGTCGCGCATAAAAAAACCCTGCAAAAAATGTGTAGGCCGAATTACTGAACCATGAATAAAGCATACCTCTCCATCTCCTTCCAAAAAAGGAAAGCATTACAAAGTGAGGTGGTAGCCATACAACAAGCCCTATCCGCTTTCAACTTCGATCTTTTCGTTTTCGTAGATCAATACCTCTTTACCAAAGACAAGGAAAAACAAATGATGCAGCAGGCATTTGCAGACATAAACAGTTCAGACCTGTTGATTGCCGAAGTATCTGAAAAAGCTATCGGCGTGGGTATTGAGATCGGTTACGCTGTGGCTGCCCAAAAACCGGTTATTTACCTGAGAAATGCGCAGGCAGAGCACTCCACCACCGCTGCCGGAGCTGCCAACAGGGCGATCATCTACGAAAACCCGGAGGATCTGAGAGAAAAACTGGAGATTGTTTTGAAGGCTTTGAATGGCCAGGCCTCTTTATTGGCGGGATAAGGACGCACGCAGAGGCGCAAAGACGCAGGGAAAACCGGTCAATCTGCACCTTTGCGCCTCTGCGTGAAATTTATCCGAATTTAGGCGGTCCACCCCCAAACGGTTGTTTTTTATGTTCCTCATACCCGTAACTTTGGCGGCTCATAAGAGTCTGGAAACACATGGCACTATTTAATAGAGAAGGCGCGCAGGGAAAAGGGGAGATGACCTTTATTGATCATCTTGAAGAGCTGAGAACACATATCATCCGCTCTGTACTGGCCATCCTGGTAATGGCAGGCGTGATCTTTTATTACCGCAACTGGATCTTCGACAATGTGATCCGCGGGCCTATCAACCCTAATTTTATCAGTTATCGTTTGCTTTGCCGGTTTAGCCATTGGGCACATATGGGGGATGCCTTGTGCATGCCTCCCGTTAAAGTAACCCTGATCACCAATACATTCGGCGGTCAGTTTCTCGGAGCTATTTCGGTAGCGCTGGTAGGTGGTGTTATTGCCGCCTTCCCTTTTATCTTCTGGGAATTCTGGCGTTTTGTTCGTCCGGCTTTAAAAGAGAAAGAAGTTAAGAATACCAGATTTGTGATCGTTTGGGTATCTTTTTTCTTCTTTACAGGCGCGGCTTTCGGCTTTTTTTTACTGGGCCCATTCACTTTCAACTTTCTGGCTGGTTTCCAATTAGGTACACAGGGTGGCATTACTACCTTGCCAACATTTGCTGATTATGTAGATAATCTGACCAATATCATTATCGGTTGCGGATTGGCGTTTGAATTGCCTGTATTAGCCTTTATCCTTACCAAGATCGGACTCATAACACCCACCTTTTTGCGCACTACCCGTAAATATGCGATCGTAGTGATCCTGATCGTGGCTGCGTTTATTACGCCAAGCCCCGACTGGATGAGCCAAATGATCGTATTCACCCCATTATTTCTTCTTTATGAATTAAGTATCCTTGTTTCTGCCCGTGTATTCAAGCAAAGGCAGAAGGATGAGGAAACAGAGGAGAAAGATGAGGAATGGAGTTAAAGATAGTTAGGAGTTAAAAGTCTGGAGTCTGGAGTGATGTTTTTAAAACCTACTTCAGACTCCCAACTCCAGTCTCCAGTCTCCAGTCTCCAGACCTCCCTCCCCCTTTCGTCCATTTTCTTAAACAGCATCTACCCGCAATCCCATAACTTAGCTCCTCCATTAATGTAATGCAGTATGAGCTATGTTTTCGACCCGTCAAAACCAATTGCCATTGGTTGCGACCATGCAGGTTTTGAGTATAAGACCGCTTTAGTAAAATGGTTAACGGATAAGGGTTACCAGGTGAAAGATTTCGGAACCTTTTCTGCCGATTCTGTTGATTACCCCGATTTTGCACATCCCACGGCATCCTCAGTAGAAAATGGCGAAACCGCATTTGGCATCCTGCTTTGCGGAAGTGCTAACGGTGTGGCTATCACCGCCAATAAACATCAACATATACAAGCCGGTCTATGCTGGCAGAATGATGTGGCATTGCTTGTTCGCAAACACAATAATGCTAATATGATCTGTATACCGGCCCGCTTTGTATCATTGGCATTGGCAGAACAGATGATCGAATTGTTTATGACCACCGAATTTGAAGGTGGCCGCCACGCAACCCGCGTTGGAAAAATTGCTTGCTCTTAACTCAAATATAAAACACATGATGAAGAAAATCCTCCTGCTCTGCTTGCCATTTGCCGCAACAGTAGCCATGGCACAAAAAACCGATGAGGCTGCGAAATATGCAGGCCTTATTACCCCACAGGCATTAAAAGAAAAACTGACCATTCTGGCAGGTGCAGATATGGAAGGACGTGAGACCGCTTCTCCCGGACAGAAAAAAGCAGCTGCCTGGATTGAAGGACTGTTCAAAAGCTATGGCCTGAAACCGGGTAATGGCGATAGTTACCAGCAATTGTATCCTGTTTACCAGGATCAGCTGACAGACAAAAAATTAATGGTTAACGGAAAAACATTTGAGTGGGATAAAGACTATTCATTTCCCCTTACTTCCGGTAACTGGAAATACAATGAAGTGGTTTTTGCCGGTTATGGTATTGTTGACTCAGCCAAAGGCATCAACGATTATGCAGGACTGGATGTAAAAGGTAAAGTTGTTTTGGTACTGGATGGTGGAACTACACCTGCACCTGCCGGACAAGGCGGACGTGGCGGATTTGGTGGTCCAGCCATGGCTAAAGTAAATGCAGCCCGTACAAAAGGTGCTGTAGCCATATTGATCGTTGCCGATTTTTCAAAACGTCCTCCAACCAATACCAAAGGGCGTATGAGTATTGTAGCTCCGGGTGCTGCACCTGCTGCAGGTACAACAACAGGTACCCTTGCCCCTTTCTTTACCGCAACCGTTTCTGATGCGGTGGCGTCTGCTTTAATAGGCAGAACTTCCCGAGTTGCTTTGGCTGATCTGAAAGATGTTAAAAAAGGAAATTATGTTGCCGAGTTGGTTATCAAAGCAGAAAGAGAAACCGTTACACTCGAAAGCAGCAATGTGATTGGTATTTTACCGGGAACCAGCAAAAAAGATGAATATGTGTTCCTTACCGGACACTATGACCACCTCGGAAAAAATGGTGATGTGATCTATTATGGTGCCGACGATGATGGTTCCGGTTCTGTGGGTGTGATACAAATGGCCGAAGCTTTTGCAGCAGCGGCTAAAGGTGGTAACAAACCTAAAAGAACCATGATCTTCATGACTGTTAGTGGTGAAGAAAAAGGTTTATTGGGTTCTCAGTATTATTCTGAACACCCAACTGTTGATCTGGCAAAAGCATCTGCCGATCTGAATACAGATATGATCGGAAGAGGTGATAGTTCACGTAAATCTGATACACTGAATTATATCTATGTGATCGGTCACGACAAACTGAGTTCTGATCTGGCTGTGATCAATGAAGCAGTGAATAAAAAATATATCAATAACCTGGCACTGGATTACAAATACGATGATCCAAAAGATGTGAACAGGATCTACTACCGCAGCGACCATTATAACTTTGCAAGAAAAGGTGTTCCTATCCTGTTCTTCTACGATGGTATGCTGGGTGCAGATTACCACAAACCAACCGATACGGTTGACAAGATCCAGTTTGAAGTAATGTCAAGACGCGCTCAGTTGGTATTCCATACCGGTTGGGTAATTGCCAACAGAGATGAAATGCTGAAAAGAGATATTCCTTTGAATATGCCTGCGAGATAATTTATTCTCTTATGGTAACAAAAAAGCCTCATCTGTTTGATGAGGCTTTTTTATGGATGAGATGTGGTGCAATCATATTTTTTAAAACACATAGTTACATAGGATTGAGAACAGATATCATAGAAATTTCTATCCGTCCTTGGCTTTAATCTATTGTCACTATGTGTTTAATTTAGTCGCTCAGGATTTTGCTTTCTTCATGATCATCATCAGATCACCCTGCGGTGTTTTAACACTTATCCGTAAATTTTCATTCAGCAGATCTCCTTTAAATGTATCCTGTTTTGCATCTTTTTGGGTGGTAACGATCTCTGATTTTTCTTCATCAACCGTATACGTGCCTGTTTGCGGGCCTTCCACACCTGAATTCATTTGCACGGTTCCATCTGCATTGAACTGAAAACCTACTTTCGCAAAGATTGCCATCTGTGGTTTGATCATAGCGGTGATGGCACTGATCTGGCTGGGATCGGGCATCTGCGATTTCATTATTTCGCCAACAGCCAGTGAATCTTTTTCAATATTATAATAGATCATACCCGGCATATCAACCGCCAGAATGGTCCATTTACCAATTACATTGGTTTTGGTAATTTTTGTTTGTGCATTCAGCTGTGTTAAACCCAACAGGCAAAGGCTGAAAAAAATGATCTTTTTCATAATGGTTTAATTGATAGATAATATTTAAGGTATGAAGCAGGAGCAGATAAACAGTAAAATGACTGTTGTTGTTTTGTTATACTATGAAAACCTCATTGCCACCCTGAAGAATGAAGGGGAGAAATCTTTTCAAATGATTGATCCGTTCATTTTTGAAAAGATTTCTCCTCGTTCCCCGTTGAAATGACGTTTTGTTGTAAAGCTTACCAACCCAGCAAATATGCAAAGATCAACGGCACAACGATCGTGGCATCACTCTCTACAATAAACTTAGGTGTATGAATATCTAATTTACCCCAGGTAATTTTTTCATTAGGAACGGCACCTGAATAAGAACCGTAAGAAGTAGTAGAATCACTGATCTGGCAGAAATAACCCCAGAAAGGAACATCATGCCATTCCAGATCCTGATACATCATAGGCACCACACAGATCGGGAAATCGCCTGCAATACCGCCACCGATCTGGAAGAAACCAACGCCTTTACCTCCACTGTTCTGTCTGTACCAATCGGCCAGCCAAACCATGTATTCGATACCACTTTTCATGGTACTTGCTTTCAGTTCATTCTTGATCACATAGGAAGCGAAAATATTTCCCATGGTACTATCTTCCCAACCCGGCACTACGATCGGAATATTCTTTTTAGCCGCCGCCAGCATCCAGCTGTCTTTCGGATCGATCTCGTAATACTGTTCCAATACACCGCTCAGTAACATCTGGTACATAAACTCATGCGGAAAATATCTTTCACCCTTTGCTTCGGCATCCGACCATAATTTATGAATATGCTTCTGTAACCTGCGGAACGCTTCTTCTTCGGGGATACAGGTATCGGTAACACGGTTATAATGGTTCTCGAGGAGGTCCCACTCTTCCTGCGGACTCAGATCACGGTAATTGGGAACCCGCTTATAATGGCTGTGTGCCACCAGATTCATGATATCTTCTTCGAGATTGGCACCGGTACAGCTAATGATGGCAACTTTGTCCTGACGGATCATTTCGGCCAGGCTGATCCCTAATTCGGCGGTACTCATGGCTCCGGCAAGGCTAACCAGCATTTTACCACCTTCTGCCAGATGGGTTTCATACCCTTTGGCGGCATCTATTAAAGCAGCAGCATTAAAATGACGGTAATGATGCTGGATGAATTGTGAAACAGGCCCTTTACTCATGGTTCTATATTTAGGGGGCAAAAGTAATTTTTTTAGGCGGTTTTCTGCCAGAACAGCGTTTTGACAAATATTTATTTTTCCGTACCCGATTCTTACCGATATTTTTGCTCTTCGCCCCATATGAAATTCTTATTTAAGGACATATCGATCTTTAACCGAAAAATACCCGTACCGGTGCTGCTTTGGTTTGGCCTGGCCATATTGGCTGCTATTGCCGAGATCAGCCGCGGGCATGCCGCCATCAACAACTACGATATTTTTGCGGGGGTTTTTGAACACACCCTCGCCCAAAAGAATCTTTATATAGCTTATCCTGCCGAATACATCGATACCAATCATTACGGTCCTCTTTTCAGCATATTGATCGCACCCTTTGCTTTATTACCCGATTACCTGGGTTGTTTTTTATGGTGCGTGGCCAATGCATGGGTTTTATTTTATGCCATCAGGCAATTGCCTTTTACCAAAAACCAACAGAATATTGTTTTATTGATCGGATTGGTGGAAATGATGACTGCTATCCACAATGTTCAGTTCAACCCCATGCTTACCGGCTGGATCATACTCAGTTTTGTACTGGTTGAAAAGGAAGATGATTTTTGGGCTGCATTATTTATTGTAGCCGGTTTTTATATTAAGATCTATGGCATTGCGGGAATCGCTTTTTTCTGGTTCTCAAAACATAAACTCAGGTTTGTACTTTCTTTTATTTTCTGGCTGATCGTTTTATTCTGTGTCCCAATGGTTTTGTCTTCACCCGCCTTTATCATTCAATCCTATAAAGACTGGCTAAATGCGTTGGTTGAAAAGAATGCGCAGAATATAGACGCGCTGGATGCCAATTTTATGCAGGATATTTCTGTGATGGGAATGATCCGAAGGATCTTTCATTTTGATCATCTTCGAAACTTTCTGGTTACCATACCAGCTGCCGTTTGTTATGCTTTGCCTTTTTTACGGATCAGCCAATATAAAAATTTCGGTTTTCGAGCAAGCTATTTATGCCTGGCCATGATTGGGGTGGTTATCTTCAGTTCATCTGCAGAGTCCTCCACTTTTGTGATCGCAGTTTCGGGTGTGGCTATCTGGTACATCATTCAGGATATGCCCAAACAAAAATGGCAACATTATTTACTGGGTTTTGTGATCGTACTCACCAGTTTATCAGCTACCGATCTTTTTCCTCCTTATGTGAGAGAGCACTGGATCCTGCCGTATTCTTTAAAAGCGCTTCCCTGCTTTACCCTATGGTGTGTGCTGGCCTATCAGTTATTGATGAAGGATTTCAAAACCACCGGCGTATCTGAATAGGTAGCAGAAACTAGGTAACTACATAAATAACCTGTAATTTGCTATGGGTTTAACCCCCTTAGTATCAGCCTGATGAAGAAACGAATTTCCATTGTGGTGCCCGTATGTAATGAAGAAGCGAATGTCAGCATCCTGACCGCATCTTTACAAACTGTGTTTCAACCGCTGTCATACGATTACACCATTACGTTTATAGACGACGGCAGTTCCGACCGAACCCTCGAAGAGATCAAAAAACTTTCTGCAGCCAATAACCATATTTTCTTTATTTCCCTTGCACGCAATTTTGGCCATCAAAATGCCTTAAAAGCCGGTCTGGATATGGCCGATGGAGATGCGGTGATCATGATGGATGGCGATATGCAACACCCACCCGATCTGATTCCTGAAATGCTGCATCAATGGGAACAGGGCATCGATATTGTTTATACGATCCGTAAAGACCATAAGGAAATGCCGATGATGAAACGTAAAACATCCAATATGTTTTACAACCTCATTAATAATCTTTCTGATATTGACCTTGAACCCGGTACAGCAGATTTCCGTTTAATGGACAAAAAAGTAGTTGAAGCATTCAGGGTATTTAAGGAAACCGATCTGTTTATGCGCGGGCTGGTAAAATGGATGGGCTTTAACCAGGTGGGTATTGAATACGATCCGGCACAAAGAACACATGGTAAATCAAAATACACACTGAAACGGATGGTTCGTTTTGCGCTGGAAGGCATTACTTCTTTCAGTATCCGTCCATTGTATATTGCCACCTATCTCGGATTTATTTTTTCACTGCTTTCGTTATTATACATTCCCTATATCATTTATAGTTTTTATTTCGGGCATATTATTTCGGGCTGGGCTTCTATGATCGCCACGATCGCTTTCTTTGGCGGTCTGCAGTTGATGATACTCGGTATTATTGGCATGTACCTGGGTAAGCTTTTTATGCAAAGCAAACAAAGGCCGCATTATATCGTGAAAGAATCAAACCTCAAAGGATGAACCGATATGTGCTGCTGAGTTTTGATGTGGAAGAGTTTGATATGCCACTCGAATACGATTTTCCTATTACCGTTCCCGAACAGATGGCAGTTGGCAAAAAAGGGCTGGATGCATTGCAACCGGTACTATCAGATAAAACGATCTGTTCTACTTTATTTACGACCGCTAATTTCGCCATACAGTATCCTGTTGAGATAAAGGAACTGAGTGATCAGCATGAGATCGCCTCACACACATTTTATCATTCTGCATTTGAAGATGCCGATCTGCTGAAGTCGAAAAATAAACTGGAAGAGATCAGCGGTAAAAAGGTTACTGGGCTACGGATGCCCCGCATGCGTAAAGTATCTATGGAAGAAGTAAAGAAAGCGGGCTATGAGTATGACTCTTCCATCAATCCAACCTATCTGCCTGGCAGGTATAATAATTTCCATTTGCCCAGAAAAATGTATACAGAACAAGGGGTGACAAGGATTCCTGCATCAGTTTCACCTTTTATCCGGATGCCGCTGTTTTGGCTAAGTTTTAAAAATCTTCCCTATCCCTTGTTTAAAATGTTTGCCTTACAAACCTTACAAAAGGATGGTTATCTCTGTTTGTATTTCCACCCCTGGGAGTTTACGGATATTGAAAACTACGGCTTGCCCGGTTTTACCAAAAAACTACATGGCGAACCTTTATTGCAAAAGCTGGATCGCTTATTGGTCGATCTGAAGAAAGAAGCTGATTTTATCAGCATGAACAGTTTTCAAAAAGAAAAAGCCCCGCATTAACGAGGCCTTTCCGTTTCCTAAAACCAAAACCCAACTATTCTGCTATTTTATGGCACCATGAAATACACTTACGTTTCCGTAAAATGATACTTCCAGGATCAGCTTTTTATCGGCATTCACCAGTGATACATAAAATGATTTTTCATCATTCTGCTCAAACTCGATCGTTTCCTTTACTGAAAAACCGGCATATTCTTTTTTGATCTTCTGGATAGCTGCTAATGGCAGGCTCTTGAACGCTACCTCACGGCTTAGGCCGATCAGGTCACCATCGGTTGCAAAAAAGGCTTCTACCTGCTCGTCGGCCAAAGTAAAGGTTACTTTATTGTAGCTTTCTTTTGCGGTCCATTTTACATTCTGGGCATTACCAAATTTTTCGGCAAAACTGTTTTGTGCTTTACTGCTTACTCTGCTTACGTCTGTTGCAAAAGCACTGCTTCCAAGTGCGGCTACTACCAGTACCGCCAATAATAATTTTTTCATTTTTTGTTGTTTTAATTTTTTTAAAAAGTATTGTTTGGTTGTCGTTGTTAAATTGACAAATCAAATGTAATCAGCTGTTCTGCCGTTTTAATTGAATTGTGACAGGATGGTCATGCATTTGTCACCCGCTGTATGAACGGTAAAGCCCTCTTTGTTAATGAACGTGAATGAAGCCCTGAAATTCAATACAGCAATGGGTTTTCATCCATTTCTTAATAAAATCCTAAATGCCGTTATTGCAGGGTTAATTTTTAAATATGGTTTTGAGAGGTGATTGAAAAAGAAGCGGAAGAGGTTTCGCTAAGAGAGAAACGAAGAAAAAAAGACTCTTCGAAACCCGGAACCCACTCTTTTTCTCTTTCACTCCGTTTCTCTCTTAGCCAGAAAAATAAATTTGGAAATGTTGAATAGTTATTTAGATATTTGTCTAAATATATAATTCCATTGAACACCTTATTTAAAGCCCTGAACGATCCCACCCGGCGGGAGATCCTGGAAATGCTGAAAGACGGAGACCTGACGGCTGGCGAAATCGCGGATAAGTTTAATATCTCAAAACCCAGTATCTCTCACCATCTGGACCTGTTGCGACAGGCAGAACTGGTAAGCTCGGTAAAAGAGGGTCAATTCATTTACTATTCACTGAATACCACCGTAATGGACGAAATGCTGAAATGGTTTGTACAATTCACCAAAACAAAAAAGAAATAAGCATATGAAAAACGCATCCTCATTAGGAACATGGCTTGTACTGCTGCTCATCATCATTCCGCTGATCTATCTGGGTGGCATTTATAACAGTCTGCCCGAAACGATCCCCCTGCATTTTGATATCAATGGCAAAGCAGATGGTTTTGGCAGTAAGAGCAAACTCTGGTTTGTGGTTATCTTAATGACCGTGGTTTCTGCAGGCACCTACCTCCTAATCACCAATCTACCTAAAATAGATCCTAAGAAAACAGCCGGGCAATCGCCTGAATTGTATCATAAGATCGCCATCGTATTGGTTGTGTTTTTGTGTGCACTTAATATTGTGATCATCTATTCAAGTGTAAGCGGATCTTTTAAAATGAGTAAACTGTTGATACCCTTATTGGGACTGATGATCACGCTGCTTGGAAATTACATGCACAGCATCAAACCCAATTATTTTGTAGGCTTCAGAACCCCATGGACGCTTGAGAATGAAGATAACTGGCGCAAAACACACCAACTGGTGGGGAAACTCTGGGTGCCCGGAGGAATCCTGATCACGATCCTTACTTTGCTTTTGCCTGCCAAAGCAGGATTCATTGTTTTTCTATCCATCATGGGTGTTATCACCATCATTCCGGGTATCTATTCTTACCTGTATTTTAAAAAAAATCAGTCAGCCAAATAATATGAAACAATCCCTACTGGTCATTTTTGCCACCATCCTTTCTGCAACTACTTTCTCTCAGGATACAAAAACACAGGCGCAACAGGCTTCAGCACCGAAAGAAAAAGTGAGGCCGCAAACACCTAAACCTCCTTACCATTATGATATTGAAGAAGTAGAATATGATAATGCGGATAAGACCGTGCATTATGGAGCTACACTTACCAAACCACGAGGTGTTAAGAGCTTCCCTACTGTGATCATTATTACAGGAAGCGGTGCACAAGACAGAGATGGAACCATTTTGGGTCATAAACTCTATTGGGTATTGGCAGATTATTTAACCAACCATGGTATTGCAGTATTACGTGTAGATGACAGAGGCAAGGGAAAGAGTACCCTAGGCAATGACCCCAAAGAATTAACCTCACAGGTGTTTTCTACTGATGTGGAAACCAGTTTCAATTATCTTTTATCAAGGACAGATCTGGATAAAAAGAAGATTGGGCTGATCGGTCATAGCGAGGGTGGTATCATTGCACCCATGGTTGCTGCCAGAAGAAAAGATATTGCTTTTCTTGTTCTATGGGGTGCTGCCTCAGTTGGCGGATCAGAGATCAATACCCAACAAAATGTGTATGCCCTTAAAAAAGCAAAGATCGATTCTGTAGCAGTTGAGGCTTTTGCGCAATTGCACAAGAAGATATTATCTCAGTTTACCACAACAAGTAAAGAAGAACTCGATAATAAGGTAACCTCCATTTTTACTGAATGGAAAGCCAATCAATCCAAAGAAACCTTAACCAGACTCTATGTGGCAGAAAGCGGTATTGTAGGACAGGAGGTTCATAAAATGTATCATTCTCTCTACGATCTCAACTGGATGCGGTATTTCATCTGCTATGACCCCGCAACCGATCTTCGTAAAGTAACCTGTCCGGTTTTGGCTATCAACGGCATGAAAGATACCCAGGTAGATGCCACTTCCAATCTTGCCGTGATTAAAACATCATTAACACAAGCCGGTAATAAACACTTTCAGATAAAAGCCCTGCCTTCCTTAAATCATTTATTACAAACCGCCGATACCGGAGATGCCGGCGAATATGAAAAAATAGATGAAACGATAGCACCTGCAGCCATGGAGCTGATTGCGAAGTGGATAATGGATGCTAAATACTAGCATCCATTATCCAGTATCTTTACTGCTATGAACTACCTCGCCCACGCGTATCTCTCTTTCAATCATCCGGATATACTGTTGGGTAATATGATCAGTGATTTTGTGAAAGGGAAAAAACAGTTCGATTATCCTGCCGCTATACAAAAGGGGATTCGTTTACACAGAGCCATTGATCATTTCACAGACGAGCATCCCGCTACCCGTGAAGCCAAACAATATTTCAGGCCGGCAGTTGGACTGTATGCCGGGGCTTTTGTAGATATTGTATATGATCACTTTTTGGCATTGGACAGCAATGAGTTAACTGAGGATGAGTGGAAAAGTTTTGCCATGGTTACTTACCAACAATTATCAGATCAGCCTGAATGGCTGCCTGAAAAATTTGCCAGGATGCTTCCCTATATGTCATCCCAGAACTGGTTATACAATTACCGCTTTACCTGGGGTATGGAGAACAGTTTTGGCGGATTGGTGAGAAGAGCTGCATATCTGACGGATTCCTCACAGGCTTTTTCACTCTTCACCACACATTATGCTGAACTGAAACAGCAATACGAGGTCTTTTTCCCCCAATTGAAGGCATTTGCTTCATCACAATTCGACCTATTGATAAGTCAATAGCATTTATCTTTGGCAAAACCATTTTTGCATGAAGTATCTCCTGAGTCTTCTGATCATTGTATCTGCCCTTACTGCGCAGGCACAACAAAAACCAACTGAACTGGATAAATCACCAATGGATATGAGCTATTGGCCCAATAATTACCCTCTCTTAAAAATGAATGGCAAAGCAGCAGCTTTACCGGTTGCCAGGGTGATTTACGGCAGGCCCCTCAAAAACGGACGTGCCATCTTTGGTGCCATTCTCAAATACAATGAGCTGTGGCGCTTAGGTGCCAATGAAGCTACCGAGATCGAGTTCTTTGCCAACGTTAAAATCGCGGGTAAAGCAGTTGCTAAAGGGCGTTACACTTTGTATTGTATTCCTTCCGAAAACAAATGGACCATCATTCTCAACAGAGAAAATTATTCATGGGGGGCATATACCTACGACAGTAAGAAAGATGTGCTGCGTGCAGATATTGACGTAGATAAGAACAACGATTCTACAGAAGCGTTTACCCTTTACTTTGATGAAACAAAGAATGGTGCCAACCTGATCATGCTTTGGGACGATCTGAAAGCTGTTTTACCTATCACCCTTGCTGTTAAATAAGTTCTACCATCTCTTAAATATTTTTTATGAAACTTGCTACCAAATATATCCATGCCGGCACAGAACCGGATCCTTCTACCGGTGCCATCATGACACCTATCTATCAAACCTCAACCTATGTGCAGGAAGCACCGGGTGTAAACAAAGGGTATGAATATGCCCGTAGCCAGAACCCCACCCGAAAAGCACTGGAAGATGCCTATGCACAAATTGAGAACGGACAGTTTGGTCTGGCTTTTGGAAGTGGTGTGGCAGCAACTGATGCAGTGATCAAATTATTATCACCCGGTGATGAAGTGATCGCAGCCAATGATATGTACGGTGGCACGTATCGTCTGTTTACCAAAATATTTGCCAAGTACGGTATCAAGTTTATTTATGTAGATACAACCGATCCGACCAACATTCAGAAAGCGATCACCGCAAACACAAAACTCATCTGGATAGAAACACCTACCAATCCTTTGATGAATATTACGGATATCGCTGCAGTATCGGTGATAGCCAAAGCTGCCAAAGCACTGCTTTGTGTAGACAATACGTTTGCTTCTCCTTACTTACAGAATCCTTTAGATGATGGGGCTGATATTGTGATGCATTCGGCCACCAAATACCTGGGCGGACATAGTGATGTAATACAGGGTTGCCTGGTTATGAATGATCCTGCGCTTCGTGAACAGTTATATTTCATCCAGAAAAGCTGCGGTGCCGTTCCCGGGCCCATGGATTGCTTCTTAGTATTACGGGGTATCAAAACCCTGCACCTGCGTATGCAGCGTCATTGTGAGAATGGTGAGAAGGTTGCTCATTTTCTGCGTAACCATCCTAAAGTGGGTAAAGTGTATTGGTGCGGTTTTGAAGACCATCATAATTATGCAGTTGCCAAAAAACAAATGCGTGGTTTTGGCGGTATGATGAGCTTTGTATTGAAAGATGATAGTATTGATAATGCCAAACGCGTACTGTCTTCCACCAAAATATTTGCACTGGCCGAAAGCCTGGGCGGTGTGGAATCACTGATCAATCACCCTGCATCAATGACACATGCTTCTATCCCAAGAGAAGAAAGGATCAAGAATGGTTTGAGCGATAGCCTGATCCGTTTAAGCGTGGGCGTAGAAGATGCGGATGATCTGATCGAAGATCTGAACAAAGCCATCGGTTAAGCATCAGCTATTTGTTTGCCACAGATGATACAGGCAGACACAGAAAGATCTGTGCTGATCTGTGCCATCTGTGGCAATTTTTTTCATCTCCATTAAACTATGAAGTTAAAAGCAAACAAACCTCTCAAGGAATTCTTCGATGAAAAAGTGAACCAATACAACCGTGTCTCTTTTATCAAAGACGATCCTGTTTGTATACCCCATCTCTTTACTCAAAAAGCCGATATAGAAATTGCCGGACTGTTTGCCGCAGTATTTGCCTGGGGTAACCGAACCACCATTATTCAGAAATCGAAAGAATTGATGCAGTTAATGGACAATACTCCGCACGATTTCTGCCTCAATCATTCCGATAAAGATCTGCAAAACCTTATCCATTTCAAACACCGAACATTCAATACCACCGATCTTTTATACTTTATCGAATTTTTACAATATCACTACGCAAATCATAAAAGTTTAGAAGATGCCTTCGTAAGAGGCTCAACAAAAAAGGCAAAAGAAATTTCCCCTTCTCGGGCAGGAGAGTACAATGCGCAAGCCGAAGGCATAACCATTCGGGGTGGTGTTGAGCTTGCACTCACCAATTTTCACAACTATTTCTTCTCTCTCGAGCACGTACCACACCGTACCAAAAAACATATTGCTACTCCTTATAAAGGATCAACCTGCAAACGGTTAAATATGTACCTGAGATGGATGGTGCGAAAAGACAAACATGGAGTTGACTTCGGCATCTGGAAAAAAATACAGCCATCTGAATTGATCTGCCCGATAGATCTGCATGTGGCAAGGGTTGCCAAACGTTTTGGCTTACTGGATAGAAAACAGGTAGACTGGCAGGCTGCTGTGGAACTAACGGATTATTTACGCACACTCGATCCGCTGGATCCGGTTAAGTATGATTTTGCTTTGTTTGGGTTGGGTGTGATCGAAAAATATTAGTCGCCCTCTTCCAGTTGAAACAATTCTTCAACGCTTACTCCAAATACCGCTGCCATTTTTAAAGCCAATGCCGTAGAAGGAATATATTTTCCGGATTCCATGGTATTGATGGTCTGTCGGCTCACGCTGATCTTCTTAGCCAGTTCATCCTGAGTAAGATTATGTATCGCTCTTTGAATTTTGATCTTGTTCTTCATGCGTTGCTCTTATTATATTGATACAATACAAACCGGAAACGGGCAATGAAAATAAACAATACCGTAAACAGGTTGATGGTCATTACCGTAAAGAATAATCCTCCATAACAAAACAGTACGGCCAATATTAATACAAGATAGTTCGCATACACTGCCCATTGCAATGCTTCCAGGCGAAAGAACTGGATAGCTTCGTCTTCAATTTTTTCTTTGGAGAATGCAATCAATACTAAACTGAGGATTAGCCCGATCGTGATCAACTCATCTGTAAAATTCTGGTTCGTAAAAAGATCGATGCCTGCTTTATGTTTATCGTGAAATGCCAACCAGGAGATCGTATAATCCCATCCCATATAAGCAACACCTAATGCCAGAAAAGGGACCAGTAACAGATAGCCAATTGCTCGGCAACCATGCGGTAATAAGAGTCGTTTTTTCATAAAATGCGTTTTAAATAACAAGACAAACGTAAAACAAAATATTCATTTTGTCAAGTTTATTTTACATTTTGTATAATAATTTTAACATTTAGTGGTTACCGGCTTAACTGTACCTTTAAGGTATGTTAAACGAAATGCAACCCTGGGAGAACCCTTCCGTGGAGGAATTATCAGCCTGGGTAAATGATAGGATCCTGCACGATTTCAATGGTTTACTGAGCCTTTTATACCGGCTGGATATCAATGAAGACAAACTCAGAAAAATGCTCGAAGACATCCCCAATGAAGATGCCGGAAAGATCATTGCGGCATTGATCATTGAAAGACAATTGCAGAAAAAGAAATCAAAAGAGCTATTTAAGCAGGAAGGAGAAATTCCGGAGGAAGATAGGTGGTAACTCTGCGGCTACCTCATGTCACTCCCCACCTCTGCGGTGAAAGCAGGTTTCACATGGATACTAATTACTCATATTTTCATCTCTTTTCACCGCAGAGCCGCAGAGAAGCAGAGTTTTCGCAGAGAATTATTTCAAGAGCTCATCAATCCGTTTAATCTGATACCCTTCTTTCTTCAGATACACAATCAATTCATCCAGCCTGTTATACAATTTATCTTTCCGCCTGGTGTCTGTTCCGGCGTGTATTAAGAGGATCGCTCCGTTCAATCCATCTGCATTGGTTTCATTGAATTTTTTTATGGAAGCCATGATCTCTTCACTGCTTCGGTAAGATTTTCCCATTTCAGGATAAGTGTAATCTGCATTACTGGTAGTGCCGGGGGTGAAGCTGAAAAGTTTGTTCCAATTATTCACATTGATCCATCCGGCTGTTTCTTTATTCCACCATTCGTATGGGGGTATAAAAAATGATGTTCCGCTATTTTTTTTGATACCCAATTGCTCCATGACTTTCCTGTTCACAATCAGATCTTTCACTAAAGAATCCTGCGAAACAAGAGTACTGTCGCGTTTAGTCCAGTCGCAATACAAAATATGTTTATCAGAATGCGGGCCCAATAAATTTTTTTGCTGATACAATTTTTTTATGCCGGCTTGAAAATTTTTGTTGCGATAAAAATTTCCTGTAAAAAAGAAAGCTCCCTTTACGTTTTGTTTCTCAAGCGTTTTTGCAATGGATGATAAACCATCTCCAAATTCATCCCCGGTAAACACGAGAGCCAGTTCTTTCTTTCGATAATCGCCACGAATAACCGCACCTTCCGATGTTTGATATAAGGGCTTTTCGGCCATCTTCTTAGCTTCCGCTTCTTTTGCTGCCAATAAATAGATCAAAGATGCGGTTCCATCCATCGTTGGCTCATTGGTACTGTAATCGCCATAATCATCATGGTAAACAGCCAGATCACTTTGAAAAGGTGCATACTCATCCTCATCCATCAGTTTGATCCCGATCAATCCTTTATAGATAGACGTATATACCGGGCCATCTACAAGTCCTCCATCAATTGGATAATTTTTAATGTGCGTGAATGCCGAATGCGGATCAACCGGTGTATCGCCATTGGCGGGTAATCCATATACCATACTTGTGCCCCAAGGGTTGCAGCCAAAGAGCCAATCAAAATTGGCTTGTTCCAGTTGCGCATATCTTGTGTCTTTAGATGTATTTCGATACCAGTAACTCGCAATGGCAAAAGAGGTAGTTAGATTATTACTGCACCAGATAAAAGGGATTGCCCGGTTAAAAGCATTAGCCCCAGCTTTGCTGGCAACTTTATTAATCACTGATGCACTTGTTGATTCTAATTCTGCATTATAATAATCAAACCCTCGTATCTGCTCCATCGCATAAATACCCAGGTTATTGAAAGGATAATACTGGTAATGATGCGCCGTATCTTTTCCCATCCATTTGGCTACTGAGTCTTTTACCATGTATTGATAAAAATCCTTTTCGTATTTTTTCTCTTTTGTTAATCCATACAACTGTGCAGCCGCCAACTCCATATCATCTGCCCAATCACCTTCCGCATAGATATAAGGAGATACTACAGAAACCGTTTGTGCCACTCCCGGTTTATCAAC
The DNA here is from genome assembly GCA_947455605.1 of Chitinophagaceae bacterium. GTDB lineage: Bacteria > Bacteroidota > Bacteroidia > Chitinophagales > Chitinophagaceae > Sediminibacterium. The sequence continues at coordinate 32,611 of CANGOX010000011.1, forward strand.
TCCCAATTGATATGCACTCAAGGCTTTACGTTTCAGCAAATGTGCAAAAGCAGTATCCTTTTTTTGATAGATAGAAGAACCCAATGCAAATGCACTCGCAAACTTTCCTGCAGTGGAAGCCGCACCCGTTGTTGCATTCACGAACTTCCCACGCTGCTGCGGTTTTCCTGAAACAAAATAAACAGGTCGCTCAAATCCTTTTCCGTAATAATTATCTTCTTTGGGTATGCGCATACCTCTATGATCGCGATCATCACCCAACTGGTTAAACAGCCAATCTGGTCGGGGATGCATTTTCAATAACCAGCTCAACCCCCATTTGGCTTCATCCAGCACATCGGCCACACCATTCTTTCCTTCTAATCCATTCGCCTGTTTGGTGTCTGTAAAAACACCGGGGAAGTCTCTATAAGCAGCCAGCAGATGCCAGGTGGCATTGGCAGATGTGGTACTGTATTGCAGATAATCACTCGCATCATGCCAGCCACCGCTTACATCAATATGCGTGCTGTCCGGCATCGGTCCATACATGGTGTACCCATCATGTGTATGGCAACTATCTTTGAGATAAGGATTGAAACCACTTCGCTGCTGTCGCATATATTTCAAACAGAAATCCGCGGCACCTTTATAAACATCATTATCAATTACAAATACTGGCGAGCTTGTTTTTCCGGTACGTAAAAAATATTTACCCGATCTGATAAAAGAAGAAAAATCCAACCGATAGGTTTCCGCAAAGGGTCCGTAGGCGCCAAACGCTTTTCCGGCTGCACGTTTATAGACTGTTTTTTGAGAAGCTGCATCCACCAGTTCAAATTCCGATAATTGGTTTTTTTCCTTACTGCACCAGATCGCTACTTTAATACCGGAAGGTGTATATCCGAGTTGATTGATCCGGATCCAGGTATTTTCCTGCGCAGATAAGATGGATGAAACAACCATTCCCAGAAGCCAACAAAAGACCTGTTTTTTCATAGCAGCGAAATTGTTACTAAAGATACTACGCAGAACAGCTTGCCTCATCTTTTTGGTCTATTTTCGTTCCCTAATATTGTTTGCTTTATGAAACTTGTTTCTTACCTCATTGAAGGACGCGATCAACTCGCTTTTTTAGTAGATGGTTTATTATTCGACTGCGATCTCCTGCATCCCGATCTGCCCAACAGCATGAATATGTTCTTACACTATTGGGATGATATGTTTCCCATTGCCCAAAAAGTAGAAGCCGCCATTAAAAGCGGAAAGATCAGTATGGAACAGGGGATATCGATGGAAGAAAGTGAAGTATTGGCACCTGTACCTTTTCCAACTTCCTGCAGGGATGGTTATGCTTTCAGACAGCATGTGGCAGCTGCCCGCAGAAACCGCAAAGTTGAGATGATTCCTGAATTTGATCAATATCCGATCTTCTATTTCACCAATCACCACAGCATACAAGGTCCCGGAGAGATCAAGTGTATGCCCGATCATTTTGAAAAACTGGATTTTGAACTGGAAGTGGCGATCGTTGTTTGTAAACAGGGAAGGAATATTCCGGCAGAAGAAGCCGATCAATATATTGGCGGATTAATGATCATGAATGATATGAGTGCCCGCAGATTACAGATGGAAGAAATGCTGCTCAATCTCGGACCCGCCAAAGGAAAAGATTTTGCAACAGTCATCGGCCCCTGCTTAGTTACTTTAGACGAACTTGAACCTTATGAAGTTCCCTGCAAAGAAGGCCATACAGGCAAGAGCTGGAATTTACCGATGAGTTGTACTGTAAACGGCATCCAGGTTAGTAGTGGCAATGTAAACGAGATGGATTGGACCTTTGCCGAGATCCTCGAACGCTGCGCCTACGGCGCCGATATTCACCCCGGCGATGTGATCGGCAGCGGAACAGTGGGCACGGGTTGTTTTTTAGAATTGAATGGTACGGGGAAATTGAATGACGCAGATTATCAGGAGCAATGGCTGCAAGAAAATGATGTTGTTGAAATGGAAGTAGAGGGGTTGGGAAAACTCAGTAATACTATTGTTAAGGACGAAAGTGATTTTTCCATTTTGGCCAGGAAAAAATAGTGTTTTCACAGTTTTTTTTAAGTATAAATACGCTCTGGGAGAATGAGTTGAAAACATAAGTTTGTTGAAAGATTTGCGAATTAGCGAATTGCGGATTAGCGAATTATTTAAACGAACAAATGCCTAGCTATTTATCTTTTACCGAATTGCCTTTATGGAAGGATGCGGTTGATTTTGCAGCAGAGGTATATATTTTTTGTGAGCAAGGTAAATTGAAAACTGATTTCAGGATGAAAGACCAATTAAGAGCTGCAGCTTCATCAATATCTAATAATATTGCTGAGGGTTTTGAATATGGAAATAATAAAGTATTTATCCGGTTTCTTACCTATTCTAAAGGTTCTGCAGGGGAAGTCTTTAATCAATTTACCATTCTCAACAAAGCTGAAATGATAGATAAAGAATCGTATGAATATTTTAGCAAAAGATCTCAACAGCTGGGTAAGAAGATTGGTGGTTTTATAAAATATCTCAAAGAAAACATAAAATAATCCGCTAATCCGCAATCCGCCAATCCGTTAATAACATGCTTTTAGACTTCTCCCAAATATCAACCCTCGAAAAACAACAATGGCTAAACAACGCCATTGCCCCAAGGCCTATCTGTTTTGCCAGTACGATAGATAAGGAAGGTAATGTGAACTTAAGCCCGTTTAGTTTTTTCAACGTCTTCAGCTCCAACCCACCCATTGTTATTTTTTCGCCGGCAAGAAGAGGAAGAGACAATACCACAAAGCACACGCTCGACAATGTGCTCGAAGTACCGGAATGTGTGATCAATATGGTAGACTATGCAATGGTGCAGCAAACCAGTCTTTCCAGTTGCGAGTTTCCAAAGGGGGTAGATGAATTTATCAAAGCAGGTTTTACCAAAGAAGCGTCAACAATGGTAAAGCCTCCGATGGTAAAAGAGGCTAAAATAAAATTAGAGTGCCGGGTGAATGAGGTAAAAAGTTTGGGTGAAGAAGGTGGTGCCGGACAACTCGTAATTGCAGAAATACTTTGCATGCATGTAGCGGAAAGTATCTTAGGCAACGACGGAAAAATAGATCCGCACAAATTACATTTAGTGGCCAGGCTGGGTGGCGACTGGTATTGTAAAGTAGATGAAACCAATCTTTTCCGCGTGGAAAAACCCAATACACAACTCGGCATTGGCGTAGATGCTTTACCCGAAGGCATCCGCAACAGCCAACTGTTAACCGGTAACCATTTAGGCCTCTTAGCCAATGTACCCGAACTGCCAACCATCAATCCTGCATTTAGTGATGATCGACTGAAAAACATCATTCAATACTATTCTATCAGTCCTGCAGAAATGGAGAAGGAATTACATATTTATGCCGCTGAATTATTGAATGCCGGAAAAGTATCCGATGCCTGGCAGATCTTATTGTCTGGGGAAAATATATAGAGGGTAGTGTTGTTAGTGTTTAGGATTTTTTTAGGGTGTTTGGTTTATACCTCATGCTATTCAACCACTCCGCCCTTCTCCCGGCTTAGCCGGAACGCTTGGGCACCCCTCCTACTGCGCAGGAGGGGAAAACTTAGCGGTTTCATTCCCGCCGTTCAATTTCCCAATTTCCCAATTCCAAAATTTCCCAATCCTCACAGGTCTCCCAACAACGGCCGCATAATCATATCTTCCACTACAGCCTGAGGAGATAACTGCGAAGCAGCAAAGACCATTTTAGCAATATCAGCCGCTTCCATGATGCGTTTGGGATCTATCTCAAAACCATCCCAGCTGGCACTTAGGGTGGCACCCGGACAAACAGCCGTTACTTTCACACCATGTGGTTTCATTTCTTCACGCAGGTTTTTGCTGAAACCGAGTAAGGCAAATTTGCTGATGCTGTAACTGCCACCGTTAGGATAAGCATGTAAAGAAGCAATGGAACAGATATTAAACACATGACCGGATCTGGCTTCTATCATGGATGGCAATAGAACCTGTGTAAGATGATAGGCGCTATAGAGATTTGTTTCCATCATTTGTTCTAACACACCCTCTGCTTCATTATGAATGCTGCCGGGAATGAATTGTCCTGCATTGTTCACCAATATATCCGGAACACCAAACCCCAAACACCAAACCCCAAACGCTTTCACCTGCTCTTTATTACTCATATCCACTACCCTTGCCTTAACCTTGCATTGCGGATAATTTGTTTGCAGAAAAGCCACGGTATCATACAATGCTGTTTCGCCACGGCTGCAGATGATCAGAGTATGTCCGGCAGCGGCAAACTGTTCTGCGATTGCTCTGCCAATTCCTTTGGATGCTCCGGTGATAATGATATTCATAAGTACGAAGTTAGAGCTACGAAGTACGAACATTTTTGTTAATCAATTTCGTACTTCATTCTTCGTAGTTCGTACTTTGCAGCATGAAGTACAGACATTTGTTTTTTGACCTCGATCACACACTCTGGGATTTTGAGACCAATGCCAAACAAACCCTTACCCAGCTTTTTGAGAGTAATGACCTTCAATCGAAAGGTGTTCCCGATTTTGATCAGTTCTTTGAACGATACAGCTATCATAACCACCGCCTCTGGGACCGCTATACCAAAGGTTTTATAAAACAGGATGAACTGAGATGGAAGCGTATGTGGCTGGCGCTGCTCGATTTTAAACTGGCAGATGAACCTTTGGCAAGAGACCTGGGTGTTCAGTTTCTGGATCTACTGCCCACCAGGAAAACCCTTTTTCCTTATACCGTTGAAATATTGCAATACCTGCAGGATAAGAACTATAAGATGCATTTAGTAACCAATGGTTTTGAAAAAGTGCAGTATGGCAAAATTCAGCATGCAAAGATCGACCCCTTCTTTGATCAGGTGATCACTTCCGAAGCCAGTGGCAGCCTCAAACCCAATAAAGAAATATTTGATTACGCTTTAAGCAAAGCCGGCGCCACACCCGAAGAAAGTATCATGATCGGCGATAACCTGGATGCAGATATACAGGGCGGTATCAATGCAGGATTAGATACCATTTTTGTGAACCATCTCAATGTGGTACCTACAGTGCAGGCCACATATGTGGTGTATCATTTAAAAGAACTAGAGAACATCTTTTAACAAACCCGTCATTTCGACCCTGAAGAATGAGGGGGAGAAATTTTTTGAGGTAACCCTTGTTTTCATTGGAAAGATTTCTCCTTCCCGTCTGTGCGGGATCCCTCCACTTAGAAATAACGTACTTACATAAAAAAGCCCCGCAAAAGCAGGGCTTATATTTCATTTTAAAAAGAACTACGCTTTTTTAGCGCCTGCTTTTGCTGTTGTTTTTGTTTCAGCTTTCGCATCTTTCTTTTCGTCTTTGCAATTCATTTTGCATTCTTTGCTGTCTTTGCAGCAATCTTTGCCTTTTCCGCATTTCTTACCATCACCATGTGCAAATGCAAAACCTGTAAACAGGAAGGCAGCTGTAGCTAAGAGGAATACTTTTTTCATACTGATTGTTTTTTGTGGTTTGTTCCCTACTAAAATAGAACAATTCCAGCGTTATTCCTGTTCCGCTCTGTTAAAATACGACTTGTGGCGGGTATTACCAGCTGGCCAATACGGTTACACCGCCTTTTACCACCTGGTTCAGGTTTACGTTAATCTTGGCATGCAGGGGCAATAATACGTCTACACGGCTGCCAAATTTGATGAATCCATATTCATCGCACTGGTTTACCTGTTCGCCTACCTTGGTATAATTACAGATCCTTTTGGCTAAAGCGCCGGCTATCTGTTTGTATAAGATCTCTCCATGGGCGTTGCGGGTTACTACGCTCCATCTTTCATTTTCGGTGGATGATTTCGGATGCCAGGCCACCAGGTACTTGCCTTTATGGTATTGGTTGTATACCACTTCACCACTCATGGGGTTGCGGTTAACGTGTACGTTGGCCGGACTCATGAAAATACTTACCTGAATACGTTTGTCTTTGAAGTACTCTACCTCCGTTACCTCTTCGATCACCACTACCTTACCATCTGCCGGGCAGATGATCTGGTTATCATTAATGGTTAACTGACGGTTGGGGATCCGGAAGAAAGAAATGATGAACAGGAACAGCCCCAATGTGATCACAAATAAAGCCATTGCCAGCCAGGGCAATGAGGCACTTAAAAATGCAAAAGAAACCACATTGAACAAACCGAATAATAATGCGGTAATAGCAATGGTCTTATATCCTTCTCTGTGAATGGTCATGGTACTGATTTGAACAGCAAATGTAAATCGGAATGTTGAGAAAGCGATACCCTGATTTAAGGGAAATGTTTCACGCAAAGGCGCAAGGGCGCTGTTTTAGTATGCGAAGTACAGGACCAGCCAGAGTACGGTTGTTGCTAATAGTAGGGAATCAAACCTGTCCAGAAAGCCACCATGCCCCGGCATGATATTGCCACTGTCTTTTACATTGGCCATACGTTTGAGTTTACTTTCAAACAGATCGCCCAGTGTGCCGGCAATAGCGCCGGTTAAGGAGATGAGTAAAAGTGGTTTAATGGCAAAATGCAATGTGTAATACCCCACCAATACCACTACCAACACCGCTAACAAAGCTCCACCAATAGTGCCTTCCCAGGTTTTTTTAGGAGAAATGGGGGATAAAGGTGTTTTACCGATAAATGAACCCACCAGATAAGCCATCGTATCATTGATCCAGATAGAAGCGATCAGTATTACGGGCAATAACCAGTTGGCCCCCGTAAAGATCGTTTGATGAAGATTGGTATATAATCGCATCATCAATCCCCAGCTGATAGAAATATACAGAAAGCCCATAAACGAATGCGCCCATAAACGCGGATTCGATTTTTTGCCGAAAAGAAAATCGCCCACAATAAAACTGATAAAACTAACCGCAAAGATCCACCAGCCAATGGTACTGAAGCTGATGTTGCCCAGTTGGTAACTGCTATCCGTCATCCATAACAGATAACCCCATCCCGCCAGCATGATCCCATAGCGATGCGATGCGTTGATCTCTCGGTAATCCGTATCAATTAACCCAACCAGTTTTTGGTATTCGATCCAGCAACCAAAATGGATCACAGAAAATAAAACAAGAAAACTCCATTGATTCCATAACAGACCGGTTAACATAACCAATACAAAAACGATCGCAGTTAACGCACGTGTACGGAAGGTTGCAAAGTTAAAAGCCATGTGCTTAGTACGAGTTTAGAAGTACGAAGTACGATTGATTGCGGGAGATAATCAAAAACTTTATCCCGCTGATCGTAGGGAAGGATTTAACACATAGAAACATACCTGCCTGTTGGCAGACAGAGGCCAGAAAAGAGTGCACACTATGAGGCTATGCGGCTCAAAAAATTAATTAAGCAGGTTCTGACTCAGCAACTGCTTAGCCGTTTCCATTAGGTGCTCAGGTACAAACAGTTCTATATCTCCAAAATTGAGATAGCTACTGTCTTGCTTGTTCATCACCTGTACAGGCACATTGTTTTCTTCCAGCATGCCTTGTACAATACTGGCTTCTGCGGGGTTACGGGTTGCATAGATCTTTCTCCAGGGTTGCATCAGGACACCATATTTTCGTGAGACGAATACCTGTCTTTTTCTTTCTCCAGCACTACCGCTTCACTTTCTTTTTTGAAAATACGGAAGAACACCAGCAGCAGTGCCAGAGCAATTACACCCACCCACATCGGAATATTTTCGTCAATGGTTTTTTCAATGGATTTGCCCATGCGTGAAGCCACGTATAATTGTGTTACCACCATCGCATTGTTCAGAAAATGCAGAAAGATATTGAGCCAGATATTTTTACTATAGAAAAAAATCAATCCTAAAATGATACCCAATGCCAGCCTCGGTAAAAATCCGAAATAAGAAAAATGAAAAGCACTGAAGAGTACACTCGTAATAATGATACCCGCCCATTTGCTTTTGGTCCAGCCGATAAACACTTGCTGAAACCCACCTCTGAACAGCACTTCCTCACACAAAGCCGGAGCGGCTGCCAATACCAATATGGCCAGCAGATAATCGGCAACCGTTTTCATATTGGCCATTGCCATCATGGAAGTTTTGTATTCATCTTCCAGCGCTTTGGCTTTTGCATATAAAGCGGCGGGTAAAGGAATTTTTTCATTCAGTTCACCCAATGCACCACTCAGCATAATACCTGCCACCATGATCAGCAGTAAAGGAATCATCTGTCTAAATCCGATCGCTGAATTGAACCCCAATTGTGTAAAGGCAGATTTACCCAGATTACGTGCAAGGATCAACGCGGGAAGCAGAAAAACCAGCACCGAAGCCAGGGTATTGAGCAAACGGGAAACATTTACATATTCCGGTTTATTGATCTGTGTACCTACCTGAGAAAAGGGCACATGCATCATCTGGCTACCCAAAAATGTCACCAATAACCCGCTGATCACAATAAAAACACCCATTAAGCCTATCAAAAGGGCAAATTGCATAGGATAGGTAAGCTGAGGCTTTTGATTCATCTATTGAAAAATAAGATTGTAAATTTGCAACTTCTTTAAAAATAAAGTCCGGGTTAAAGGATAAAAGGCAAACCGCCAGCATTTCCATCACCCGGTCATCAGAAACACAATATGGTAAAGATAGGCGAGATAATATTACCCGATTTCCCGTTATTGCTGGCACCCATGGAGGATGTAAGCGATCCGCCTTTCCGTGCCGTTTGTAAAGACAATGGCGCCGATCTGATGTATACCGAATTCATCAGCAGTGAAGGGTTGATCCGCGATGCCATGAAGAGCCGCCAGAAACTGGATATTTTCGATTATGAACGCCCAATAGGCATCCAGATCTTTGGGGGCGATGAAGATGCGATGTCGCTCAGCGCCAAAATTGTAGAAACCGTTAACCCAGACCTGCTCGATATTAATTTCGGTTGCCCTGTTAAAAAAGTGGTGACCAAAGGAGCCGGCGCCGGTGTATTGAAAGATATAGACCTGATGGTTCGCTTAACAGAAGCCGTTGTAAAAAGCACCCGCCTTCCGGTTACCGTTAAAACCCGATTGGGTTGGGATGATAACACCCGGAATATTGAAGAAGTAGCCGAACGTTTACAGGATGTAGGCATCAAAGCCCTCGCCATTCACGGACGTACCCGCTCACAGATGTATAAAGGCGAAGCCGACTGGACACTGATCGCCAAAGTAAAAAATAACCCACGCATCAAGATCCCCATTTTTGGTAATGGCGATATCGACAGTCCGCAAAAAGCGCTCGAATATAAAAACCGTTATGGTATTGACGGCATCATGATCGGCCGTGCAGCCATTGGTTATCCCTGGATCTTCCGCGAGATCAAACATTATATTGCTACCGGTGAACTGCTTCCGTTCCCAACATTGGAAGAACGTGTTGAAGTTGCCCGTAAGCATCTCCGTAAATCACTCGAGTGGAAAGGCCCTGTTGTTGGCATCAACGAAATGCGCAGACACTATTCAAACTATCTGAAGGGCTTACCCAATATCAAAGAATTCAGAAATAAGTTGGTTACACTAACAACGATGGAAGAAGTGGAAGCAGTGCTGGATGAGGTGAAAACTCATTATCATGGTTTTGAAATTGCGAGAACACCTATTGAGTTGATTAACTACCACGAGAAATGCCCTGTATAGGAATTATCGGATTGGCGAATTACGGATTAACGTATTCATTTACAAATCCTATAATAATCCGTTAATCCGCAATACGCTAATTCGTTAATCCCCCCTCCACATCCTTACTTAAAGGAGAGATCATCTGAGAGAAGAAATGCGTAAGAACCCCCTCCTCATTGATGATATATTTACTGAAATTCCAGACAGGCGCCTGCCCGCACCAGCCATTTTGTTCCTTATGGCTTAACCATTGAAACACCGGGTTCTGTTCTGCCCCCATAATTACATGGGTTTTCTGCATGATCATAAAAGTGATTCCATAATTTATTTTACAGAACTCCGCAATCGCCGCATCATCGTTTTTTTCCTGTTCTTTAAAATCGTTGGCAGGAAAAGCCAGCATCACCAGTTTGTCTTTGTATTGCTGGTGCAGTTTTTCCAATTCATCATACTGCCCCGTAAAACCACAATCGCTTGCGGTGTTGATGATCATAACTTTCTTGCCTTTGAACTGACTGAAATCAATCGTGTCTCCGTGATTGTTTACTGCTTTCAAAGTATAAAATGAGTTCACGGGTTGTGTTTGCGCTTTGTTTACCTGCACATCTTTACTGCCCGGAAATAATTTTCCTTTCAGCATGATCAAAGGGTAGATCGTTTTGAGGATGGATTGTCTCCAGGTCATGTCTTTTCGTTTGATCAACAATAATCCGATAATGATTACAGCGGTAATGAGGAATAGTTTTTTCATATGATTGGCGGATTAGCGGATTGCGGATTAGCGGATTTTTTATTGTAAGATTCCACTAATCTGTTACTTGTTGTTATTCTTAGCGGAAATGAGGAATAGTTTTTTCATATGATTGGCGGATTGCGGATTAGCGGATTAGCGGATTGTTTTGTTGTGAAAGTCCGATAATTCGGTACTTGTGGCTATTCATAACGGTAAAGTCATTTTAATTTTTCATTTACGACTTGCATTTTTAGTACCATCTCGAATTAGTGGATTGGCTTTCCAATCCGTTAATCCGCAATCCGCTAATCCGATAATCCTTACCGAATGATCCACTTAAAAATCCCCAACTTTCCTTTCAACGGCGGATACTTCAACGCCGGATCAAACCAGGTTGGCGTTTTCATGACTGCTTTTTTATGCGAGAAGGTATCGAACGAATATCTTCCATGATAAGCCCCCGTTCCGCTGAAACCCCTGCCACCAAAGGGAAGCGAAGGATTGGTAAGATGCCAGCTGGCATTATTTACACAAGCACCCCCGGAAGGAACCGCATCCAGCCATTGCTTCTCTTTCTCACTGCTTGAGGTAAACACATAAAAAGCCAAAGGGTTCGGATTGTGGGCAATAATGGCCAAGGCTTCTTCCGGTGTGGTAAAACTGAGTATTGGTAATACAGGCCCAAAGATCTCTTCTTTCATTACCGGTGCATCAATGTGTACATTATCCAATAGCGTGGGTTCGATAAATAAAGTATCGGCGTTGTATCTACCACCATGCAGTTTATTGCCCTGCATCAGATAGCTGGTTACACGGTTAAACTGACGCTCGTTGATGAGCTTTCCGTAGTTCTCACTCTGCTCCGGTTTATCTCCAAAGAATTGTTTGATCTTTTCTTTTAGCGCCTTAACCAATGCTTCTTTCTTAGAGGCATGCACCAAAACATAATCCGGAGCCACACACATTTGTCCGGCATTGGAGAATTTTGTCATCACGATCCGCTTGGCAGCGATATGGATATTTGCATCACTCTCCACTACGCAAGGACTTTTTCCTCCCAGTTCCAGGGTAACCGGCACCAACCTCTCTGCGGCCATTTTATAAATGATCTTACCAACGGCTGTGCTGCCGGTATAAAAAACATGATCAAACGTAAAATGATCCATCATTTCAGGAATAACCTTTGCGCCATCACCCGGCACATACAAAATATATTCTTTAGAAAAAGTTGATTCAATAATCTTCTGCATTACCGCAGCCGTAGCCGGTGCAAATTCACTGGGTTTCAATACCACACAATTACCCGCAGCAATGGCACCCAATAAGGGCGTAAACAATAATTGAAAAGGATAATTCCAGGGCCCGATGGCCAGCACCACACCCAATGGCTCTCGCAGTACACGACTGCTGGAGGGAAGGTTCAATAAATTAGTAGACACAGATTCCGGTTCCATCCATTCTTTCAGATGACCAAGTGTATCATTCAGTTCTGCCAGAAAAAAACCATTCTCAGTAACCCAGCATTCTTCCTTACTTTTTTTCAGATCTGTGTACAAAGCCGCATAGATGTCTTCCTCATGCGCAATAACCGCATCTTTCAAAGCAATCAATTGCTGTTTACGAAAAGCATAAGGTTTAGTAACACCGCTGTTAAAATAGCTACGCATAGCGGCTAACTGCGTTAAGATCTCATTCGGCATATGACAGGCTTTTATCTTTTACAAGATAGCAATTGTTTTGTTCGTTCTTGGTTGTTGTAAAAACTATATCCCGCTGCTATTCGAGACCCCGGGTCGCTCACGGTCCCGGCTTAGCCGGGAGCCCCGTACCTGTTACCCTGTTTTTCCTTTGCTAAACCGGCCTATGAAAAAAAGCGTTAAGAAATTTACGGAATGGAGCGTTAAGCAAGGAAATATGCTGAGCCCTGTTCAAATGCTGAAACACATATTTGTCTAATCGATGAATAACTGCCCGGCTTTAGACTTATTTCCTTGTAGCGGAATGGAGGAAATTTTAGCTTTTTTTCATCAGCCTTGACTTTTTTTGTTACTTTTTTGTGTCAAGACAAAAAAGTAAATAGCGTAACTGCTATTAGTGAGCGTTTAAGACGTCGACAACTCCTCCTGAAAGTTAATTTCAATAAACTCCCCCGGATGCGACACCGCTATCAAAACAGTAACCCGCATAAATCCATACAAAATATCTTCTGCCGACATGGTAGACCCTAATCCAATTTCCACCACATAAGCATCCGCAGGTGTGCTACCCGCAAGGCCGCCCTTTTTCCAGAAACCAAATAAAAAGTTTTCTATCTCATTTTTAACGGTGACCCATGTAGCTTCAACATTGGATTCAAAAACATAGCTGTGTAACCCCTGTCTGATAGATTGCTCAATAAAGATCAGGGTTCTTCTTACATTGATATAACGGAAAAAGATCTCATTGTCATCCAGTGTTTTTGCACCCCATGCCACTACACCCCGCATCGGAAATGCCCGCAGCGCGTTTACTGATTTACCACTGGTATCTACATTCAGAAACATTTGCTGTTTATCAGTAAGGTTAACCGTTGGCGACAATACAGCCGCCAGTGTAATATTGGCCGCTGCTTTTGAAATGGTGGCGGTGTTCTCGAGCAAAGCATAGATACCCGCCATTGCTGCGGAGGGCGGAAGCACATTTAGAATGCTTAAGGCAGCAGAAACAAGGGAATAATATTGTTCACTTACGCTGAGTAATGTTTTATTGGCTTCCTGTATAGCGGCTATGAGAGAAGCATCAGCCGGATCTTTCACATACGCTGAACGCAATGAGGGTATGGGTTCCAGTGATTTGGATACAGCATCATTCTTTTCAAGAAAGCTGGAAACATCATCCGGAAAATTCAAAAAACTGATCTCGGCTCTGGCAACAATACCTGTATGTAACCAGGGGAAATAAGCGGTTCCATAACTTAATCCCAGATCACCGTTTCCGTTTCTGAACTGTGTGATCACGGGCTCTACCTGTTCTGGATCGGCTATTGCTCCATCATATACATCCAATATAGTAATACAGTTCTCCGCCTCTGCACAATACACCAATGACTGCTGAACCAAAGCAGCATGATCTGCTGCGGGTAAAGCCAATGCATCAGGAATCACTAATATAGATGGCTCATACTCATTTTTTAAAAAGATAATTGCAGAAGAAAAATCATCCAAAGAAGGCTGCTGATGATAATCACCAACCGAAATAATATAACAACGTCCACCACCATTGGCAAAGAACAAACGCAGGCTGTTATACAAACGAAACGCAGCCGACTGCAAACTGATCTTGTAAGCTTGACCAGCCAGATCAATAACCGGATGTAAAGGGGAGGACGCAATATCCCCATCAGCCTTCACAATAAAAAACTTTGTTACCGCATCCGGTCCCTTTCCGTAAATGGTTTCATATTCATCAAGCGAGTTAATCGCATGAGGCACATGCATATACGATCTACCATTAAGCTCTGCTTTTTCTGTATATCCGATAAATACTGTAACAGAACCCGGCACAGGTACAATTCCTTTGGGAAAAGCAGGCAGTTCTTGAAGATATACGCCGGGTGTTGAATAGGTTGTTGCCATGGATACAATGTGAGGGTTAAAACTACATTATTATCCGAGATTGTGTCGGGGGAGACTTAGTGTCTGCGATAGCGGGGTAAAATGAATCGAGATCAGAAGAAAGAAGAGAGGCGGCTAATGAATATATCAAACCCAATACATGGATACCTTATTATTTTATTTCCTACCGAAGCTTACATTATTTTATTATCGCCGGATGAGGATTCTTGTTTGTTGATCTTTTCAGTATCACGCGGTTTTGCGACCAATCTTTCAATTAAAGCATTCACTTTCGCAAGTTGGTCAGGAAATAAAGTGACCTCGTCAAATTCATTTGACATATCACTATTTATTTTCTTCTTTTCAGGAAGCTTCCGATCAATATGATTTGGAGTAGCTGACATCTCTTTTAAAATTACAATTTTCTTTTTACTAAAAAAACAAGATAGTTTTCCTCTGCTTTAGGATTAAAATCGACTTCGCTTATGATTCCATCTCTCTCGCTATAAGCAGATATTAGAAAATTTTCGCTGAATTCACTGAAATACATTCTCAAGATCCGCAAATATAGTTTTGTTCTATTGGGCGTACTTCCTGTAAAAGCAATTTTCTTACCAGAAAACCTTTCCAAAAAATCATTCGCGATCTGAACAACCGTTGCAAGCACTTTTATGGTATCGCCATTATCAGAAATTGATTTATCATCAATGGTACCATCGGGTAATTCATCTCCAAATCCAAGATTGATAATGTCAGGGTCCCATGTGGGCTTAAACTGTACCAGTTTTAATATATCCTTCCTGCCCTTACTTACAAACCTGTATTGTTTCAGACCATTGATCTCATATTTGTATGTTTCCAATTGCATATTTGCTATCGACGGTCATTGTTTAAGACAGTCTCAAAATAAGAACTGGAACAATTCTTTCCATTAGGTATTTACCGCAAAAAACAACCGTTTTATTACCTTAGACTATGGCCGATGTACACACCAAAGCGCAGCGTAGTTATAATATGAGCCGGATTAAGGGGAAGGATACCAAACCTGAAATGCTTTTTGAAACATTTCTATAAACATAAAATTGTTCACTTATGTTATGTAGGCTTTGTACGTTTGAGGTTTTAGGATTGAATAGTTATCATAACTACCATTTCTTTGAAAGAATTGTGTGTGTTTGTTAAAGTTAAAAACTCTATATAAAAAGAAATTCTTGTTTTTTGATGCAGCAAATTTATATTCATTATTAGTTAAAAATATTGGGGTCTCTTTTGACAGTATTGTTGTCTTTACTTCAATATATCTATCTGTACCATTTGCGTTCTTTGATAAGATATCGAACCCTGTCCCATCTCCTTGCTCTTTCGAAATCCACTTAATTTGCTCAGCAAGACTTTCTTTCCCCTCCTTTATCAATCTCCATTTTTCATATTCAACAATCAACCTTTCTCCTTCTTCTCCTAATGCCCTATTATTTTGTTCTTTTTCTAAATAATTGATTTTTACTGGCCTAAAAGTCAATTGATCTTCTTGTAATTCAGAAATGATTGGTCCATCAATTACTATTTTATTAAAATCGATTCTATTGTTGGGCTTAAAAATTGGTTTCTCCTTTGTGAAAAAATCAAATAGCGGCTCTAATTCACTTTTATTGACTTTTAGATATTGGACTACTTCGTCTTTTAGAATTTGCTGATAGCCCGATAAGGGTTTATATCCATTAATAAAAGGAATCTGGATTTCAAGTAATACGGCTGAAATATTTTGGTGTTTTTTTCGATTGCTGATTCACTTCTATTAACTAACAAAGGCTGGAGTTTTTTTCTATGTTCCGATTTATTATAGAACTGATGCGTAAGTTCATCACGCAACATTTCAAAATAATCATAAACAATAAGTTCAACCTCTTTCCTCGACCAATCGATAATATGTAATATAATAAAATATTGTTTTTTTAATAGCAAATATTCTATCACTTTGATCCACAGACTGCTTCGTTCCTCGCAGTGACGTCCTATGGTTTATCTCTAAATAACAAAACCGCCCACTCTAACGAGCAGGCGGTCTGATTGGATTGTAAACGGATATAAAGATACAGCTTATCCTTTCTATTTGGTTCCTTCTTTCTTCTTCTCGGCGGCTTCATGTTCTTTGTGTAATTGCTTTCTTACGGCTTTTACCGGATGCTTTACCCCTTTATCACGCAAAGCCTTGGCATCGGCATGTTGTTTCTTACGGGCCGCATCGGCAGCTTCTTTATGGTCGTGTGCTTTTTTTAAGCGTAAATGCGCAGCATCATCGGCCATCTTCTTCTGCTGGTCGCGCTTGATCTCTACGGCGGTGCGCAGGTCTTTCTTTTCTTCCTGTTTGGTAGTTTGCGCCATAGCGGTTCCGCTTATCATGATGGTTGTAAAAGCGAAGAGTAGTAATTTTTTCATTGTGGGTGTTTTAAGTGTTTGCCTTATGGCAGATATAGATAGTATGCCAATACCGTACCACATGCCCGTTTTCTGGCAATTATGTAACCCTTTAACCTTTCACAGTCTGCAACTTGCCATTATTTAACAAGCACACCTGTGAATTATATAAGCTTTCATCTATTGGCAGAATACCGTCTGGCGGGATTAAAGCGGGAGCGCAAAGAACATAGAGAACCGCTAAGAACGCAAAGAAGCGAATACCCTGTGATCTTTGCGGTTCTTTGCGAACATTGCGTTACAGCTTTGCTCTTTAACCCTCCGCAGGATTTATTTTTATAACGATGCTACATTTTTACTAAAAATATTTAGCCCTCAAACACCCGCTGCCATTGGCTTTCCCTAATCCGCCAATCCGCAATCCGCCAATCCGATAATCCGTATTACTGCAATCCATCAATCCCCCTTCGCCAATTGAATTATTTGTAATAAATTCATCTTTCTATTCTTTACCACTAACCATAACGATTGACAAGCATGAAAAAGAAAGAACCCGTTAACAACACCCGGCGCGGTTTTATCCGCAACGCTGCCCTGGCTGCTGCCGGTTTTTACATTGTTCCCCGCCATGTACTGGGCCGCGGTTTTACAGCACCCAGCGATAAACTGATCGTTGCCGGTGTAGGTGCCGGTGGTAAAGGCGAAAGCGATCTGTGGAACTTCTTCCAGAGCGGCAAGGCCGAGATCGGTTTTCTCTGCGATGTAGATTCTCGCCAGAGCCGTAAAAGCCGTGAGCGTTATCCCAAAGCCAAGATCTATACAGACTATCGTGAGATGATCGAAAAAGAACATAAATCTTTTGATGCACTCTCTGTTTCCATACCCGATCATATGCACGCCGTAGTAGCCATGGCCGCTATGCAGCATAACAAACACGTATACGTTCAAAAACCACTTACCCACGATATTTACGAAGCACGTATCCTTACCAAAGCCGCACACGATTATAAAGTGGTTACGCAGATGGGTAACCAGGGTGCATCGGGCGATGGGGTTCGTCAGTTACAGGATTGGTACAATGCCGGCATTATTGGTGATGTACACACCATCTATTGTTATACCGACAGACCGGTTTGGCCCCAGGGTATTCCCTGGTCTAAAGAAAAACCTGCGGTTCCTGCTGAGCTCGACTGGAATCTATGGTTAGGTACTGCCCCTTACCGCGATTATGTAGATAAACTAATTCCGTTCAACTGGCGCGGCTGGTGGGATTATGGTACCGGCGCTTTGGGCGATATGGCCTGTCATATCATGGCGCCTGCCTTTGCTGTTCTCGGTCTCGGTTATCCTACCGGTGCAGAGTGCAGTATTGCCACACCTTATATTGAAAACTGGACACGTGGTGTATATCCTGATTCAGGCCCTGTTTCCTCTTCTATCACTTTAACCTTCAAAGGCCAGAACGGAAAACCCGATGTAAAACTGCATTGGATGGATGGCGGTATTCAACCAGACCGTCCGGAAGAACTGGGCCCTAACGAAGAAATGGGTGACGGCGGTAACGGCGCTATCTTCATCGGCACCAAAGGCAAAATGATGTGTGGCACTTATGGTATCAAACCAAAATTGTTACCTACTTCCCGCACAGAAGAAACCGTGGTTCCTAAAACAGTAGCCCGTGTACCAAGAGGCGATGCAGGTCACTACGCTGCATGGGTAGAAGGCGCTATTGCCGGTTACGGTTCTGAACAGGCCAATAACCTCAGTTCCCGTTTTGATATTGCCGGACCATTAACCGAAAGCGTACTCATGGGCAACCTCGCTATCCGCAGTTACCATATTACCAAAGCTGGTAAAGATGCGAAAGGAAAAGATATCATCACCTACCCAGGCCGCAACGTAAAACTGTTGTGGGATGGCCCGAATATGCGTATCACGAATTTTGATGAAGCGAATCAGTTTGTGAAGAGAACGTATAGGGATGGATATAGTTTGGGAGTGTAACCCACTTGTATTCCCCCTGGTAGGGGGAAGGGATTTGGTAAATAAAAAAACTGCGGCTCATTTTGAGCCGCAGTTTTTTTATGATAGGAGGGTGCGAATAATGAATATTGAACAAGGAATATTGAATGATGAAGTAAGGCAGCACTTCGAAATTCAACATTAAGAAAGCGGTTCATGAATACATGAACCGCTTTCTTAATAATATCCTTTCCCCTTTCCAGGGGGAACACAAGGGGTTTAGTAGTTAAACGTCTTCAAATACTTCGCATCTGCCTCCGCACTCTCCAAAGGATTGGTGCCCGTAAATGCTTCCTGCTCTATAATATGATACTTCATGCCATTGGCAGCTGCTACTTTTAAAATAGAGGCAAAATCAATGGTTCCTTTACCAATTTGTACAGACTCGTGTCCGTCTTTATTGTTAACCTTCGCCAGATCTTTGATATGACAGAGTTTAAAACGTCCCGGATGTTTTTTGAACCAGGCTTTGGGATCTTCTCCTGCAGCCACAACCCAGTAAATATCCATTTCAAAATCTACCAGGTTCTTATCGGTATTGTTCATCATCACCGTCTGAGGTACTTCGCCGTTCATGGGTTTGAATGAGTAATCGTGGTTATGATAGGCAAAACGGATCCCGTTCTTTTTACAGATCTCACCGCTTTTGTTGAACTCATCTGCAAACTTTTTAAAATCATCGATCGATTTCTGCGGGCCTTTATAAGGGCAGATCAGGTATTTCATACCGATCTCAGCAGCCTCAGCGGCTTTGCGTTCAAAATCAACGGTGTTGTTTGCGTGCGATGAAACGATATTCATACCCAGATCATCCATATACTTTTTGAACTCGGTATTTTTCATACCCCAGAACATGCCTTTACTTCCTTCAAAACTTTCGATGAGTTTATATCCATCTGCTGAAAGTTTTTTCAGTGTGTCTTTGGCATTGGCAGCCAGATCTTCTTTTACTGTCCACAGCTGAATACCAAACTGCGGAATGTTCTTAAACCTTGCAAATTCTTCTATTAACGATGACTTGCCCCTGAACGGCAAAGCCAAACCCAGTGCCGCAAAAGCACCGCCCCGTAAAAATTCTCTTCTGTTGGTTGACATAGATTTCTATTTAATGCAGTGTATGCACTGCGTGCATGTATCATTATTTTCTTTGGGGAAAGTTTGGGGTTTGGAGTTTGGGGTTTCTTTCAACGCCAAACCCCAAACCCCAAACTCCAAACCCTAACCCTAACCCTCCTAGGTTGCCCAGGCTTTATCTCCTTTCTTGTAATCGATACAACCTTCATATTTACCCGGAACCGCTACATAACGTAAAGCTTTGGTAGCACCCACTTCAGATGTGAAGTAACCGGTTAAGGTTAATTCTTTCATCATGCGGAAATAATGATTGGGGTCTTCTTTCTTTTTATTTTTCTGATATGCTTTCGCTTCAGCATCCAGTTCCACTAAAAAGTCGTGGCGTTGTGCGGGTGAGCAGTCCATGAAAGACTTGCTGTTCTTGGCTTTGCAGGCTTCGTCCAGTTTTTTCATGCCTTCCATAAAGATGGTCTGGTCTTTTGCTTCGTAGCAGTCTTTTACCATTACGGTCATAAACTCACCCACTTTGGCTGCTTTTGCGCCGGGTGTGCCGGTGGCCGGTAAAATAGTTTCCGCTACTTCATCCAAAAATGAAATATCGTTAGCTGCAAAACTTACGCCCGCTTCTGTTTTGGTTTTACAACCCGATAAAAAAGCTTCGGCGCCCAAAATAGTTCCACCCAGGAGCAGGGCTACGCTGGAAATGGCTTCTCTTCTATTCATGAGATTGATGTTTTTAAAATGATTGATTTATTGCTTTGCAATGCGTGAGGCGTGAGACGTGAATCGTGAGTGATTGTTTTCTTACTCACGACTGACGCCTCACGATTCACGTTATAAATTTTGTTTCTTCAACTCAGACACTGCATGATCCACAGCTCTCGCCGTAAATGCCATGTAAGTAAGGGATGGATTAACGCAGGCAGCAGAGGTCATAAAAGAACCATCTGTTACAAATACGTTGGGTGCATCCCAGATCTGGTTGAATTTATTTACCACCGATGTTTTAGGATCAGCACCCATACGTGCCGTTCCCATTTCATGGATACCGCGGCCCTGTATGCCATTGGCGTCATATCCTTTTACATCTTTCACACCGGCAGCTTCCAGCATTTCAATGGCATCCTGCTGCATGTCTTTACGCATCTTCAGCTCGTTGTCTTTCAGTTCTGCGTCAAAAGCCAATACATTCAGTCCCCATTTATCTTTCTTCGTTTTATCCAGTGTTATTTTATTGGCATGATCCGGTATGATCTCACCAAAGCCGCCCATATTCATGGTCCAGCTACCCGGTTCCGTTAATGCATCTTTGTATTCACCACCAATCGCCAATTCAGCAATTTCATGATTAAAGCCCTGACGGCTTGCACCACCCTGGTAACCAAATCCGCGGATATAATCACGTTTATCACCAAACAGGTTACGGTAACGGGGTACATAAATACCATTGGCACGGCGGCCGAAATAATATTTGTCTTCATAGCCTTCTACACGTCCGCCGGCACCTACGCCTAAGTGGTGGTCCATTACATTGTGTCCCAACTCACCGCTGCTGCTGCCCAAACCATCAGGCCATACATCGGTAGCAGAGTTCATCAGTATCCAGGCTGAGTTAAACGTAGAAGCATTTAAGAAAATGATCTTTGCATTGTACGTATAGGTCTTGTTGGTTTCTGCATCCAGTACTTCAACACCGGTGGCTCTTTTCTTATCCTTATCGTATAGAATTTTGGTAACGATGGCCCAGGGACGAACCGTAAGGTTATTCGTTGCCATGGCCGCAGGTAAAGTAGAAGACTGCGTGCTGAAATATCCACCAAACGGACAACCCAACCAGCATTTATTCCTGAACTGACAGGCAGTACGGCCGGGGATCGCTTGTGTAAGATTAGCGGTACGGCCAATGATCATGGCACGTGCTCCTTTGTAATATTCTTTCAATCTAACAGCCACATCTTTCTCCACGCAGGTCATATCCATAGGTGGCAGAAACTGACCATCGGGTAATTGAGCCAGGCCATCGCGGTTACCGCTGATGCCGGCAAATTTTTCTACATGGTCGTACCAGGGTTCTATTTCTTTATAACGAACAGGCCAGTCTACAGCGATGCCGTCTTTTTTATTTGCGTCAAAATCAAAATCGCTCCAGCGGTAAGATTGTCTTCCCCACATGAGTGAACGGCCCCCTACATGATAACCGCGAAACCAATCGTAACGCTTGATCTCGGTATACGGGCTTTCTTTATCACTGGCCCAATAATCGAGATTGGTTTCATTCAAAGGGTAATCGCGTTTCAACACAGGATAATCTTCGATCATCTGCTGTGTTCTTTTTCCGCGGTGTGGAAAATCCCATGCTTCTTTGTTGGCGTTCACATAATCTTTGATGTGTTCAATGTTACGGCCACGTTCGAGCATCAAGACCTTTAACCCTTTTTCGGTAAGTTCTTTTGCCGCCCAGCCACCGCTGATCCCGGAGCCGACAACAATTGCATCGTAGTTTTGATCGGACATGATTCTTGTTTGTTTATGGGTTTACTTGTTGATTGGGTTGCTGATTTTAGTCTGGAGTCTGGAGTCTGGAGTTAGAAGTCAGAAATACTCCAGACTTCTAACTCCAGACTCCAGACTTACAATATCATAAGCCTAGAGCACTATTCTTTACACATCACATATCTCCACCGCCTTCCTCAATGATGCGATCTTGTCTGTGGCTAATGGGATGAATTCCTGGGCTACATAATCATTAAATCCTGTGGCCAGTATGGCTTTCATGATGGCGGGATAATAGAGCTCCTGCGTTTCATCAATCTCGTGCCTGCCCGGAACACCTGCTGTATGGTAATGGCCTATATACGTATTGTAATCGCGTATGGTGCGTATTACATCGCCTTCATCTATCTGCATGTGATAAATATCGTACAACAGTTTAAAGTTGGGAGAACTTAACCGCTTACACAATTCAACACCCCATTGGGTTCTGTCGCACATATAATCTTTGTGATCCACTTTACTGTTCAGTAATTCCATGGTGATCACCACACCCCGTTTTTCTGCCTGAGAAAGGATCTGTTTAATGCCATCTACACAATTTCTTAAACCGGTTTCATCATCCATGCCATTACGGTTACCGCTGGCAGTGAAAAGGTTTTTGTAACCCGCATCTGCCACCAGATCAATATGCTCAGTATAGTTCTTAATTAATGTGGAATGGTATTGTTTATCGTTCCATCCTTTGCTAAGACTGATCTCCGCACCATTACACATGGTAGATACGAGATTGTATTTTTTAAGGGTGGGCCAGTCTTTCGGTGGAACCAGATCAATCCCTTTTAAACCGATATCATTGGCCGCTACACAAAGCTCATCCAATGTTAATCCACCAAAACACCAACGGCAAACGGAGTGTTGGATATTTCCTTTGAGCATGTAGGCTTTTTTTTCAGCTTTTTCTGCAGCAGCAAAAGATGGCAGGGCAGATCCTGCAGCCAGGGCCGCAGATCCTGCAATGATGCTTTTGATGGCATGTCTTCTGTTAGGGGAATTCGTCATAATAGTTGGTCCTATAAATATACTCCTATGTTGCTTACGCAGCAGCGGCAGATGATGAATTTGTATTTTTCTTACCACGCATATAAAACAACAGGATTGCAAATGCCACTATCAGTATTACCGGTATGATCAGTGTGGCATTCAACACTTCCGGTCCGGCCAGTTTCTTGGCTTCGTTCATGGCTGCTTCCGAAGTATCGCCGGCAGGTAGTTTGGCAGCTACCAGTCTGTCGTAATACCCTCCCATAAACACGGTATATACCGATACAGCAAACATACCTGCACCACCCATCAGGTTCATACCAACAGCACCCGTTTTAGGCAGGTTCTCAGATACAAAGCCCAGCATGGTTGGCCAGAAATAACAAACACCCATCCCAAATACAATGGCACCAACAAAGAGCATATTGCCGGAACTATGTCCCAACAGATATAACCCCGCAGCTGCCAGTATAGCTGAGATCAGCAAAACACCCGTAGGTGATAATTTATGTACTACCGGACCTGCAAATCCACGACCGATCACCATGATACCGGTTTCGATGGTCAATAACAGGATGGCATTATCGGATACATTCTTTAATAATACATCGATCCACTGTCCGGTAAACAGTTCTGTGATAGCGGTTCCGAACATGAGTATGATCATGCAGATAAACAAAGGATTGAGCAGGGCTTTGTACATACCTGCAGAAGAAACACCACTGGCCACCCTTTCGGTAACCGGGAAACTGAGTTTGCTGAACAGGAAACCATAGATCAGGGTAGGGATGGCCATTAAGCCCACCTGCACCTGCCAGCCAATGCCGGCTTTATCCAGGAAGTATACCAATAAAGTACCGATCACAATACCACCGGGGAACCAAAGGTGGAAGTGATTGAGTTTGGTGGTCTTGTTATCTGAGTAGATAGTAGCCACCAGGGGGTTACAGGCAGCTTCTACCGTACCATTGGCTATACCAATACATAGTGTTGAGATGAAAAGGCTCCAGTAACCGTCTGCAAAAACGGTGAGCAGAATACCTAAGAGGTGAAATACGAATGCTACGATCAGCAGTCTTTTCATGCCAATGATATCCACTACGATACCACCAATGATCACGGCCAGGGGAAAGCCCCAGAATGCAGTGGCAGCAATAGATCCCAACTGGGCGGCATCTAAATGAAACTGGACGCCTAAGCGTCCGAGTATTCCGGCTCTGATACCGAAAGAAAGTGATGTTACTAATAAAGCCAGGCAACTGGCAACAAATAATTGGCTACGTTGAGGGGTAGTCTGCATGCGTTTATGGTTTATATGGAAAACAATCAGTGGTTAAATGTAATTTTTTATTTTTAAAACCGGATTGATAAAATCGGCAGAACATCAAAAATTTTTATCAGCTTTACAACCCATTGTGTCTTTGGGACGCATGCCATCAAATTATCTCAGGAATTACATAAAAAAGTACAAATCCATGAACCGTAAACTCAGAATGGGTATGGTAGGTGGGGGCAAGGATGCCTTTATCGGAGCCATACACCGCCTCGCCGCCAATATGGACGGCCTTATCGAAATTGTATGTGGCGCCTTAAGTATCAACCCCGAAATAGCGAAAGCCTCGGGTGAGATGTTGTTTCTTTCTCCCGATCGTACCTATCTCACGTTTGAGGAGATGATCACCAAAGAAAGTCAGCTGCCTGCCGATAAGCGGATGGATTTTGTAACCATTGTTACCCCCAACTTCGCACACTTTGCACCGGCTATGATGGCCCTGGATCACGGTTTTAATGTAGTGATAGAAAAGCCGATGACCTTTACACTGGACGAAGCCAAACAGTTAAAAAAGAAAGTAGAAGAAACCGGTTTAACCCTTTGTCTTACCCATACCTATTCTGGCTATCCCATGGTTAAGCAGGCCAAAGCCATGGTACAGGGTGGTGTATTCGGAAAGATCAGAAAGGTTTGGGTAGAATATCCGCAGGGATGGCTGAGCAAACTTTCTGAAAGAGAAGGCAATGCCCAGGCCGCCTGGAGAACAGATCCTAAAAAATCGGGTAAGGCCGGTTGTATGGGTGATATAGGAACACATGCTGCACATTTATCTGAATATATTACCGGAGCCAAGATCACCCATCTTTGTGCCGATCTGAATGTAATGGTTCCCGGCCGTGCCCTGGATGATGATGGTAACGTGTTACTGAAATTTGATAATGGTGCCGCCGGTGTATTAATGGCATCGCAAGTAGCTGCCGGCGAAGAGAATGCTTTGAAGATCCGCATCTATGGAGAAAACGGCGGATTGGAATGGGCACAACACGAACCCAATACCTTACTGGTGAAATGGCTCGACCAGCCCACACAGATCTTACGCGCCGGTAGTAACTATGGCGATCGTTTATCCAGTTTTGCCACAAAGAACTGCCGCACACCCGGCGGGCACCCCGAAGGTTATCTGGAAGCATTCGCCAATATCTACCGCAACTTCGCTTTAACACTCAGCGCCAAAATAGACGGCACCACCCCAACCGCAGAAATGCTCGACTTCCCTTCTTTTGAAGACGGCATTCGCGGAATGGCGTTTATTGATAATGTTGTGGCATCGGGACAGAGTGATATGAAGTGGACCAAATATGAACTGTAGTTTTTCGTGAATCGTGAGACGTCAGTCGTGAGTATATATTCTTACTCACGACTGACGTCTCACG
>CANGOX010000012.1 GCA_947455605.1 Chitinophagaceae bacterium
AAGTGGGCCCACCTGGGCATGATCCAGGGACCCCCTGATTATGAGTCAGGTGCTCTAACCAACTGAGCTATAGGCCCATTGAACAGTTTCCCATTCAACAAGGCGGCAAAAATAGAGAAAACAGGGTTAAAAACTGAATTTGAAAATTTGAAAATTTGAAAATTTGAAAATGAAGGCATTACTTGCCTCCTGATTGGGAGCTGTCTAATAGGTAAACAGTAACAAACGGCCATTTTCAAATTCTCAAATTCTCAAATTTTCAAATTGACCAAAAACATCATATTCGACCTCGGCGGCGTGTTTATGAATCTGGATTATATGCTTACCGAGCAGGCATTCATCAACCTCGGCATTACCCAGTTTCCCCAAATGTTCAGCCAGCACACCGCCAACGATCTTTTTGAACAACTGGAAACGGGCAAAATATCCGCAGATGCTTTCTACCGGCATTTCAGGCAAGCTACCGGGTCACAGATCACCGATCAGCAGATCAAAACCGCCTGGAATGCCATGATCCTCGATTTCCCCCCAAAAAGAATGATATGGTTGGATGAGATCAGAAAAAAATACAGGATTTACTTGTTTTCAAACACAAATATCATTCATTATCAATGCTTTATGGATATTGTGCGCAAAGAAAACGGTTGTAATAATTTTGATAGCTACTTCATTAAAGCCTACTACTCGCACGAGCTGGGCCTTAGAAAACCGTATCTGGCATCTTTTCAAAAAATACTGGAAGAACAGGGGCTGGTAGCTGAAGAAACCCTGTTTATAGATGATACCATTAAAAATATAGAAGGGGCAAAAGAAGCGGGATTGCAAACGATACATCTTGTGGCGCCGGCTACCGTACTCGATCTCGGCCTCTGACCCCCTCTCTCCCGGCTTAGCCGTGACATCTCCCCCTGATAGGAGGCGAGGAATATGTGGTAAAAAGGAATTACAATTAGGAGCACAATCAACCATCTAACATCCCTCCCCTTCCAGGGGAGGTGTCCGCCAGAGCGGACGGAGGGGTAAGGGATCACTTTACTTCTTCGAAGTCTATATAATCCCCACTCTTCACATCAGTCTGCTTAGCCTGCTGCGCCTGTGCCTGTGCGGCCTGTGCCTGCTGCTGCTGTTGGTATTGCTGTTGCTTCAGTTGCTGCTCCTGCATCTCTTTCAGCTTATCCTTAACCTGCGTAGTGGCTTTACTTACAGGGATCACCAGCTCAAATACAAACTTGTAGAGCAGGTAAAGCAGGATCCCGTATAGAATCAACTTGGTCATAAGCGGTCAAAGGTAAAGAATATCGAATATTGAATATTTAATATTGAATGACGATTGCGGTAGGGAAAGATTGTATACTGATTAACATTCCTTGCAAAACCCTCGTGTCTTTGCATCTTTGCGGTTAAGAAGGATTTACCGCTAAGTCGCCAGGGCGCTAGGGTACGCGAGGGGAAAAACCTTCAAAATTCAATATTCCCTGTTCAATATTCCCACAAATCCTTGCTCAATATTCAATATTCCCTTACATTTGCACTATACAAAGACACAAAAGAAGGGAACGACTATCGTTCCCTTCTCCTTTTTTATATGGCGAACGAAACACCCTTACAGACGATAGAAAACATGCTTAACGGCATTCTGGCAGAAGAGCCGGAATACTTTGCTGTGTCTGTAAAGCTCACACCCGGCAATAATATCAAGATCTTTATTGACGGTGATAATGGCATTACCATTCAGAAATGTGTGCGCGTTAACAGACAACTGTATAAGCTAATCGAAGAAGCAGGCATGTATCCCGAAGGTGAATTTTCATTGGAAGTATCTTCTCCGGGATTGGATGAACCTTTGAAAATGCATCGTCAGTATGTAAAGAATATCGGGCGTGATATAGAAGTTTTATTTGCAGACGATACAAAAAAAGAGGGTAAACTGCTTACTGTAACGGAAGTGGATTTTATCATTGAACACACAGAAGGAAAAGGTAAAAAAGCCGTTACACAACAATTGGTGATTCCGTTTAACAACATAAAAACAACAACCATTCAAATTAAATTTTAAATCTTCACGCGTTAACGCGTGATGGGGAAATTAAACATTCAGATATGGCAAGTATCAACTTAATTGAGGCATTCCAGGAGTTTAAAGATGCAGAGAACATTGATCGTCCTACGATGATGAAAGTGGTAGAAGATGTGTTCAAAACCCTGCTCCGTAAAAAGTTCGGCAGCGATGACAATTTCGACGTTATCGTAAACGCTGAGAAAGGTGACCTTGAGATCATCCGCAGACGAATGATCGTGGAAGATGGTGAGGTATTGGATCCTCTGGCCGAAGTAGGTTATACCGATGCCGCTAAAATTGAACCCGATTTTGAAGTAGGTGAAGAATTGTACGAAGAAGTAGACATACTCGATTTCGGACGCCGCGCTATCCTGGCTGCCAAACAAACACTGGCCAGCCGAATCAGCGACCTGAAGAAAAATGTTCTCATTCAAAAATATGGTGCCCGCATTGGTGATATCATCAGCGCCGAGGTTTACCAGGTTTGGAAAAAAGAAGTTTTATTGCTGGATGAAGAAGGCAATGAACTGATCCTGCCTAAATCAGAACAGATCCCGCAGGATTATTTCAAAAAAGGAGAGAACATCCGTGCGGTTGTGGCACGGGTTGACCTGAAGAACAATTCTCCGGTCATCATCCTGTCAAGAACCAGCCCGCTCTTCCTTGCCAAATTGCTTGAAATTGAAGTACCGGAAATATTCGACGGACTTATCGCCATCAAAAAGATCGTTCGCGATCCGGGAGAAAGGGCAAAAGTGGCCGTGGAATCTTATGACGACAGGATCGATCCGGTGGGTGCCTGCGTAGGTATGAAAGGTAGCCGTATCCATGGTATCGTTCGCGAGCTGAAGAACGAGAATATCGATGTGATCAATTTCACCACCAATATCCAGTTACTGATCCAGCGTTCATTAACACCTGCCAAGATCAGCTATATGGAACTGGATAATGATAAGAAACATGCAGAAGTTTACCTCAAAGCCGACCAGGTATCTCTGGCTATCGGACGCCGCGGGGTAAATATCAAACTGGCATGTGAATTAACAGGCTATGAAATTGATGTCTTCCGTGAAGATGAAGAAGTGGTGGATGAATTTGATATCGATCTGGATGAATTTGCAGATGAGATCGAACCATGGGTAATCGAAGAATTCAAGCGTATCGGTTGCGATACTGCCCGCAGTATCCTGAAACTGACCGCTGAAGAACTCGAAAGAAGGACCGATCTGGAGAAAGAAACCATCGAAGAAGTAAGAAGAATCTTACAGGAAGAGTTCGACAGGGAAGAATAGTGTCATTCCGGGGAACAAAGCTCGTCATTGCGAGGAACGAAGCAAAGCAGCTATTAAGAGACTATCTTTGTCGAAGCAGTTGGTAAACCTTATGTTTCTAAAAAAGTAGTTATACCAATAAAGAATAAAAGAGTACAAGGCCAATGGTCCATAGTCTATGGACCATGGACCATGGACTATGGACTAAAAAACACTGAATGTCAGAACTGAAATTACCTAGACTGTTAGCAGCCGCCAAAGAATTCAATATTGGTCAGGACACCCTTATTGAATTTCTGGTGAAGAAAGGATTTAACCGGGATGACCTGAAGCCTACCGCAAAGCTCCAGGAAGACCAATACTATGCACTTCAGGCAGAGTTCCAGGGCGATAAAGTAGCCAAGAATAAAGCCGATCAGGTAGAGATACCCAAGGGTGCACAGACTGAAGGCAAGAAGAAAAAAGATGAGGAAGATCTTTCATTCCGTAGTAAAGAAGAAAAGAAACCTGCTCCACCAAAAGAAGAACCCAAACCTGTAGAACCGCCACCACCGCCACCACCTGCACCCGTTGTAGAAGCGGCTCCGGTAGCTCCGGCTCCAAAGGCAGTTGTAGAAGAAAAACCAGCAGAATCAGACCATATTAAGATAGAAGCTCCCGAACTGGAAGGAACCAAACTGATCCATAAGATCGACCTTTCAGCTATCGACTCTTCTACAAGGCCTAAAAAATCGGCTAAGAAAAAAGAAGAAACACCCGAAGAGCCTAAAGCAGAGGCCAAGCCTGTTGCCAAAGCCAAAAAGAAAGAGGTAGAAGAAGCAGCACCTGTTGTGGCACCACCACCACCACCTCCGGTAGTAAAACCTGAAGAACCGGTTGCACCAACCATCGAAAATATTAAGGCAGAGAAATTAGAAGGACCTAAGATCCTTGGTAAGATCGAATTGCCCGTAAACAGCGATACCCGTCCTAAGCCCATGGGCAGGGATGAGAAACGCAAACGCAAACGTATCCCGGTTGATAAAAAAGGCGATACTCCCGGCGCTACACCCGGCGAACCCCCGCGTGATGCGAGTGGTAAACTTACCGGTCCTAACCGCCCGATCGTTCCGGCTAATAACCGTGGCGGTGGCGCAGACCGTGGAGGCCAGGGTGGCGGATTTAACCGTGGCGGACAAGGTGGCAACCGCACAGGTGGCAACCGAGACAGAAATGCACCGGCACGCCGTGAAGACAAAGAAATTGATCAGAAAGCGATACAGGAAAAGATACGCGAAACCCAGGCCAAACTGGCCGGAACGGGTGGACGTGGTAAGAGCCTGAAAGCCAAATACCGTAGAGCAAAACGTGATGAAGCCGCCGAGAATATGGGCGAAGAAGAAGTAGACAACAAGCTGCAGGTTACTGAATTTGTAACCGTAAGTGAGTTGGCGAATCTGATGGACGTAAGCTTTGCAGACGTGATCGGAAAATGTATGAACCTTGGTATCATGGTTTCTATTAACCAGCGTTTGGATGCAGAGGTAATTGAACTGGTATCAAGTGAGTTTGGTTTTGAAGTAGAGTTCATCGGACTGGAAGAAGTGGATGAAATGGACGACGATGATTACGAAGAAGATGAAGAGGCCAAAGTGCCAAGGCCTCCGATCGTTACCATCATGGGTCACGTTGACCACGGTAAAACATCCTTGCTCGATTATATCCGTAGGGCGAATGTAGTAGCCGGTGAAGCGGGTGGTATTACCCAGCACATTGGTGCCTATGAAGTGGAATTGCCTAATGGAAAAGCCATCACTTTCTTAGATACACCGGGTCACGAAGCGTTTACCGCCATGCGTGCCCGTGGTGCGAAAGTTACCGATATCGCCATCATCGTAGTGGCAGCAGACGATGCTGTGATGCCACAGACCAAGGAAGCCATCAGCCACGCACAGGCTGCAGGTGTACCGATGATCTTTGCAGTAAATAAGATAGATAAAGACGGAGCCAATCCGCAAAAGATATACGAGCAGTTATCACAAATGAACATTTTGGTGGAAGCATGGGGTGGTAAATACCAGAACCAGGAACTATCTGCCAAACAGGGATTGAATGTTGACTTATTACTTGAAAAAGTATTGCTCGAAGCTGAAGTGCTGGATCTGAAAGCCAATCCTGAAAGGGAAGGATCCGGAACCATCATTGAAGCATCACTGGATAAAGGCCGTGGTTATGTGGCCACCATCCTTGTACAGAACGGAACCTTACACCAGGGAGACCTGATCGTATCAGGCCAGCATTACGGACGTGTGAAGGCGATGTTCAACGAACGTAACCAACGTATTGAAGTAGCACCACCTTCTACACCGGTAGTAATATTGGGATTGAACGGTGCACCACAGGCCGGTGAGAAATTCAAGGTATTCGAAGACGAGGCAGAAGCCAAAGAAACCGCTACCAAGCGTGCACAGTTACTGCGTGAGCAGGGACTGCGTGCAAGAAAACATATTACACTGGATGAGATCGGCCGTCGTTTGGCACTGGGTAACTTTAAAGAACTCAACATCATTATCAAAGGTGATGTGGATGGATCTGTAGAAGCCCTGAGTGATTCATTACAGAAATTATCAACGGAAGAAATTGCGATCCGCGTGGTACATAAGGGCGTAGGACAGATCTCAGAAAGTGATGTATTGCTGGCAACAGCATCCGATGCGATCGTGATCGGCTTTAACGTACGTCCTTCTTCTCAGGCAAATAAACTGTCTGAAACAGAAGGGGTGGAGATCAAGTTATACTCTATCATCTACCAGGCCATCGACGAGATCAAGAGTGCGATGGAAGGTATGTTGGAACCCAAATTCCAGGAGAAGATCACTGCCAACGTGGAAGTACGCGAGGTATACAAATTCGACAAAGCCACTGTGGCAGGTTGTTTTGTACTCGACGGAAAGATCGCCAGAAACAGCAAGATCCGTATCATCCGCGATGGTATTGTGGAATATCCAAGAGGCGAAGGCCAATCGGCAGAGCTGGGCAGCCTGAAACGCTTCAAAGACGATGCGAAAGAAGTAGCCTCTAATATGGAGTGTGGATTAACCATTAAGAATTATAATGATATTAAAGTAGGTGATATCGTGGAAGCATTTGAAGAAGAGGAAGTGAAGAGAACGCTGTAGAACGGTAAAATAGTTAAAAGGGTTAAAAGGGTTAAAAAGGTTGAGCCGAAAGTTTAACGCCTTTAACCTTTTTAACCCTTTTAACTAATACCTAACCTTTTTAACGCTTCCTTTAACGATTACCCCTTATAGTTTAACTATTTTTGATCGATATTGACATTTATGAAGAATCTCTATGTTATACTCCTTGCAATCATGGCTACTGCCTCTTTTCAGGCATCGGCACAGAGCAAGAAAATTGTGGCAGATAAAATTGTGGGCCAGGTAGGCGATAAGATCATTCTCCGTTCAGATGTACTGAATGCGATTTCGGATCTGCGACGCCAGGCGCAGGGACAGGAAAATGTGGTGATCCCAACAGAGTGTCAGGTGCTGGAAGGTCAGTTGATCAGAAAAGCTTTATTGCTTCAGGCACAAAAAGATTCATTGCATGTAAGTGAAGATGAGATCGAAGCCACAATGGATAACCGTATCCGCCAGTCGGTAATGCAGTTCGGTTCTAAAGAAGTACTGGAAGAAATTGCAGGTAAAACGATCTATCAGTTGAAAGAAGACCTGAAAGAAAGTTTCCGTGAGCAGAAATTATCTGAGCAGATGCAGAGCAAGATCGTGGATGGTATCAAGATCACGCCCAATGAAGTAAAAGCCTATTTCGCAAAAATTCCAAAAGACAGTTTGCCGTATTATGAAAGTGAAATAGAAGTAAGCCAGATCGTTATTCACCCCAAAGCGAATAAGGATGTGGAAGAATATGTTTCCAAACAGATGTACGATTATAAGAAACAGGCAGAAGCGGGTGGTGTAAAGAAGTTCGACCAATTGGCGAAACTGTATAGTGAAGACCCTGCGGTAAAAGAGAATGGCGGACAATACTCATTGAACAGAAATGAAAAAACATGGGATCCTGCATTCCTTGCCGCTTCTTTCCGTTTGAAGGAAGGACAGATCTCTCCGGTAGTGAAATCAAAATTCGGTTTACACATTATCATGATGATCAGCCGTTCGGGTGATGAAGCCGTGGTAAAACATATTCTCCGTATTCCTCCGGTAACGGAAGATGAGATCAAAGAAGCACAAATGCATCTGGATACGATCCGTAGAAAATTAATAGATGGTTCATTGGGTTTTGGTGCAGCTGTAAATAAATACAGTGATGATGAGAACAGTAAGTTCAGTGCGGGTTCTGTTGCCTCCTCACGTGATGGGTCTACTTTTGTAAATATCGATCAGCTGGATAAGGATATGATCAAACCTTTAGGCGCACTCAAACCAGGCGAATATTCTCAACCGCAGGTATATGTAGATGAGCGTGGCCGTAAAGTAGTAAGGTTGATTTACCTGAAGAACCGTACCAACCCACACCGCGAGAACCTGAAAGAAGATTATAACAAAATTGCCCAGAGAGCCATCGAAGAGAAAAAGAACGGTGCACTGGAAAGATGGTTCAAAGAACATATTCCTACTTATTTTATCTCTATCGATAAAGATTTTGCAGGCTGTTCAGGCCTTGACGAATGGAGAAAATCAGCAGAAAACGCTGAGAAGGCAAGGAATTAGAACCTGTTGGTTATCAAAATATTACTATGAAAAACCCGCAAAATTTGCGGGTTTTTTTATGCTGGGCCGGTCCATAGTCCATGGTCGATAGACCATAGTAAAAAACCATACTATGGACCATGGTCTATAGACTATGGACTTCTCTCCCCGAAAATAAATTTGGCAAATTGCATGTACATACATACATTTGTGTTGTGAAATTAGAACAAGCCATACAGAGTCATAAATTTAAAGACGAAGTGCATAAGGCAATTTTGAATACACTGTATACGGCCTGGTGGTTAAAAACAGTAATGAGTAAGGAGCTGAAAGAGTTTGGACTTACCCATGAACAATACAATGTTCTGAGGATCTTAAAAGGTAAATACCCTGAGCAAATGTGTGTAAGGGATGTAGCCTGCCGGATGATAGAGAAAAGCTCTAATGTACCGAGGATCATTGACAGATTGGAAATAAAGAAGCTGGTTAAACGATCTACTTCTCCTTTAGATAAACGGGAAACGGTGATCACCTTAACACAAAGCGGCATCACCATTCTGGAAACCTGTAATAGAAACGTTACAAAAATGGTGGAAGGAATCGTAGAGATCAGTAATGAGGAAGCCGCTGTTCTGAACCAGCTACTTGAAAAAGTACGTACTGCGGAATAACTATTTTTTTAAATAAATACATGTATATACATGTATCAAAAAGGGAACGATATGAAAACGATATTACACAAAGCAGACACAAGGGGCCATGCAAATTTTGGTTGGCTCAACAGCTTTCACACCTTCAGTTTTGGACAATACCATAATCCTGAAAGGGTACATTTTGGTACGCTGCGCGTATTGAATGATGATACCGTAGCACCGGGAATGGGTTTTGGCAAACACCCGCATGATAATATGGAGATCGTATCCATACCCTTATCGGGTGATCTGCATCATAACGACAGCACGGGCCGTGACAAGATCATACGCCAGGGCGATGTACAGATCATGAGTGCCGGCAGCGGTATTGCACACAGCGAAATGAACGCCAATAAAGACAAAGAAGTGAAATTCTTACAGATCTGGGTATTTCCAAAAGAGAAAAATATTGAACCCCGTTACGATCAGCAATCATTTAAACATGAAGACAGGCTTAACAGGATCCTTACTGTGGTGGCACCGGATGATGAGCAGGCTATCTGGATCAACCAGGATGCATGGTTCTCATTATCTGATCTCACAAAAGACACTTCCATCGATTATACCATTCACAAAGAAGGTAACGGTGTATATGTATTTGTGTTGAAAGGAAAGGTAACAGTAAATGAACAGATCCTCGAAACGCGTGATGGTCTGGGTGTTTATGAAACCGAGAAACTCACCATCAAAGCTGATTCAGATGCAGAGATCTTATTGATTGATATACCAATGCAAATACAGGGAGTGTAATCATGAAAACGAACAGAACCATAAAGACCATTTTATATGCCCAACCGATGGATATGGGTGGTATGCCCATCAGGCAACCCTTTCCTTCAGCCAAAGCAGAACAGATCGATCCCTTTTTATTATTGCATCATGCCGATATAAAAGTGCCTGCACATATTGATACCCAACATGCCGGTGTGGGCCCACATCCTCACCGTGGTTTCTCTCCTGTGAGTTTTATTTTCAAGGGAGGGGTTCATCACCGCGATAGCAGGGGTAATGATAATGTGGTGTATGCCGGCGGTACACAATGGATGAATGCAGGTATGGGTGTGATACACAGCGAAAGACCACCGGCAGATATCCATGAAATTGGCGGCAGGCAGGAACTGATCCAGTTATGGGTGAACACACCGGCCAAACATAAAATGGATACACCGTCTTATCAACCTTTAACTGCAGAACAAACACCTGTAGTAAAATCGGAAGACGGTTTAACAGAAGTGAATGTAATTGCCGGTGAGTTGAATACCGTAAAAGGCCCTATCAATACATTATCATCTGTAAACACATTTACGGCTAACATGAAGAAAGGTGCAAAATTTTTCTTTGCCGTTCCAGCAACACACAATGCATTTATCTACATCACTACAGGTAAACTGAATGTTACGGGCGATGGAGAAGTAGATGAGAAATATGTAGCTGTATTCAATAAAGATGGAGAAGGTTTTGAACTGGAAGCGCTGGAAAACACGCACTTATTTGTAGGAACAGGTGAACCATTGAACGAACCGGTTGCCTCTCACGGCCCCTTTGTAATGAATAACCAGACAGAATTAATGGAAGCGTTCCGCGATTACCAGCAAGGTAAAATGGGCGTTTTGATTGAAGAATAGAACCGTCCATGGTCCATAGTCGATGGTCCATGGACAAAACAATAAACAATCCGCTAATCCGCAATCCGCGAATTCGCTAATTAAATAAACCCTAAAACAAAATAACATGTCAACGTACAAGATCGACACCACACACAGTGAAGTAACTTTTAAAGTGAAACACCTGATGATTACCAATGTAACCGGAAGCTTCACAAAATTTGATGCTACCCTGGAAGCTGCAGCTGAAGATTTCAGCGATGCAAAAATTTCTTTTGAAGCAGATGTAGATAGCATCTCTACCAATAACGAACAGCGCGATGGTCACCTGAAAAGTGAAGACTTCTTTGCTGCAGAGAAATTTCCAAAACTGAGCTTTGTTTCTTCTTCTTTCAAAAAATTGAACGATGGAGAATATGCATTGAACGGCGACCTTACCATCCGTGGTGTTACCAAACCGGTTCAGTTAGCTGTTGAATATGGCGGAACCATGACCGATCCTTACGGACAGGTGAAAGCCGGTTTTGAAATTGCAGGAAAGATCAGCCGTAAAGAATTTGGCCTTACCTGGACAGCAACTACCGAAGCAGGTGGTATTGTGGTAAGCGATGAGGTGAAGTTGAACCTCGCTGTACAAATGATCAAACAAGCGTAAGGAATATTGAATATTGAGCAAGGAATTTTGAATGATGAAAGAAAAGGCCTGTTCAATAACACTCTGCGAAACCTCTGCTTCTCTGCGGCTCCGCGGTGAAAGCACCTTTCATAATCGGGAAGATTGATGATGAGGGAACGCATTCACCGCAGAGGCAGGGAGGTGCAGAGTTAACGCAGAGAAAAACATTTTAACTTCTAGATATTACACATGAAAGCAATTAAATACCTGCCGGTATATTTACTGGCATTGATTTACCTGATCTTTGGATCAAACTATTTCTTCCATTTCATTCCAATGCCGCCAATGGGTGGTAATGCCGGAGCATTTGCGGGACTTTTGTTTACAACTAAGTTCTTATTGGTAGTGAAAACTTTAGAAGTAGGTTTAGCATTACTGATGTTGGTTCCCGCTACCAGGGCCCTGGCTTTATTGCTGATTGCTCCTATAACCGTGAACATTCTTTTATTTGAACTACTGATCGCACAACAACCCGGTATTGGTGTACTGATGGTAATTTTGAATGGCCTGGCCATTTACCGGTTAAAAGACAAATACATCAGTATCGTAAAAACGAAATTGGCGATCGCTTAAAACCTTAACATGACAACAGCCAGCATTGCTTCCAACCATTACAGTGTAAAGCTTCAGAATGGAAGACATGAATTTGCAGCAGATGAGCCGATGGACAAAGGGGGAACAGATGCCGGTCCCGCGCCGGATGAGATCCTGGAAGCATCACTGGCGAGTTGTACAGCGATCACTTTGCGGATGTATGCAGACAGAAAGGAATGGAAAGTGACGGCGATAGAAGTAACCGTTAGCCTTGAAAGAGCAGATAACAAAACTATTTTTACCCGATCCATCAAACTGGAAGGTAATATTGATGAAATACAGCGGGAAAGGTTATTACAGATAGCCAAAGCCTGTCCGGTTTCAAAAACATTGCTGGGAGAAATAGAGATCAACAGCCGGATTGCCTGAAACAGGAAGTAGCGAACATTGAGGCAAGCTTGTTGTTATAGAAGTATTGATAACAGCTACGGGATGATCCCGCGCACAAAAGATGAATATATGAATATAGAGATCATATCAGGAAGCCCCAGAAAGGACAGTGTAACACACAGGGTGGCTTTGTTCCTGAAAAAACATTTAACTGCTACCACCTCACATACGGTAGATATTATTGATATCCGCGAGTGGAACCTGCCTTTGTTACAACAGGTATTTACCAGCGTAGAGAAAACGCCAGATCCATACAAGCCATTGGCAGAACGTATGTTTGCGGCAGAAGCATTTATCCTGGTAACTCCGGAATATAATGGCAGTTATTCGCCGGCCCTGCAGAACCTTCTGGACCATTTCCCCAAACAAAGCCACAAGGCTTTCGGGATCGTTACCGCCTCGCCGGGAGCGATGGGGGGTATGCGTTCAAGCCAGCAATTATTATTGCTGATACCTGCTTTATTCGGAATCGCTTCGCCTTATATGCTGATCACCCCCATGGTTGACAAGAAGTTCGACGTGGAGGGAAATCTGACGGATACCGGGTTTCAAAAAGCGATCGATCAGTTTGTTAGTGAATTTTTATGGCTGGCCGAGACGGTAAACCCGGAGTTGGCATCGGCCTATAATTAATATGATAAAATGTGGCGGAGTTGTACCTTCGCCACTTTCTTTTAAATACCATCATGAGCGACGACATCAAACACGAATGTGGCCTTGCTTACATTCGATTGAGAAAGCCTTTTTCCTATTATCTGCAGCAACACGGAGCAGTTACTTACGGCCTTAACAAGCTGTACCTGCTTATGGAAAAACAGCATAACCGTGGCCAGGATGGCGCAGGAATTGCCGCTGTAAAACTGAATACCGAACCCGGTAATCCTTTTTTACACCGCATGCGCAGCAATGCCCAGCAACCTATCGCTGATCTATTCTTTAGAATTGGACAGGAAATTGCCGAACTCGAAAAATACCAACCCGATATAAAACAACATCCCGGACTAATGAAAGGCCATCTGCCTTTTCTGGGTGAAGTATTGCTGGGGCATTTACGGTATGGCACACAGGGTAAGAATAATGTGGAGTTTTGCCACCCCTTTATCAAACGCGACCTGATGCCGGGAAGGAATATGGCCCTTGCTGGAAATTTTAACCTGGTAAATACGGATGAACTGTTTGATCTCATCAATATGAGCCCCGGCGATTTTCAAAAACAAAGCGACCTGGCGGCGATGATGGAAGTGATACATCATTTCCTTACCAAAGAAGACGAAGCACACCCCAATGCAGCAGATATCAGCAAAGTATTAAAGAAAGCCACACCCTTGTTTGATGGTGGTTATACCATAGGCGCTTTATTAGGCAACGGTTATAGTTTTATTATGCGTGATGCACATGGAATACGTCCGGCCTATTATTATATTAATGATGAAGTGATCGTTGCGGCCAGTGAAAGAGCTGCAATCCGTACCACTTTTAATGTAGGTGAGAATGAAGTGCTGGAACTGATGCCGGGTATGGCATTGATCGTGGATGATAAAGGTGGATATACCATTGAACAGATCTTAGAACCCAAAGAGAGAAGGGCCTGCAGTTTTGAACGGATCTATTTTTCACGGGGCAGTGATGAAAAAATTTATCGCGAAAGAATTGCACTCGGACATCATTTGAGCAAGACCGTTCTGGAAAGCATCAGCTATGATCTGAAGAATACGATCTTCTCTTATATACCCAATACGGCAGAAGTAGCTTTTTATGGATTGGTAAAAGGGATGGAAGAGTACCTGAACAAGATAAAAGTGGAACGTATCCTCAGCTGGGGAACGGATGTTACACCTGAGAAGCTGGAAGAAATGGTGAACCGTAAGATCCGTCAGGAAAAGATCGCCATCAAAGATGTAAAACTCCGAACATTCATTACAGAAGATGCAAATCGTAATGAAATGGTACAGCACGTGTACGACATTACCTATGGAACCGTTCGCAGAAATGAAGATACCCTTGTAGTGATTGATGACAGTATTGTACGCGGAACTACTTTAAAAGAAAGTATTGTTCGAATGCTGGCAAGATTAAAACCCAAAAAGATCATTGTAGTTTCTTCTGCTCCGCAGATCCGTTACCCGGATTGTTATGGTATTGATATGAGTAAGCTTGGCGATTTCATAGCTTTCCGCGCCGCCATTGCTTTATTAAAAGAAAGAAATATGGAGCATGTACTTACCGAAGTACATGAAAAAATCAAAGAACTGCAACGCAATAATCAATTACACACAGAGAATGTAGTGAGGCAGGTTTACAAACCTTTTACCACATTAGAGATCTCCGATAAAATTGCCCAACTCATAACCCCTCCGGAAATCGACCTGAAAGTAGAAGCGATCTACCAAACTATTGAAGACCTGCACCACAGCTGTCCTACCAATACCGGCGACTGGTACTTTACAGGTAACTACCCAACACCGGGTGGAAATAAAGTGGTGAACAAAGCTTTCCTGAATTATATAGAAGGGAAGAATGTGAGGGGGTATTAAAAGGATTTTGAAATTTTGGAATTGGGAAATTTTGAAATTTGAAACAGAAAAGCCGATTTCTATTTTAGAAACCGGCTTTTCTTTTTATAGGGAACTCTTCGATTTCAAAATTCCAAGATTCCAAAATTTCAAAATAGGTTCCTGTCAAACTCTATAACAAATTGCATTAATATTCATCCCTGCTCCCACAGAAGCAAACATTACCACATCTCCTTTTTCCAAAGCATGTTCGCCCAGTTCACCATGTTTAACCAGGTCGTATAAGGTTGGGATGGTGGCAACGGAGCTGTTGCCGAGTTTATGGATACTCATGGGCATGATATCACCGGGAATATCTTTAAGTCCGTATAATTTGTAGAGCACTTTTACAAAGCCCTCATCCATTTTTTCGTTTGCCTGGTGAAGGAAGAATTTTTTAACATCGGCTACCTGCAAGCCGCATTTATCCAGACAGGATTTCATGGCAGCCGGTACATTTTTTATGGCGTATTCATATACCTTACGACCCTTCATTTTCATATAACGTACATCGGGGTCCGAATCAGGAAAGTTGGATTTTCCATAGTGCAGGTAAAAGGCTTCATCTACACAATGGCTCTGCATGCTGGTGGCGAGAATACCGCTTTCTGTTTCGCTGGAAGGGACTGCTTCGATTACCGTAGCGCCGGCACCATCGCTGAAGATCATACTGTCGCGGTCATATATATCAATCACCCGGCTCAGGGTTTCGGCACCGATCACCAGACATTTTTTGGCCATCCCGGATTTGATATACGCATCAGCCTGTATCACTCCCTGTATCCATCCGGGGCAACCAAACAGAATATCATAGGCCACACAATTGGGGTTGCGGATACCCAATGCCTGTTTTACACGCGAGGCAAGGGCAGGTAGCACATCTGTTTGAATGGTATCTTTTAAAACATTACCGAAATTGTGTGCAAAGATGATCTGGTCCAGTGTTTCCGGATCGATACCGGAATCTTCAATGGCCCGTTTTGCAGCAATAGTGGCCATATCTGAGGCGGTCATATTGGAATCGGCATACCGTCTTTCTTCAATACCTGTAATGTCTTTGAATTTATCAACGATCTCTGTTGGAGGGGCAATAATGCGCTCATGGTCCTCTGTATAGAACTCCTGGTTAACAAACGCAGCATTGGTCTTGATATTGGGCGGGATAAAACTTCCTGTACCTGTAATAACCGTTCTTGTCTGGGGCATGAGCTATTGATTAATGCTGTTTACAAACAACTCGTGATCTGATCATTCAAATTTAAGAATTTATTCTCCGCAGTAAGCCCGCAAACCCAAATAAAAAAAGCGACCAACTGTTAGTTATTGGTCGCTTTCTATCTAAGCTATTTTGCAGCAGATCGCAAAGAATACAAAAGAATGAATCCGCGATATCATATCTGAAATCCGGTGATCAGAGAAACTTGTCACCCTTATTCCGCTTCACTTCCGCCACATATTCTTTAATGGCCTGCTCTTTTTCTTTTTTACAGATGAGTAAAACATCTTTAGTATCCACTACAATAAAATCATCTAGTCCCTGTAACACCAATAATTTTTCATTAGGTGCAGACACCATACATTTGGTAGCATCGATCACGATCACATTTTCACCGGCAACCGCATTACCCAGATAATCCTTCTCAAAATTATCATAAGCACTATTCCAGGTACCCAGATCACTCCAGCCAAATGAGGAAGGGATCACATATACATTATCCGCTTTCTCCATAATGGCAATATCAATAGATACATTGGTGCACAAGGGATAGATCCGGTTGATGGCTTCTGTTTCTGTTTGGGTATTGAAATGTTCTTTTTCGCCATCAAACAGCTCATACATTTCAGGTTGGTATTGTTCGAAAGCTTTTACCACGTTCTTTACTTTCCAGACAAAAATACCGGCGTTCCATAAAAAGTCGCCGCTGGCTAAAAATGTCTTTGCCAGTTCCAGGTTAGGTTTTTCTGTAAAGGTTTTTACTTTATAGATTCCATATGCCACGGCCATCGGTTCATGTTGAATATAGCCATAGCCGGTATTGGGATGCGAAGGCTTGACACCCAGGGTAACCAATGAGCGGATATGCCCCGCAAAATCCAGTGCCTGTTCGGTGATCTTCTTGAAGTTCTCAGTATCCAGTATCAGGTGATCGCTGGGTGCCACAATCAGAGAAGCTTCAGGATCTTTCTGTAAAAGTTTGAAAGAGATATAGGCTACACAGGGAGCCGTATTCTTGCGGCTGGGTTCAGCAAGAATATTGTCAGTGCTCATTTCTGGGATCTGCTGCTTTACGATATCGCAGTATTCAGCGGAGGTAACCACAAAAATATTTTCTTCAGGAATGAATGCCGCATAACGCTCAAAGGTCCAGCGGATCAGAGACTTGCCTGTATTTAAAATATCGATGAACTGCTTGGGGTAACCGGTTCGGCTGCTTGGCCAGAAGCGACTGCCAATGCCACCCGCCATGATTACTACATAATGGTGCTTATTCATAGGGCTTGCCTTATTAAAGATTTGCGGTGCGAAATTACAGGCTTATTCAACGCCGTCATAATAAAAAAGCAGTGTTATACGATGCCTTCGCGCACCAGGTCGTGAATATGTAAAACACCCAGGTAAT
This sequence comes from Chitinophagaceae bacterium, assembly GCA_947455605.1. GTDB lineage: Bacteria > Bacteroidota > Bacteroidia > Chitinophagales > Chitinophagaceae > Sediminibacterium. Next base: position 17,154 of record CANGOX010000012.1, read on the forward strand.
GGCCGTTTTCTTGCACAAGAAGCTGGCTGATATCATGATTTCTCATTACATCGAGTGCTTCAACGGCCAACATAGAAGGAGTTACGGTGGTAGGTCTTGGGGTAAGTATATCCTGGGCAGTAATCTGTTGAATATTTTCGTTCTTTTCCAGCATCCTTCTCAGATCACCATCGGTAATAATGCCTTTTAATTGATTGGATGCATCTACTACAGCAGTTACGCCCAGTCGTTTTTCAGTGATCTCCACGATCACTTCCCTTAAAGAAGCAGTTGCCAGCACAGCAGGACGCTCATTGCTCACATAGAGATCGGATACACGCAGGTATAGACGTTTGCCGAGGTTGCCGCCAGGGTGGTATTTGGCAAAATCCTGTCCGCTGAACCCGTTCAGCTGCATCAGGCAAACAGCCAGTACATCGCCCATTACCATTTGCGCTGTGGTGCTGCTTGTTGGGGCCAGGTTATTGGGACAAGCTTCTTTACTTACCGTAGTATTCAATATTATATCGCCCTGACCGGCCAGAAAACTTTCAGTATTGCCTACCATGCTGATCAGGGTATTTCCAAAATTTTTGATCAGTGGCACCAAAACTTTGATCTCCGGGCTTTCGCCACTTTTGCTGATGATCATTACTATATCGTCCTTCTGCACCATGCCCAGATCACCATGAATGGCATCTGCTGCATGCATAAAAAGTGAGGGGGTGCCCGTAGAATTCAGGGTAGATACGATCTTCTGGGCCACAATGGCGCTTTTGCCAATACCGCTGATGATGAGCCTCCCTTTTGCCGAATGGATGGATTCCACGGCTTTCACAAAAGAATCATCAATAAAAGCGGCCAATCCGGTTACAGAAGCGGCTTCCAGTTCAATGGTGTGTAAAGCGGTTTGTTGTATGGATAGACTCATGCATGACAAAGGTAAAGTTTAACATCAATCTGACAGTATTGAACTGGTACTTCATTAACTTCGTAACCTTTTTTAACAGGTTTTCTGCAAAACACAGGGAATAACATCACTGCCGGACGCGATTTCCGTAAACCCATCCGTTTATAAATTTTAAGCGAATCTTTCCGGTAAATGAACTAAATTATAGGTTCGAAAGCATTCCCGTCAGGCGGGGTGAAAACAGATTTTGATACATGGCTACAAGTACTAAGACAAAAGCCCCTAAGACCCCGGTTGCCAAAGCCAAAACGGCTACTGCACCCAAGGCGGCTGCAAAAATAAAAGATCCCGTAACCCATGGTTATGATATATATGGTGCCCTGGAACAATATTTCGGATTTCGGGAGTTCAAGGGTACACAGGAACTGGCGATCAACAGCGTGTTAAACGGTAAGGATACGTTTGTGATCATGCCTACCGGAGGTGGTAAAAGCCTCTGTTACCAGCTGCCGGCCATGATCATGCCAGGCTGTGCCATCATCGTTTCTCCCCTTATTGCCTTAATGAAGAATCAGGTAGACCTGGTTCGCGGTTATAGCGAAAATGATGAAGTAGCCCATTTTCTGAATTCATCACTTAATAAGGGGCAGATCAAAGCGGTTAAGGATGATCTGACCAGTGGTAAGACCAAACTGCTATATGTAGCACCCGAAACATTAACCAAACAGGAAAATCTCGAATATTTCAGCGACCTGCCTATTTCTTTCTTTGCGGTAGATGAAGCGCATTGTATTTCGGAATGGGGTCATGATTTCAGACCTGAATACAGACGTTTACGTGAGATGATGGATATCATCAACCCCGAGATTCCTGCAGTGGCATTAACCGCTACCGCAACACCCAAAGTAAAAAGTGATATTGTAAAGAACCTCGGTCTTCGTGATCCGAATATCTATTTATCCTCCTTTAACCGTTCTAATCTGTATTACGAGATACAGCCCAAGATTTCCAAGGATCAGACCATTAAAAGTATTGTACGGTTTATTACCGGGCATAAAGGCAAGAGCGGGATCATTTATACCCTTAACCGTAAAACAACCGAGGAACTCGCAGAAATATTGATGGCGAATGGTATCAAAGCCGTTGCCTACCATGCAGGACTTGATCAGAAACTAAGGGCAGGCCGGCAGGATCAGTTTTTAAATGAAGATGTACAGGTGATTGTTGCCACGATCGCATTCGGGATGGGTATCGATAAACCGGATATCCGTTTTGTGATCCATTTCAACATACCAAAATCCATCGAAAATTATTACCAGGAAACGGGCCGTGCAGGAAGAGATGGTATGGAAGGACTTTGTGTATTGTATTACTCGCACAAAGATGTTTCCAAACTGGAACATTTGATGCGCGATAAGCCTTTGAGTGAGCGGGAAGTAGGTGCACAATTGATAGACGAAACAGTGGCCTACGCAGAAAGTGCAGTATGCCGGCGTAAGATATTACTCCATTATTTTGGTGAAGACTGGGATACGCCTAATTGTGGAAATTGTGATAACTGTCTGCATCCCAAAGAAAAAATTGAAACCAAGGATGATGTGGTGAAGATGCTGAAAGTGATCAAAGCCCTGGATGAACGCTTTACCACCGATTATGTAGTGAATGTGGTAATGGGTAAACTAACCCCGCAGATCAATATTTACCGACATGATGCTTTACCCGTATTTGGTTCGGGAAAAGATAAGGAAAGTCATTTATGGAACAGCCTGGTAAGGCAGATGTTACTGGAGAACCTGATCAAAAAAGATATTGAAGAATACGGTCTGTTAAAAATGACCGATAAGGGTGAGAAGTTTTTAAAGAAACCTGTATCCTTCAAAATTGTGCTCAATAATTTATACGAAGATGCACAGTTTGATGAAGACGAAGGAGAGAACACTAACCAAACCGGCGCGGCAGCAGACGAGAAATTATTTGAGATGCTGAAAGAGCTTCGCCAGAAGGAAGCCAAGAAAAAAAGCCTTCCGCCTTTTGTGATCTTTCTCGAAAATTCATTACAGGATATGGCCACCATTTATCCAACTACACTGGAAGAAATGGAGAAATGCCAGGGGGTAAGCAAAGGCAAATCTATTAAGTATGGTAAACCTTTTGTGGAACTGATTGCCAAATATGTTGAAGAGAATGATATAGAGAAACCTGATGATTTTGTAATGAAGAGCGTGGCCAATAAAGCCAACAACAAGATTTACATCATTCAAAACGTAGATAAGAAAATACCGCTTGAGACCATTGCCAAAAACAAAAGTCTGAAACTGGATGAGTTACTCGAAGAAATGGAAACCATCGCCGCCAGCGGAACCAAACTCAATCTCGATTATGCGATTGATGAATGGCTGGATGAATATGATCAGGAAGATATTATTGAATATTTTAAAAGCTGCCAGACCTCTTCCTTACAGATAGCGCAGGAAGAACTAAGTGAGAATAATTATAGCTGGGAGCAATTAAAAATTATGCGGATTAAGTTTTTGAGTGTGTTTGGGAATTAGGGAGTAGTCCATAGTGGATAGACCATGGTCCATAGTAAAACCATATTTTGGCCCGCTCTTTTGGAGCGGGTTTTTTTATACTCCATTTTATTCTTGGGTGCATTACACCCGGGGCTAAAGCCCTGAATGAAGATTCAACCTTTTGATCTCTTTTAGTTGCCACACTCTTTTCAATTTGCCACGCTCTTTTCAATTTGCCACGCTCTTTAGAGCGTGAGTAAGAAATCTCCTCGTTGGTTCTATCGGGACTTTAGTCCCGAGTATGCTCAAATACCGTGTAAAAAGCCAAACAATCAGGTATTTATACGCTATGAAAACAGGCATTCATTGAATTTATTTGCTTTATTAAGAGGGATGGCACAGTAAGAAAATAATTATCTTTGCATTGCGATGACACTCCAGGTTGACATATTAAACCCCAAGGCCACAAAACTTTTGCAAAATCTTGCAGACCGCAAAATGATTGCGATCAAAAAGGAAGCAAAAGACCCTTTTGTAAAAGCCATCAGTCTGCTTCGCAAAAAAGCGTCAGCTAACCCTCCTTCTCCGGAACAGGTTTCCAAAGAAGTTGAACAGGTAAGAGCGAAACGCTATGCGGGTAAAAAAAGATAGAATTATCATTGATACGAATCTCTGGATCAGTTTCTTACTTACAAAGGATTTCTCACGCCTCGATAAACCTTTTTCTGATCACTCAATAGTGCTTCTTTTCAGTCAAGAGCTATTAGATGAATTTATTGAAGTTGCGCAAAGGCCTAAATTCAAACAATACTTTTCATTAATTGATCTCCAGGAATTACTGATGTTGATTAGTCAAAAAGCAATCTTTACTTCTGTCATAAGCAGTGTAACGGCCTGTCGGGACAACAAAGACAATTTTCTTTTATCTCTTGCCAATGACGGTAAAGCTACACATCTGATAACCGGTGATAAAGACTTGCTGGAGATGAAAGTGTTTGGAAGGACAAGGATTTTGACTTTTACGGAGTACCTGGCAGATAAATAGATTCAGAAAGGGCTGTTGCATTTAGGGCTAAAGTCCCGATAATCACTTTTAGGTATAACCCCAGCCTTAAGGCTGGGGTTATTGATATACCCGGGGCTTGTGCTCCGGTGTAGGTTGTAAAAGGAGATGAGTATACCTCGCTCAGAAGAGCGGGGCAATGCAAAATGAATTGAGAAACGGATAGTATCGAAAAAAACATCCGGCACTTTAGTGCCTCGTGAAAAATACCCCCTGCTTCAGGGGGAAAAATCCCGTTTCTGCGCAGTTAGGCAAATTATTGGCATTAAACTTGTGATATTTGGGCAGCGTCGGAAACTGATTCTGTGTCAATAGACCACTCCCCCGGTTGGCACTGATTTTAATTACGTTTTAAAGCAGCTTGATATGTATATCCAGAATTTACAACCGGGTATGGTAGAAACCATGAGTTATGTTACGGTAATGGCCGATAAAACCGGCAGACTGGTACTGAAAGTACTCGATATTGAAGGACGTATTGCCAAGACTATGGAAGCCAATGTTAATGAAGGCAAACAGCAACTGGAACTGAACTTAAGCGACCTCGTTAGCGGCCGTTATGTGATGAATGCCTTTAGCGGGGGTAATTTTATTAAATCGATCCGTTTTGTAAAACAATAAAATCTTGATTTTTGGGGGATGAACAGTATGGCTCCGCATTTATGCGGAGCCTATTTTTTTTGGAAAGACGCCCCCCTCAGTTTGGCATTATCACGGATACTTTTATAAAACAGGTTGATATCAGCAACATGATAATTTTTTGTGGTATACAAAAGGTTACCAAAAAAATGGGGTTTCTCCGTCCATAAAACTCCGCTGTTAACCTTAGCATTGGTAACACCTTTGATCAGCTTATTAAAATTGAGCAATAAACCGCCGGGGTTAGCTGATCTTTCTGCTACGGGTTTGCTCTTATCCCATGTGAGCGGGTTGGTAACAATGGCGGTATCTTTTTCACTTATAATGTAATCCGGAGTATATCCTTCCCGAAAAGTGCGCCAGCTGCACAAGCATCCGGTTTGTTCAGGTGTAATGCAGGGTTTTATCGATGTAAAAAAATCCGGTTCAACCGGCATACCCGCTAAATACGCAGCCACCAATTGTTTTTGTAATGCTTTGCCATCAAAAAATTCTTTCAGTAAACGTTTGGTATGCGTGGTACCCTGACTATGCGAAGCAATAATGATGGGTCTGCCCTTATTGTTGTTTTGCATATAATATAGAAAAGCAGCTTTCACATCTTCATATGCTAACTCAAAAGCTGCCAAAGCCTGAATAGTATCTGATTGGGTCTTTGGAAAATAACAATAGAGATTTGCCTGTCGGTATCTGGGTGCGTATACCCTTCCTGCTTCATTAAATGCACTGGCCTGGTATAAGATGGTTGAATAATCTGTTTTTGCATTGAGCGCTGCATTATCAATTGCGGCATTCCATCCCAATGCTTTTTGTTTATCAGTATACGTAGTGGGATAAACAAAAAAAACATCCACGGAAGAATCTGGATGATAGCTTTCTCTTAAAGGCAGGGGAATGCTGTCTGATGGATCTTTTTTATCAGGATGCGCCGCCCAATAATCGGGATTACTATAGTCGGGTGTGCCCGATGGATTGGTAAATGTATAGTTGGAAACAAATTGATGGTACTTACTGCTGCAGGAAACCAGCAGCAAAGCAAAAACGAAGAAAACAGCCTGCCATTTTGGTTTCATGTGGCAAAGTTGATAAAAATTTGCAAGAAATCCATCTTATCTACACTATCGGATATCTGGTTGGCGTTTTGTAATTTTCCAGACTGATATAGAAGAGGAACCTTTTTCACGCATAAATCTAACGAGTATGTCTATTCCGGTAGTTGATCTGGCCGATTTTTTAAGTGGCAACCCAAAGCGTAAAACCGCTTTTGTACAGGCACTGGGAAAAGCCTATGAAGAAGTGGGTTTTGTAGCTGTAAAAAATCATGGTGTTCCCGATGAGCTGATTGCGCATCAATATGAATATGTTCAGCAGTTCTTCTCTCTGCCATTAGAGAAAAAATTAGGGTATGAGATACCCGGTCTTGCAGGCCAGCGCGGTTATACCAGTTTTGGCCGCGAGCATGCCAAGGGTAGTGAGGCACCGGATCTGAAAGAATTTTTTCAGTACGGACAGAACGTAGCCGATAACGATCCCCTAAAACCCGAATACCCGGATAATGTTTCAGTAGACGAGATCAAACCCTTTAACAGCACTTTATTCGATGCCTACCGCAATTTTGAAAAAAGCGGAACCTCTCTGTTACAGGCGATAGCGCTGTATTTAGGACTTGATGAAAATTATTTTGATGATTATGTTAACAGGGGTAATTCTATTCTGCGTTGCATACATTACCCGCCTATAACCAATGAACCGAAAAGTGCCATACGTGCAGAGCAGCATGAAGATATTAACCTGATCACTTTACTGGTAGGCGCTTCAGCAGATGGTTTGCAGATACTTACTAAGCAGGGTGAATGGGTAAATGTAACCTCACTGCCCGAACAGATCGTGGTGAATGTGGGTGATATGTTACAGCGCTTAACCAATAATAAACTACGCAGCACCACGCACCGTGTGGTAAACCCCCCGCGTGAATTATGGCATACCAGCCGTTTTTCTATGCCCTTCTTTTTACATCCCCGCAGCGCTATGAGTCTTGCCTGCCTGGAAAGTTGTATTGATGCAGAACATCCCAAAGCCTATCCGGATGCAACAGCGGGAGAGTACCTGGATGAAAGATTGAGAGAAATAGGTTTGAAGAAGTAACCGTCTTTACGAGGAACGACCGTGTCAGCCGCAGCGAAAGCGAAGTAGGAAGCAATCTGTGCTGTAAAATTCGGTCATCCCGGAATTTGGGACACAGTTTGCTTCGTCGTTCTTCCTTGCAATGACGGATTACCCGTCTTTTTTCATTAATTTCCCTACTCACTCAGTAGCCATTGCCCCATGGTACTATTCAGACATACCCCCTTTTTGCGTGCTGTGTTCTTACACAGTGTAACCGCTTTTGGCGGTCCGCAAGGGCATATGGGTATGATGATGAAGACCTTTGTTCACCAGCGAAAAGATGTAACAGAAGAGGAATTGATGGAATATAACGGGTTTTGTCAGTTATTGCCCGGAGCTTCTTCAACCCAAACGCTTACACTGATCGGGTATAAAAGAGGGGGTATTCCTTTGGCCATTCTCACTTTATTGATCTGGATATTACCTGCCTGCATATTGATGGGTGGCGTTTCCTTTCTTCTGGATTATTTTGACGATATGGGCTTGAAAGTGGGTGTATTCAAATTCATCCAGCCTATGGCAATTGGGTTTATTGCCTATTCTACTTTCCGCATATTCGGGATCGCGGTTCATAATCCGATCACTTTGGTGATTACCATCCTGGCTACCATCGCTACTTTTTTGGCTTTCAAATCACCCTGGATCTTTCCTTCTCTGATCGTGGCAGCTGGGATAGCCACGAATTTCAGCGACAGACGTATCCCGCAAAAAGGGATCCCCCCTAAAAAGATCAAATGGGGTAACCTGCTAATATTCTTTGCCCTGTTTGCACTGGCCGGTTATCTTTCCGAAACCGCCAGCAGTCAAAACTGGCAAAAGAGAAAACCGATCAATCTTTTTGAGAATGCTTATCGTTTCGGAAGCCTGGTCTTTGGCGGTGGTGATGTATTGATGCCTCTGATGTATGAGCAGTATGTTACCCGTCCGGAAACCAAACGGGTTAAAGAAACCAGACGGGAAGTGTTACGCATGAGCCGGGAAGATTTTTTAACCGGATCGGGTATTGTACGAGCCATACCCGGCCCTGTTTTTTCCATAGGATCGTTTACCGGAGGGATGGTTTTGCGCGATGAAGGTCCGGGTATGCAATTACTCGGTTGTATCATCGGAATGATTGCGATTTTTTTACCCAGTGCCTTATTGGTATTATTCTTCTTCCCTGTATGGCACAACCTGAAAAGGTATGCTGTTATCTTTCGCTCATTGGAAGGTATCAATGCGGCGGTGGTGGGTATTATGGCGGGTGCCACCTGTTACCTGATCAAAGATACTTTTCTTCATTCTTTGGTAACCGGCGAAATGATCGGGGTCTGGGATGTATTGATCGTGGCAGCAACTTTCCTGCTCCTCAACAGCCATAAGATCCCTGCTCCGTTTGTAGTATTAGGCTGTTTATTGCTGGGATGGCTTATTTGAGTTGGTTAGTAGTGGGGTAAAAAAGGGTAAAGTGGTTAAAAGGGGTAAAGGGGGTTAAATTGGTTTTCCCTGCGCCCCTGTCTGCCGACAGGCAGGTTCGCGCCTTTGCGTGCAAGTTCTCTCCTGTCTTCATTGCATAATTCCCGAAATCCTGTATATTAGAGTATGGTCACATTAGCACTTTACAACCTGAAAGGTGGTGTAGGTAAAACAGCTGCCACCATAAACCTGGCGTATTTAGCTGCCAAAGAAGGCTATAAAACTTTGATATGGGATATGGACCCGCAGGGCTCCTCCTCCTTTTATCTGGGTGCTTCGGGAACGAAGAACGAATCCAAAAAATTACTGAATAGTGAAATGGAATTACTGGATGCCGTTCAGCCATCTGCTTATGCCAATCTCGATATCATCCCTGCGGATCTTTCTGCACGTCATGCGGATGTATTGCTGAGTGAAATGAAACAATCCAAAAGAAAGATCTCATCCCTGCTTGCAGGTTTGAAAAAAGACTATGATGTGGTGATACTGGATTGCCCGCCTGGTATTTCTTTATTACATGATGCCATTTTTGCCGGCGTAGACTGGATCCTCATGCCTAATATACCTACTACATTATCTATCCGTTCTTATGAAACGGTTATGGCTTATTTTAAAGAGAACGAACTGGATAAGGCCAAACTGAAATGTTTCTTCAGCATGGTAGACCATCGGAAAAATCTTCACCATGAAGTGATGAATGATTTTTACAAGGATAAGGTTTTCCTGAAAAGTTATATTCCTTACCTGAGTGATGTAGAGAAAATGGGTATCCATGAAGCACCGCTGGAAACCTTTGCTGCCAGCAGTTATGCCGCCCAATGTTACCGTGATCTCTGGAAAGAGATTCGTAAAACCTGTATTGAGTAATTTGCACGCCAAGGCGCAGAGGCGCAGTTGGGTTTATCATTATTAAGCTATCTACACAATCGCAAATATCTTTCGTTGTGGCTTCGCGCCTTTGCGAGAAACTTTTTTATATGAACAGAGAACTTACATCCTGGTATAGTCCCGCACTGGGAAAGGATATGCCTATAGCCTCTTATGGCCATTATGGTTTTGCATTATTATTGATACCTACTGCTGCTGCTGATTATCTTGAATACGAAAGATTTCAGTTGATCGACGCATTGGCACCATTGATCAACGCGGGTAAACTGCGTGTATTCAGCATCGACAGTATGAACAAAGAAAGCTGGATGAATAATGAGATGGTGCCCGAGCATAAAGCCATCCGCCATAACCAGTTCAATGAATATGTGTTTAACGAAGTGGTTCCGTTTATCCGTAATGCTACCAGTGGCGATACCATGATCTACACCTGCGGCGCTTCCTTTGGTGCTTTACATGCCATGAATCTATTTTTGAAAAGACCCGATATCATCAACGGAGTGATCAGCATGAGTGGTGTATACAATCTTACCGAATACACCAAGGGTTTCTTTGATGACCAGGTATATTATAACAGTCCTGAACACTATATGCCCAACCTTGCCGATGAATGGTATCTAGACAAAATCCGGGCAAGTCATCATATACATATCTACACAGGCAGCGGCGATTTTGAAGACCCTGAGGCAGGCAAACGCTTTGCCGGTATCTTATACAACAAAGGAATATGGTACGATCTGGACGTATGGGGCCAAGATATCACTCACGACTGGCCTACCTGGCGTACGATGTTACCTTATATTATTGATACAAAATTTTAAGCGCCGTCCATAGTCCATGGTCGATGGTCCATAGTTGGATTTTTTGATAACTATGGACTTACTTCTGCAAAAAACTAGTTAATTCCCAGCATATCCCTTGTACTCTGACCGGGCTGCTTTAATATTACAACCTAAATCAAGGATTTGAGAAAACGGCTGCTTATTGTATGTATGGTATGGGTAACGGGCTCGGTATTGCTTTTGGGAAAAGTGAATGCGCAGTTTATTACGATCAGCGGCACCGTATATGATATATCAGCAAGACGGCCATTAGAGGCAGTAGCCGTATACAGTTCTTCCGGAAGAGGTGCCATTACCGATTCGCTGGGGAAATATACGATCTCGGTTTTAAAAAGGGATTCTATCTGGTTTGCGCTGATAGGTAAAACAACCATGAAATATCCTGTGGATACCATCTCCAATCTCGAAAGTTTTAATGTGATGATCCATGTACGTGCCACCGAACTTCCGGATGTAAAAGTGCGTAACAATTATTATAGATACGATTCCGTGCAGAACCGGAAAGATTACGCCAAAGTATTCGACTTCAAGAAACCAACGCTGCGTTTGAGCAGTAATCCAAGTTATAACCCCGGCGGACTAACCGTTGGATTTGATCTGGATGAGATCATCAATATGTTTCGTTTTAAACGAAACAGAAGCATTCTTAGTTTACAAAAACGCCTGGTAGAACAGGAGCGTGAGAAGTATGTAAACAACCGATACAGCAAACAGTTTGTAAGAAAGATCACCAGGCTGCAGTCTCCTGAACTCGACACGTTCATGGTACGTTATCGCCCGGAATATGAAGTGGTGCAATTGCTGAACGATCTTGAATTAGGTTATTATGTGCAGAAAAGTTTTGAGCAATATAAAGCTGCAAAGATCAAGGGGTATTTGAGAAGAAGAGATGAGTAGGGAATATTGAATATTGAACAAGGAATTTTGAATGACGAAGTGATAAACGCTAAAATATCCTCCCCTCCCAGGGTAGGGGAGGTGCCCAAAGGGCGGAGGGGATCATGATTTGAGTAGTGGGTGTACTTTTGAAACCCTCTTCACCACCCCGCCTCTCGGCTAAGCCGAGACCGTTTGGGCACCCCTCCTCGCAGGGCGATGCCGGGAAACAAAATCAAAGCACTTTTTGATTGATGGCTTCTTCCGCTTTCTCTCCCAATAATTGTATCATCGGCAATAAAGCACCAAAACGCGCATCACTGCTATACCCCTGTTTCCATCTGTGATAGATCTGTTGGGCGATCACTGCATTTTTGAATAAGCCGAATACATAGTAGAAATTAATATCAGAAAGGTCTCTTCCGCTTTTTTCGGCATACCGTTCTACTACCTGTTTTCTTGTGTAATTGCCAGGCAACCAGGTGAAATTATAATACTTGAATACATCACCTTCACCTTCTTCAAACCAATAAGCGAGTGTGGCGCCCAGATCCATCAATGGATCGCCTACGGTTGACATTTCCCAATCCAGCACACCCATGATATCTGTCAGATCATCTGCATTTAATAAAAGGTTATCGTATTTATAATCGTTATGTAAGAATGCGGGTTCCTGGTTACGGGGGTGGTGTTGCTGCATCCATTGTGCAACAATATCCATAGATGCGATCTTATCCGTTTCTGCCGTATAATATCTTTTGATCCATCCTTCTACCTGGCGTTGTACATAACCTTCGGGTTTTCCTAATTGATCGAGTCCTGTTGCTTTGATATCCAATGTGTGTAGGGCAACAAGATTGTTGACCAGTGATGCGGAAAGGTTCTTAAGGGTTTCCGGAGGGATGTTCATTTTGGGTGCATTGCCTGCGCGCAGAATGATACCCGGCATTTTTTCCATGATATAAAACGGAGAGCCGATGATATCTGGAGAATCGCAATAAATTACCGGCATAGGCACTTTTGCATAATGCGGTCTTAATAAAGAAAGTACCCTGAACTCTCTGCCCATATCATGCGCCGATTTTATATTGGCACCAACCGGTGGTTTGCGCAATACATATTCTTTTCTTTCGGTTTGCAGTAAATAAGTAAGATTGGAAAAGCCGCCTGTAAAACGGCCGATCTCTTTTACCGTACCGGTTTCAGGAGAATGCTGTTGTAGGTATTGATTGAGTTTAACCAGATCAATCTGTTCTTCTTCTTTGATCGGAACGGTATTGCTGTCGTAGTGCATAGATAATTTTTAGAGAACCGTCATTTCAACGAGGAGGAACGACAAGGAGAAATTTCTCAAATTAACAACGGGGCTTCTTGATAAGGTTTCTCACTCCGCTATCGCTTCTTTCGAAATAACGTTATCGTTTTTTCTTTACATCGAGACCATAGCTTTTTAAAATATGCAATGCCATACTTTGTTTATGCACTTCATCGGCCCCATCCCAGATTCTGGCGCCGCGTTCGTGTTGGTATAAATTAGCCAACATGGTTTCATCGGTCAAGCCCATACCTCCATGAACCTGTATGGCACGATCCAATACTTTTAAAACCATATTGGCCACATAGAATTTAATACCGGAGATCTGATCCCGAACGGCTTTGGCGCCAACCTTATCAATATTATATGCAGTGCGTAAAACCAATAAACGGCTAGCATCAATCTCTACCCGGCTCTCTGCAATAAATCCCTGGATGAATTGTTTCTCTCCCAACAGTACTCCTTCTTCCATTTCCCTGGTTACGGCACGCTGGCATAATAGGTCCAATGCTTTTTCTGCAATGCCTACCCATCGCATACAATGGTGAATACGACCGGGCCCCAAACGTTCCTGTGCCAAACGAAAGCCCATTCCTTCTTCACCAATGATATTGGAAACAGGAACACGACAGTTCACATAATTGATCTCTGCATGACTGGCCCAGCCCTCACCGGTTTCACCAAATATGGGAATATTGCGAACCAGTTCAAAACCTGGTGTATCAGTTGGAACGATGATCATGCTTGCCCTTTCGTGTGGTTTGGCATCGGGGTTGGTTACAGCCATCACCACGGCAAAAGCAGCTCCATCAGCTGAAGAGGTAAACCATTTATGTCCGTTGATCACATACTCATCACCCTCGCGAACGGCCGTGGTAGCCAGTCTTGTAGGGTTAGAGCCCGCAAACTCCGGTTCCGTCATGGAAAAACAACTTCTGATCTTTCCTTCCAGTAAGGGTTGCAGAAATTTTTCTTTGATAGCGGCTGATGCAAATTTGCTGATCAGTTCCGTGTTGCCGATATCGGGTGCCTGGCAATTGAATGTATACTGACCATAATATGGGGCGAGAGATAATACTTCACTGATCTGTCCGAATTCACAAAGGGTTAATCCCTGTCCGCCTTCTTCTTTTGGCAGGTGAAGGTTCCACAATCCAAGCTCTTTTACCTTCTCCCTTTTTTGCTGAAGTATCTTTTCTGTTTGTTTGAATGGCCGTGCCAGATGATCTTTTTCAAGGGGTACCAGTTCTTCTAAAACAAAAGTCCGTACAATCGGTAAAATCCTTTCTAATCTTTCTGTTGCAAATATGCGTTCCATAAAATAGTTTTTCAAAGACAATCAGCTAAAGGTCATTTATTAAATTGTTGTACCGCCATCAGCTGTATAGATACCCCCGGTACAATACCCAGATGCATCAGACGCAAGATATAATGCCAATCCTGCAATTTCTTCCACGGTTCCCATACGTGCAATAGGTAATCGTTTGGTAAAATAGCTGAGGGATTTTTCGTCTTGCCAAAGTGCTTCCGAAAATTTGGTCTTGATCAAACCCGGACAGATCGAATTTACACGGATATGATCAGCGCCCCACTCCTTTGCAGTTACTTTGGTGAGCATATTCAAAGCCGCTTTGGAAACAGAATACATGCCCAATCCCGGATCAGGTGTAAGTCCGGCAATTGAACTGATATTGATCACACTGCCACCGCCTCTTGCTTTCATAATAGGATATACCAGCTTGCTCAATTCGAAAGGTGCTTTCACATTTACATTCATGATCTTATCAAACGCCCATTCTTCGCATTGTACAACCGGCCCGTATACGGGGTTTGAAGCGGCGTTGTTTACGAGTATATCAATACCGCCGTGTAGTTCCACTATTTTATCTATTAAAACTTTGCAGGCTGCAATATCTCCCGCATTGGCAGCTATACCGGTGCATTTGCCACCGGCTGTCTGGATGCTTTCGGCAACTTTGTCGAGCTCTTCCTGTTTGCGGGAGTTGATCACTACATTGGCACCATTGGCGGCAAAATAACGCGCTATGGCTTCGCCGATACCTTTACTGGCACCGGTAATTAATGCCACTTTTCCCTGGAGACTGAATATTTGGTTGGCTGTCATAAGTAAATATTTATCTGCGGTTATCTCTGCATCTCATGTTCTCTGCTGTGAAAGTGAACCTATTCACCGCAGAGAACATGAGAACGAAGAGTTTTCGCTGAGAGGTTTAAGAAGATCTTCTCATTGCTTTATTCATAGCCGCCATAAACTGCTCTTTCACTTTTTTTCTGAACCAGGTGGGGGCAAGGCGTTTAAGCTGCCACATCTTTCTGGCATCTTTGGGAAGTATGATATAGAGTTCTTTCTTCCCCGCCCGGGTCAATATTTCCTGCGCCACGGTATCTGCTTCCAGACCAGATTTTTCAATAAACATCCGGGTAGCTTTTTTTACGATCTCGCCGCCGCGGGCATGCTGTATCACATTGGTCCTGAAATAAGTGGGCTGAATTACCGACACATCAATATGATGATCCATCAATTCTCCATATAAGGTTTCGCTGATAGCAACTACGGCGGCCTTGGTCATATTATAAGCGCCCATGGTGGGTGCGCATCCGATTGCTGCAGCACTTGCGGTGTTAAGGATATGCCCCGAACCCTGCTTTTTCATGGCCGGAATAAAATAATAACAGCCATATACCACCCCCATCTGGTTAATGCCTACCATCCACTCGTAGTTCTCAAGGGCGTATTCTTCAAATCCGCCCCCGTCACCCACGCCTGCATTGTTGAAAAGCAGGTCAATACCGCCTGCCTGTGCCAGAAAATCGGCAGCCACCTGTTTATATTGGTCCTTATCAGACACATCCAGCGGGAAAAGCAGGGTTTTGGCACCGGCTTTCTCAATTTCCAGGGCTGTTGCCTCCAGTTCTTTTACATTATTATCTGCCATGCCGATGGTCCAGCCGTCTTTGGCCAGTTCCAGGCAAAAAGCCCTGCCCAGACCGGATGCGGCACCGGTTATAAACGCTCTTTTTTGGGGATGGGTAAGGGAGAGTTGATACATATGGCTTTTTTCTGAGATGAGAACTACCCGCAATCGATCAAATGGGTTTGTACTATGAATTTACGCTCGAAATGATTCATACCCGCCCGTATACCGAATTATTTTATAGGTTCAACCAATTACATATAAAGTGCAGTCGGATATAAATTGTTTTTATCTTTAACTGCTTTTAAATCTTCAGCCTTTGAAACGTTTTTATATTGTCCCGCTCGGTTTGCTTTTTATGATCGCCTGTAAAAGCAAACAGGAAGCCCCCAAGCAGAATAACGGCCCCCAATCAGTATCGGTAGATGTGATCATTGCCAGCCCGCAAACCATCAATAACTCGGTGGAAGCCAATGGTAGTGTAGTGGCCAACGAGTATGTGGAACTGCATCCCGAAGTAAGTGGACGGCTTGTTTACCTGAATGTACCCGAAGGCACAAAAGTGCAACAGGGTACGGTGATTGCCCGTATCAATGACGCAGATCTGCAGGCGCAGCTCAATAAAACCAAAGTGGCACTCGATCTTGCGCAGAAAACAGAAGAACGCCTCCGTAAATTATTGGCTGTAAATGGTGTGAACCAGGCTGATTTTGATATAGCACTCAATGCCGTTAACGGTTACAAGGCCGATCTGGTATATACACAATCACTGATAGACAAAACCATACTGAAAGCACCGTTTACCGGTGTGATAGGTCTTCGCCAGGTAAGTCTGGGTGCTTATTTGTCGCCCACCATAGTGATCGCCACTATGCAACAACTGGATAAGATCAGGGTAGATTTTACGCTTCCTGAAGAATACAGTTCAATGATCAAAAAAGGAAATTCAGTTGATGTGCAGATAGATGCCGGTTCTTCTAAAATGGCTAAAGCAGTGGTGATCGCCACCGAACCACAGGTAAGTACTGCCACCCGTAACCTGAAAGTACGTGCTTTGTTGAAAGACGGTAAAGTGAATCCTGGCGCTTTTGTAAAGGTGTATATCGCTGCCAATAAAAGTGCGAAAAGCATACTTATCCCAACCAATTCTATTATCCCGGATGATAAGAATAAGCAGGTTGTTCTGGTGAGAGGTGGTAAAGCGGCTTTTGTGAATGTAGAGACCGGAGCCAGACAAGCCAGTAATATTGAAGTAGTGAAAGGGATCAAAGAAGGAGATTCGGTTGTGGTATCCGGACTTTTGTTTGCCCGCCCCAAATCGCAGTTAAAAGTGCGGAAAGTAAAAACACTGGATCAGTTAGGCCAGTAGACCAATCCTTATCTCACAAAACAGAACAGCCAGACAGCTATGAATATTTCTGAATTATCGTTGAAGCGGCCGGTATTGGCTACGGTGATGAATCTCCTGATCATTTTGTTTGGAGTGGTCGGTTTCACTTTTCTGGCTGTAAGGGATTATCCCGCCATTGATCCACCTATTATTACCATCAGCACCAGTTATACCGGTGCCAACGCAGACATTATTGAAAGCCAGATCACCGAACCTTTGGAAAAACAGGTGAATGGAATTCCCGGTATCCGTACCATATCTTCTTCGAGTAACCTGGGTAACAGTAATATTACGGTTGAGTTTAACCTGGGAGTTGACCTGGAAGCAGCTGCGAGTGATGTGCGTGATAAAGTAGGACAGGCGCAAAGAAGCCTGCCACAGGATATTGATGCACCACCGATCGTTTCCAAAGCAGATGCCAATAGTGATTTTATCCTGGTATTATCTCTGCAAAGCCAGACAAAAAGCCTGCTTGAGTTGAGTGATTATGCTGAGAATGTTTTACAACAGCAATTGCAGACAATTAAGGATGTAAGTTCTGTAAACTTATTCGGGCAGAAAAGATTTGCCATGCGTTTATGGCTCAACCCGGATAAGATGAATGCGCATAATGTGGCATTTACCGATATCAGAACAGCAGTTGGAACAGAAAATATTGAATTACCACCCGGAAAGATCTATGGTAATAATACAGAATTGATCATCCGTGCATTGGGAAGATTGAAGAGTGAAGATGATTTTAAGAATCTGATCATTAAAGAGGATGCAACAGGCATTGTGCGTTTAGGTGATGTGTCAAAAGTAGAGTTAGGTCCCGAGCAACTGGAGCAGAGCTGGAAAGTGAATGGTGTAAATGCAGTGGGTTTGGCCATTGTACCACAACCCGGCGCCAATAATATTGAGATCGCTGATGAATTTAATAAACGTCTTCAGCAGATCATCCGCTCAAACAAATCGGATATTCAGATGAAAGTGATTCTGGATAACACGATCAATATCCGCAAATCGTTAGCCGAAGTAAAAGAGACCCTGATGATCTCTTTCGGGTTGGTGGTATTGGTAATCTTCCTGTTCTTCCGTAACTGGCTGATCGCATTACGACCTTTGATCGATATTCCGATCTCATTGGTGGCTACGTTCTTTATCATGTATATTTCCGGTTTCTCCATCAATATCTTAACCCTGTTAGGTATTGTATTGGCAACAGGATTGGTGGTAGATGATGGAATTGTGGTAACCGAAAATATTTTCCGGAAGCTGGAGGAAGGATTACCTATTCATAAAGCCGCATTGGAAGGAAGTAAAGAGATCTTCTTTGCGGTTATCTCAACTTCTATTACCCTGGCTGTTGTATTCTTACCGGTGATTTTCCTGGAAGGTTTTGTGGGAAGATTATTCCGCGAGTTTGGTGTAACACTGGCAGCTGCTGTATTGATATCTGCTTTTGTATCTCTTACCATTACACCGGTATTGAATGTTTACCTGAGATCCAAGAATGCAAACGAAGGTTGGTTCTATAAAAAGACCGAGCCTTTCTTCGCCGGCATGGAAAACGGGTATAAGCGTCTCTTAAGTGGATTCATGAAGATCCGTTGGGCAGCCTGGGTCATTGTATTGGCTTGTGTTGGGATAATCGTTGCCATTATGGGTACACTGAAAAGTGAAATCGCCCCAATGGAAGATAAAAGCAGCGTACGTTTTACCGTAACAGCCGCTGAGGGTACCAGTTATAATTATATGCAGCAGTTAACGGATAATATTTCAAACTATCTGGTTGACTCTATTCCTGAAAGAGATTTTGTTCAGGCTAGAACACCGGCCGGTTTTGGCCCCGGTGGATCTGCCAACTCCTCATCACCAAGGCTGGCATTGGTAGAACCGCAATTACGTAAACGAAGCCAGAATGAGATTGCCAATGAGTTACAGAAAAAATTAAGTGGACGATATAATGAGGCGAGGATCTTTGCCGTACAGGAACAAACCATTTCTGTGGGATTGGGTTCACGCGGTGCATTGCCGATTCAGTTTATTTTAGAGAACCAGGATCTGGCCAAGCTGAAAGCGATCATGCCAAAATTTCTGGATGAAGCCAGAAAGGATAAAACTTTTTCTAACGTAGACGTAAACCTGAAATTCAATAAACCGGAAGTACAACTTACGGTTGACCGGATGAAAGTGAAAGACCTGGGTTTATCAACCGCCGATGTGGTTGCTACAATTCAGTCTGCCTTCAGCGGTGGAAGGTTGGCATATTTTATCATGAATGGTTTCCAGTATTCGGTAATTGCGCAGGTAGAAAGAGACAAACGTAACAACCCCAATGATATCCGTAATTTATATGTACGAAATAAGAACGGTGATTATATACCCCTGGATGCAGTAGTGCATATTGAAGAAAGCAGTAATCCCTCAACACTCTATCACTTTAACCGATACAAAGCTGCCACCATTTCCGCTTCACTGGCAGAAGGTAAAACCATTGGTGATGGATTGAAAGCCATGCAGGCAATTGCGAATAAACTGTTGGATGAAACCTATCAAACCGGGTTGAACGGCCCTTCAAGAGATTATTCTGAAAGTTCTTCGAATATCGTATTTGCTTTCGGACTCGCACTGATCCTGATCTATCTGGTATTGGCGGGTCAGTTTGAAAGTTTTCTTGATCCTTTCATTATCATGTTAACCGTACCGTTGGCTTTAGCAGGTGCCTTATTGAGTTTATATGTATTTAATCAAACCCTGAATATATTCTCTGAAATCGGCATGATCATGCTCATCGGTCTTGTAACCAAAAACGGTATCCTGATCGTTGAATTCGCCAATCAGAAACGGAAATTTGGGTTGAAGAAAAAAGAAGCGGTGATTGAAGCCGCAACACAGAGGTTGCGCCCTATTTTAATGACAAGTCTCGCAACCTCACTTGGTGCCTTACCCATTGCCCTGAGTTTAGGTGCTGCATCAACCAGCCGTATACCATTGGGTATTGTGGTGGTAGGAGGTATCATGTTCTCATTGGTATTAACACTGTTTGTAATTCCTGCTGTATACACTTTTATCTCTGGTAAGCATAAGGCTAAAGAACTGGAAATAACTGAGTAAGGTCTGGAGTTAGGAGTCTGGAGTTGGGAGTATTTTCCACTCCAGACTCCTAACTCCTAACTCCTGACTTTTATCACCCCCATTCCCGCAACTCCTCTTTACCTTTACGGTCATAAACAGAAGAATATGAGCCGTTCCATAGCCGATATACGTAAAGATTATATGCTGCACTCTTTGAGTGAAAAAGATGTTGCTCCAAACCCAATTGATCAGTTTACCCGTTGGTGGGATGATGCATTGAACAGTGAGATTGAAGAAGTGAATGCGATGACATTGGCCACCGTTACGGCAGAAGGATTTCCTTCTGCACGGATCGTTTTGCTGAAAGGGTATACCGAAGAAGGTTTTGTGTTTTTTACCAATTACCAAAGTCATAAGGGAAAGGAGCTCGCACAAAACCCACGTGCCTGTCTTGTGTTTTTCTGGAAAGCCCTGGAAAGACAGGTACGCATTGAAGGGGTTGTTGCAAAAATATCTGCGGAAGAGAGTGAATCCTATTTTCAATCGCGCCCTGTTGGCAGCCGTATTGGCGCATGGGCATCACCACAAAGTACCGTAATCAGTGGTAGAGAAGTGATAGAGAACAATGTGGTGGAACTTGAAAAAAAATACGCGAATACACCCATTCCACGCCCGGAACATTGGGGAGGCTATATGGTAAAACCCGTAAGCATTGAATACTGGCAGGGAAGAAGCAGCAGGCTGCACGACAGGATTTTATATACTGCGCAGAAGGATCTTTCGTGGAAGATTGAAAGATTGGCACCTTGATTCTGTTTAGTCTATTTTGGAATTTTGTTCCGGCTAAGCCGGGAGGCGGGGTGGTTAAATTTTCATTATTTCTTTACGATTCTCCTTTTCTGAAAACGGATACGCCTGAATTTACTTAGGTTAGCAAATCTGTTAACTAAAACCCCGTTTCATGAGTAAGTTTTTCGAAAACCGGAACCTGCGTAATCTGCACAGGGACCTTGGCTATTTTTATGTTGGATTGATCATCGCCTTCGCTATTTCCGGTATTGCACAAAATCACCGCAAACAATGGAAGCCCGACAGGTATGTGTATGAATTTAAAAAAATTGAGACGGCTTTCCGTTTACCAAAAGAATCCGTAACCAAGGAGGCTGTAGAAGCCTTCAGTAAGGAAAATGGGTTGGTTGAGATGCGTCAGTTTGATGTACGTAAAGACAGCAGTCTGGTGATCTCATATAAAGATGCAGATGCAACCATTAAATTGGCCACAGGAAAAGGCGAGATCAATATCTGGCGTAAGAGACCGGTATTTGCCCAGTTAACGATGCTGCATAAGAACAACGGCAACCTTTGGTGGATCTGGTATTCAGATATCTTTTCTCTGGGATTGATTATAATTGCCACAACAGGCATGTTCTTAATGAAAGGGAAGAATAGTTTTCAAGGACGTGGCTGGAAGTTTGCATTGGCAGGATTGATAGTGCCGATTGTTGTTTTGTTTCTTATATTCTAATGCTGCGTGTACTCGCTGTCCTCAGCTTCTCTGCGGTGAATAGAATCACCGCAGAGGCACAAAGGACGCATGAGATTTCACAGCGTTATTTCCCCGCAACTTTATATCTCACCTGTTTTCCATCCAGCACTTCTTCATAATACACATTATCAGGCGTTACAAAATATTTCTTGCCATTGATCACAATGGTTTTGTAATCATCCGGTAGTTTATCGAACACTTCGCCGATGGAGGGTTTAGTATTAGCTGGTTCCGTTGTTGCAGGTGGTGCAACAGGATTAACCGGTGCAACATTCGCATTTCTGTCTGTATTCAATACCCCATGTTTGCCTTCAACCGTATACCAGATTTCTCCATTTGGTTTGATATGTTCTTTAAAATAGGTACCGTTATATTCATAGAATTTCTCTCCGTCAATCACAACCGCTGAAGCATCTCTCGGTATGGCCGGAACTTCTGCTCCAACAGGTGCCTGTACTACTTCATAGTCTCTGTCTGAGTGGCGATAAAAGATACCGTTATAATAATAATAAGGATAGCCACCCCAGGTTAAGGGCCAATAACCTCTTGGTAAGAGATTGATATGGATCCCAAAAGGAGGAGGCACAATAGAATAATACCTGCCGGAAGGACGATAAAACAAACCACCGGAATAATAATACGGGTTACCACCAAACTGTAAAGAGAGGAATGATCCGGGAATGTTGAAGAAGACCTGACCGCGCGAAGGATAATAACGCCAACTATCATAATTACGGCTTCTTCTGTCGCGACCCCGTTGTGCTTGTGAAGGAAGCGAAACCGTTACCAGTAAAACAATAAAAAGTGAAACACCCAGGTAAGTAAATTTTGTTTTCATGATCTGAGATTTGATAAGAAAATAGGGAGTACCCGTTTTCTTATTCAAAACTCATGCATCATTTTGCAAAGGAAATCATAAAATCGGCGGAAGGGAGGGAAGAGAAGGATTGGGAAATTTTGTCCCGGCTAAGCCGGGAGGGAAATTGGGAAATTGAAAAGCGCCGTCCTTGCGAGGAACGAAGCAAACTGTGGGTTATCGTTGGGAGAAAAAACTATTGTTAGCGTACGCTGAATTTCGGTCGCGCTAATAGTTAGGTGCACAGATTGCTTCGTTCCTCGCAAGGACGATTCGGTACTTTCCCCTCCTGGCGCAGCGAGCAGGGGTGCCCGAACGGCTTATTGATGAGCGGGGTGGTCACTTTCGAAGCTCTTTCTTCAGGATCTTCCCCGTTGCACTCATGGGCAACGCTTGTAAAAACTCAATATGTCTTGGATATTTATACGATGCTACGCGTTCTTTTGTCCAGCTGATGAGTTCTATATCGGTGATGGTTCGTCCTTCTTTTAATACAACACAGGCTTTTATTTCTTCACCCATTTCTTCACAGGGGATCCCGATCACGGCTACGAGCGATACGGCTTCGTGTTTGATCATCACTTCTTCTATTTCTCTTGGATATACATTGAATCCGCCGCGGATGATCATGTCTTTGGTGCGGTCTACGATATAATAGAATCCATCTGCATCTTTTAAGGCAATATCTCCTGAGTGCAGCCAGCCGTTCTCCAATACCTTAGCTGTTTCTGCAGGATTTTTATAATAACCCTTCATTACATTATGGCCGCGGTAGAGTAATTCTCCTTTTTCTCCCACTGGTACCTCGGTCCCTTCTGCGTTGATCAATTTTACTTCAATGCCCCATGCCGGTGTGCCTATGGATCCTGCTTTTCGTCCAATAGCCAATTGGTTAAAAGTGACCACGGGTGAGCCTTCCGACATGCCATATCCTTCCAGGATGGCAATGCCGAAACGTTTCTCAAAATTCTCGATCACGTTTACCGGTAAAGAGGCACCGCCTGATAAACAGATTTTTAAATTGCCCGCAATTTTCTGATAGTCAAATTTCGGGTCGGTATAATTCAACAATGCCCAATACATGGTGGGTACTCCTGCGAAAACCGTTACTTGATGTTTTTGCATGGTATCAAAAACCATTTCGGCATCAAACCGGGCACATAGAATATGCGAGCAGCCACGGTAGATGCCTGCATTCATCATTACGGTCATTCCAAAAATATGGAACAGCGGCAGTACCAGTAATAAGGTGTCTTCGGGTTGTGCACTCATCAGATCTGCAGAAAGTATGGCATTGAGCAGTAGATTCGAATGCGTTAACTCTGCACCCTTAGGTCGACCGGTAGTGCCGGAAGTATAAATGATCACCGCGGTATCATCACCACTGCTTTGATAGGTTTCGAAAACGGTTGATTGCCCATTCATTAAGCTGCCCAGCGTTTCAGTGCCTTCAATTGAAGAAGGCATTTCCAGTGTGGCCATGATCATAAAAAAATGTTCACAAGCGGGAACATTGGTAAAAGCGGCGTATCCCATCTGGTCCATCGGCAGCTTGGGTGTTCCCCTGTAACAGAAATATGCTTTGGCATCACTATTGGTCAGATGATATTCGATCTCATCTTTTTTGAGTAATACACTTAATGGAACAACTACGGCGCCTGCTTTTAAGATGCCATAATAAATAATAGGGAAGGCCGGAAGGTTAAAACAGCTTAGGGCTACTTTATCACCCGGTTGAATACCTTTTGCACGTAAACCATTGGCTACCCTGCAAGCTGCATTATTTACCTGAGCATAACTAAGCGAATGCTCCATAAAAGTAAAAGCGGCTTTTGATGGATAGACCTTTGCGCTGTTATCGAGTAGAACAGAGAGATTAAGCATGGCATTAATGATTCGGCAATCAGTTAAGAAGTAATGACTTTTAAATATACTCAAGACGATTCAGAAATACAATTGAAAATCCTCTGCGGTTATCTCTGCCTCTCTGCGGCTCTGCGGTGAAGAAAAACTTCAGGTTCACCGCAGAGCCGCAGAGAACAGTGAGTTTTCGCAGAGGGGACCAGACAGGTATTTAGATCTTCTTCAACAACAGAACCAGTATCCTTGGAATATTTGTTCTGTCATCTTCATCAAAATATTCGTTGATGTCTGCTATGGTAAAACCATTGGCTTTTGCGGCCTGTGTAAAGTCGGAAAGATTGTGGGTATAACAGGTTACTACCTGCTGGCCATCTTTTGTATCAAACCTTGCTTTGGATCCTGCATATTGTTTGAAGGGATGCAGTTCGCCAATATAAACATAACCGCCTTTTGTAATGGCTCCAGATAGTTTGTGAAAGATGGCGTTCAGGTCTTCAATGTGCTCCAGAACCAAACTGAAAGTTGCGAGGTCGAAAAGCCGGTTTACAAAACTCCAATCTTGTGTAATATCGGCCTGCTGAAATTGAACATTGGATGCTTTGATCTTATCTTTTGCTTTTTCAAGCATCTCTGTTGAAAAATCAACGGCGGTAAGTTCTGTGGCACGTGTTACCAGCCATTCGGTATTCTTCCCTGTTCCGCAACCGATCTCCAGACAGGTCTTAAAGTGGATGGAGGTTAAGGTATTTCTTAAACAGATCGCTTCGAGATCCCTTGTTTTGTTGAGATTGGTATCGTATTGTTCTGCCCATGAATTGTATGCTTCTTTAACGTTCATAGCCGGTTGGTTTAATTTGAAGATCCCTCTGCGAAAACTCTCCGTTCTCTGCGGCTCTGCGGTGATTAGAAATAACCATTCACCGCAGAGACAGAGAGTAGCAGAGTTTGCGCAAAGTTATTTCTAAAGTTTATGATTTTTTCATTACCCGTTCATTCCATTTATTAAGGTTAACACCTTTGAAAATAAGCCATAAGCAAATAGATAATTCTCCTACAAATGGAGGAAGCAGGATAGCAGGAGAGAGCTGGTTGGCCAATTTGGGTGCCAGTATTACCGCAAAGCTATTAATCAGATAACACAAACCCGCAATCTGTATCATAACACCTAATACCTTTGGCAGATACCCTGTTTTGAAAATTAAATACCCATCTATCAAACACTCAAAACCAAAGAAGATAAGGCCAATGCCAAAACCATACCCATGTGCTTTTACAGAAAGATAGGTCCATGCCTGCAACTGTTCCGGGGTAAAAGCTTTCAGATAATCTGCATTTTCGAGCAGCAGGGGCATCATCATATTCATTTTGTTAGCTACTAACACAGCGGTCTGTATCAAGCCAAAGAATACGGCAAGTAAAGCGAGGTCTTTATTTACCGGCCGGAGTAATTTATAATACACAATGGCCACGATCATATCACATACATGCATCAACAGATCACCCGTAATACCAATGCGCCAGAGCATGGGCGATGCTGCAATATTATTTGCTGTAGTAGCCGGGTTACCTTGAACCAGTAAAGTATTTCTGATGAACAGCTCACCACAAGCGCCGGCGATGATGATGAAGAGATAAGCGAGGCCGCCTATCCTTGCGTATACATTCGGGGATGTTTGGGAGTTTGTCATGGTGTATTAAATATAATACTATTCTCTGTGAAGCGCTGTTCCTCTGCGGGCTCTGTGTTGAAAAATAGCAGTGAATGCTAGCTTGCAAAAACATCTGGAGTAAGTTTAACACAGAGGGGTTCGCTAAGAGAGGGACAGAAGAAAAAGAGAGTCTTTCATTAGCCGGAACCCTCTTTTTCTTCTTTTCTTCGTTTTTCTTTTAGCGAAATAATTTTCCATTTTATCCTCAAATAAAAAACCGCAGTCCTGAGACTGCGGTTAATAATATTTGGTGGCGTCTTTGCGAGGAACGAAGCAATCTGTGCTTCGAACTTTAGTGTGCCATAGTTTGTGAAGGCTTTTTAATTTCAGTCATTCCGAAGGTTGAGGCACAGATTGCTTCGTTCCTCGCAATGACGGGTGTTTATTTCCTGCCCATCACTTTCTCACAAGCAGCAACAATAAACGGTGTATCCAAACCATACTTGGTCAATAGCTCCGTTGGTTTTCCGCTTTCGCCGAATGTGTCTTGAGTGCCAATGTATTCGATTGGAATAGGAAGATGTTTGGCTGCTACCTGTGCAACTGCATCACCTAATCCGCCAATTACATTGTGCTCTTCAACCGTAACGGCACATTTGGTTTTGGAGATCGATTTGATGATCGCTGCTTCGTCCAGTGGTTTAATAGTATGTATGTTGATCAGTTCTACGCTGATCCCTTTTTCTTCGAGTATGCGTCCGGCTTCAATGGCTTTCCATACCATATGGCCACAGGCAAAGATGGTTACATCGGTTCCTTCACTTAATTGCTGTGCTTTACCGATCACAAAATCAGATCCGTCTTCTTTGGTAAAATTGGGCCATTTGGGACGGCCGAAACGTAAGTATACAGGCCCTTCGTATGAAGCAATGGCTTTTGTGGCTGCCTTGGTCTGGTTAAAATCGCAAGGTACGATCACTGTCATGCCTGGCAGCATTTTCATAAGGCCAATATCTTCCAGTATCTGGTGAGTGGCTCCATCTTCACCCAGGGTTAATCCGGCGTGGGAGGCACAAATTTTTACATTCTTACCACTGTAGGCCACACTCTGGCGGATCTGGTCGTACACACGGCCGGTGCTGAAGTTGGCAAAAGTGGTGGTATAGGGTATTTTACCGCCAATGGTCATACCGGCTGCAATACCGATCATATTGGCTTCGGCAATACCCACCTGCACAAAACGATCTGGGAAATCTTTGATAAAAGGCGCGATCTTGAGTGAGCCGGCGAGGTCGGCTGTGAGTACCACTACGTTCTCATTCTCTTTACCTATCTCATACATGCCTTCGCCAAAACCGCCGCGGGTTTCTTTTTCATTGAGTACCTGGATGTCTTTCAGTTTCATACTATCGGTTTGTGTTTCTTTATATGGAGTTGCAAAGTAAAGGAAAACGGGGGAAAAGTGTGAACTCACTACTCACCTCATGCTTCTGCCACCCCAATATCCTTCACATTCCCGGTTCTCTTTAATACGCCCCAATGCTGTAACTCACCTTTAATGGCGCGTCGATAGGAGCGGAACAGGACGATCATCATGAGCCAACGGTAAATAAGGCGCTGGGGGATAAGCCAGATCAGCTTCCAGGGTTTTTCTCTTTCGAAGGCAAAAGCTAATGCAGCAATCAGGGCATCTACCAGTAAGAATACAAGGTAGTAAGCTGCGATCTTACCGCGGTTTTCGGTAAAGAGCCCAAAGAGCATGATCACATCGCCGATGGGACTGAAGAACGGGATGATATATTTAAACAATAAGATATCCGGCAAAGCTACAAAACCAAGCGATTTGTATCTGCTTACAAACAAGGCATCCTTGTGTTTCCAGAAGGTCTGCATTACCCCAAAGGTCCAGCGATACCGTTGTTTGAAGAACATACTGAGTGTTTCGGGGGCTTCGGTCCAGGCAACAGCTTTGGCTTCATTGGCCACTATATATCCGGCACGTAAAATACGAATAGTGATATCGCAGTCTTCGGCAAGGGTATCGATGGTAAAACCACCCGCTTCTTCCAATGCCTGTTTTTTGAAAGCACCGATGGCACCGGGTACAACGGTAATGGCATTTACGTAGGCAAAACCTTTCCGGTCAAAATTCTGACTGATGGTATATTCAATGCTTTGCCATTTGGTAAGCAGGTTTACTTCATTGCCCACTTTTACCACACCGGCTACCGCGCCAACTTTTTCATCTGCGAAATTCTTCATCAGCTGGCTTACGGCATCGGGCATCAGTTTGGTATCGGCATCAATACATACCACATATGCGGCTGTTGTTTGTTCAATACCAAAATTCAACGCAGAAGCTTTACCGCCATTGGGCTTGGTAAACGCTTTTACTTTCGGGTGATTATGGAAAGCAGCTTTTACATTTTCGTAGGTATTATCGGAGCTGCCATCATCTACAAAAATGATATCGAAATGCGGGTAATCGCAGCGCAAGAGATTTTCGAGTGAACTAACAGCATTCACTTGTTCGTTAAATGCAGGAACGATAATAGATACGGCAGGATAGAATGAAACCTTCGTTACTGCTGCCAGCCGTTCTTTTCTTTTCTGTTTGAAAGCAAAAAAGCCAAGTACAAAAATTCTCACTGCACCAAATCCGAGAAATACCAGGAAGAGTGCGTAAATAAAGTGACTGAGAATATAACCCGCTTCTGCAAAAATATAATTGAATTGAAGCAATGCATAGCCCATCCCTTTTTCAACAGGAGGCATCATGTCTTCCGGTTTTTTGTGAAGCAGGCTGGCTACGGTAATAAATTCATATCCTCTCGCCTGAAAATAGCGGATGATCTTTCCTGTGGCTTCAACGGTGGCACTTCTGTCGCCACCAGCATCATGAAGTAAGATGATATTTGCGCTATCATTATTACTTAAATGAAAATTATAAGCAGCGAGAACCCGGTTAAAGATACTATCGCCATTGAGGGAGGGAATATCTGCTTTCTGCCAGTCTTCCGGATCTATACTTTCTCCAATGGTGATATAATTACGCGTACGGCTTAAAGCTACGGGCACCATCTCCTCTGATTTCTCCGGATCACTATCTGCATTATACGGTGCGCGGAACATGATGGTGCTTCGTCCGGTTAAACATTCGATCAATAAACGGGTAGCATCAATTTCAAGCAAGGCACGGCTCTTGCTCACTTCCGCCATATTGGGGTGTGTAAATGTGTGGTTACCTATCTCATGCCCTTCACGCATGATGCGTTTAACCAACGGGATGTTATTTTCTGCT
Source organism: Chitinophagaceae bacterium (assembly GCA_947455605.1). Lineage (GTDB taxonomy): Bacteria > Bacteroidota > Bacteroidia > Chitinophagales > Chitinophagaceae > Sediminibacterium. The sequence continues at coordinate 46,401 of CANGOX010000012.1, forward strand.
TCAATGCCGGTTACAAAAAAAGCTGCAGGAACATGGTAGTAAGCAAGAGTATCTAAAATCTGTCTGGTATATAATGGGTCGGGACCATCATCATACGTGAGTACTAATTTTTTATCGGTACGCTTACCATATTTTCTTACCACATAAGAGGAAGGCAGTTTTTCATAATACTGTTCACTGATGAGCATGTCTACCGAATCAATTTCGGTTCGGATATAACCATCCGATGGTGTGGCCATCAGGTCCAATACCTCGCCCTCTCCAATAAAATCCGGGGTGCTCATACTCTTCACATCATTGAACTCTTTGAAGTTGAAATCGCTGAGCGCATCTTTACTCATGGATAGATGATAGAAATCCCAGAGCCTGTCGTCTTCACTACCCAAACGCCAAACGGCAGTTCCCGCCAGACCATATTCTGTTGCAAAACGGATGGTATTGAAATTGGTGCCCGCATCTGTAAAATACACATCGTGCAACAGATCCTTACCATCATAATATTTAAAATGGCAATTGTAAGTATCATTGTCAAACTTGATATGGCCATCACTCTCTCTGGCAAGTGTAAGTGCTTCCTGGTAACTCAAACTAACCGTTGTATCTGCTCCCCAGTCATAACCATACGCTGCAAGATTCAAAACGATCTTGGATGGCGGAACTTTTGTGGCCAGCTTGTTTACAGCATTCTGTATCCATTTCTGAGCACTTACAGGCCCCGGTTTAGTACTTTCTGAATATTGGTCATAGGCCATCAGAAATATATAGTCGTTATACCTGGCCAGCTCCTTATAATTATAATCTTCATTAAATGGCGATACATTCTGTGTTACCAGAAAACCATTGCTATGAAGTGTGTTGTATAATTTTCTTTCAAAATTGGTGAGTACTTCGTTGTTGTCTTCCTGCAGTTCTTCAAAGTCTACGTTGATGCCTGCAAAATCATATTGCCTTAGCAGCTTCACTACATCATTGATCAGACGGTCCATTTTTTTAGGATCATTCAAAATGCGGTGTAAAGCGGCTCCGTTGAACTGCGCATTGAAACTGTTGGATAACATTGGCATCACTTTCACCCCTGACGCTTTAATGAGGTCGAAAGCTCTGCGGTCTTTTTCCATGGTAGAGAATAGCGTATCTGCTTTAGGATCGATAAAGAACCATTCCGGCAATACCAGATTCATCTTGGAAATATTCTTTCTGAGCGAGAAAAAAGATTGTGCATCCCAGGCTACATAAAATGCGGCACGGATACCAATGGAATCATTGAAAAGTGCAGAGTTGGAAAGATCCAGCACACTATTGTTTTGACCGGTGCCTTGCCCTTTTGCCCATTTATCCTGGATCAGTTTACGGAAACCGCGGTATTTCTTTCCCAATTCGCTGGCGCGATAATCGGGTTGGTCTTCTGTCAATACTTTTTTAATAGCCCGGCTTTCCAAAGGTACATCCGGGTTCTTCATGCTGGATAAAGCGATGCCTATTACCACAATGGCCAATACCAGTACCACCAGCAATACCCTAACCCCCCACTTTACACGCTGCCAGCGGCCTGGGTTATTTGTATGAAATACCTGATTGGTAGATTTGTTCATAATGCTGCTATAGGCAAATACCGTGCTGCAAAAGTAAAAATAAAGGCTGCTATTGTGTAGCAGCCGGGGTGAAATTAGTCCATAGTCCATGGACCATGGTCTATGGACTATGATCTAATTCTCAAACGTACTATAGAAATAAGGCGTCTTTGCTTCAAACTCGGCGCTACAGGTGTCTACCATTTTGTAAACGCGGGTAATACCAAGTGCTTTTCTCTTATCATATACCTGTTGATCGGTACAATCGCCATGCATTATGCGTGCGATCTGTGCATCACCAAAACCGTTTTTCTTGGCTTCTTTGAGTAATTCGGTGGGTATGGTATCGATCGAATGCCTGGCAATTTCTTTTTCCATGATACAGATCAGCTGTATCTGGTGGATGAACCAACGGTCAATACGGGTGGCCTGAACGATGGATTTTACGGTAGATCCCTGCATAAGGGCATCTTTGATTCGGAAGATCCGGTCCCATTTCGGGGTCTTGATATATTCAACCAGTTCCTCACTCTTCATCAGGCTTTTGCCATAATAACCTAAGCCAATGGCTTCATTCTCCAGGCTCTGACAGGCTTTCTGCAGCGCTTCGGTAAAGCTTCTGCCGATGGCCATTACCTCGCCCACGCTCTTCATTTGCAGTCCGAGTGTATCATTCGCGCCCTTGAATTTATCGAAGTTCCAGCGGGGCATTTTAACAATAACATAATCGAGGGCCGGTTCAAAATAGGCAGACGTTGTGCCGGTGATCTGGTTTTTCAGCTCATCCAGTGAGTAACCAATGGCCAATTTGGCAGCAATTTTTGCGATCGGATAACCGGTTGCTTTGGAGGCAAGGGCCGATGAGCGGCTTACACGCGGGTTGATCTCAACCGCGATCAGTTCTTCTGTTTCCGGATTCTGGGCAAACTGCACGTTACAACCACCGGAAAAATTACCTAAAGATCGCATCATCAGGATGGCTTTATTACGCATATCCTGAAAAGAGGTATCGCTCAGTGTCATGGCCGGGGCCACTGTAATGGAATCTCCGGTATGAACACCCATCGGGTCTACATTCTCAACGGTACAAATGATCACCACATTATCCTGCTGATCTCTTAAAAGTTCCAATTCAAATTCTTTCCATCCCAAAACCGCTTTCTCTACCAATACTTCGTGTATTGGGGAAGCTTTCAGTCCTCTTTCGAGTGCAGCATCCAGGTCTTCCTTGCTATGTACAAAACCACCACCTGTTCCACCCAGCGTAAATGAAGGGCGGATAACCAGCGGGAAGCCGATCTCCTGGGCAAATTCTTTTCCTTCCAGAAAGCTGTTGGCTACCCGGCTGGGTGCAACGGCAATACCGATTTTCACCATTAACTGGCGGAATTTTTCTCTGTCTTCAGCTGTGTCTATCGCAGCCACATCTACACCAATCATCCGGGTATTGTATTTTTCCCAGATACCCAGTTCCTCAGCTTCTTTACAAAGATTGAGGGCTGTTTGTCCGCCCATGGTAGGCAGTACTGCATCTATCTGGTTTTCCTGCAGGATCTGTTCAATACTTTCTACCGTAAGAGGCAGGAGGTAAACCTTATCAGCCATCATCGGGTCTGTCATGATGGTGGCAGGGTTACTGTTGATCAGGATCACTTTGATCCCTTCTTCCCTAAGACTGCGGGCTGCCTGTGAGCCTGAATAGTCAAATTCGCAGGCCTGACCAATAATAATGGGGCCTGAACCAACGATCAATACGGATTTAATGGAAGTGTCTCTTGGCATAGTTGCAAAAAAATAAATTGTGCAAATGTAAGGCTGAGGAGGCAAAGCAGACGTTATTTTTTGCCCCGAAAACGTCAAAATCGGGCAAAAGAGGCCAAATAGCGTTATCATTACATATTGAACACGTAAATAAAACACATGGCAGTATTAAAAGAAGGCAGTAAAGCACCCCAGTTTAAAGCATTGGACCAGAACGGAAACCCTATTTCCCTGGCGGATTTCAAAGGCAAGAAAGTGATCTTATATTTTTACCCGAAAGACGATACACCCACCTGTACCATACAAGCCTGTAACCTCAGGGATAATTATGCCCTGTTACAGAAAAAAGGATACCAGGTAGTAGGTGTGAGCACCGATGACGTAAAAAGTCACAAAAAATTTGAAAAGAAGAACGATCTCCCTTTTCCGCTGGTAGCAGATGAGGATAAAAAAATTGTAGACAAATACAATTTATGGGGCGAGAAAAAATTGATGGGCCATACTTACATGGGCACCACCCGTACCACTTTTTTAATTGACGAAACGGGTAAGATCGTAAAGATCATTGACAAGCCTGTTAGTAAAAATCATACAGAAGAAATTCTGGAGGCTTGGAAGAGTGTAAAGTAAGGGTATAGAATATTATTTCTTGTTGGTGATCACACCAACAAAGACGGAACGGAAAATAAAAAGGGTAAATCGTTTTTAGCGATTTACCCTTTTTTATGGTAAGAGAAGAAGAATTATTTCTTGGTCTCCAGTAATTTAAAGAACTGATCTAACTGAGGCAGAATTACGATACGTGTTCTGCGGTTAGCAGCACGGCCTTCGGCGGTTCCGTTATCTGCGAGTGGCAGGTATTGGCTGCGGCCGGCAGCGGTCATGCGTTTAGGGTCGAGGCCATAGGTATCTTGTAAGATACGCACTACGGTAGTGGCGCGTTTCACACTCAAATCCCAGTTGTCTTTGATACCTGCGCTCTGAATAGGCAATGAATCGGTATGTCCTTCTACCAGGAATTCGATATCAGGTTGTGCATTCAATACTTTGGCTACTTTACCTAACACTTCTTTAGCGCGGTCAGTTACATCATAGCTGGCACTTTTGAAGAGTAGTTTATCAGAAATATCTACATAAACAACCCCTTTGTCAACTTTGATATTGATGTCTTTGTCATCCAGGTTGCCGATCGCACCTTTCAGGTTCATCACCAATGCCATGTTCAGAGAATCTTTACGTGCAATAGAACCCTGAAGGTCTTTGATGTAAATATCTTTCGCACCGATATTGTCGAGAGATTTCTTAATGCTCTCAGCCTGTGCACCGGTTACTACAGAAAGATCTTTCAACTGGCTAAGAACTGTGTTATTATTAGATCTCAGAAAATCGATCTGTTTGTTCAGGTCACTGATCTGTCCTTCCAATGCTGCTTTCTGTCCGTTAAGGCCGGCAATATTGGTATTGTCTTTGTCAACCTGGGTATTACACTTTTTCAACTCATCCTGCAGATCACGGTATTTACCTTGCAAAGCGAGGTAGTTGCCACTCAGTTCTGTGTACTTGGCCTTTTCTTCTTCCAGTTTTTTGGGGCTTACGCAAGAGAACATTGCCGCGGAAGTTATAGCAATGAGTAAGTAAACTTTTGCTTTCATAGTAGATTCAGTTAGATGATAAAATTAGCCCTTTCAGAACGAAGAGCGGGGGTATAAAATTGTGCTCATCGGGGTTGAGGGCAAAATAAATGCATTATTTGTGAGATTGGAGTTGAAGTTTTCAACAGGGGGAGGGAATTTTGAAATTTTGGAATTGGGAAATTTTGGAATTTGATTTTATGGGAATACCCCGCGCATGTGCTAAAGGAAGCAGCAACAGTATTATATACATAAAAAAATTATACAAATACTACGGGCTCATTTGCCCGGATCCATTTTTCGTAATTGTCTCCAAAGCCGGCATCGATCATTTTTCGTTTGATCTTGAGGGTTGGGGTGAGCAGGCCGTTGGCTACCGTCCACTCTTCCGGAAGTACGATCAGTCTGGCTAATTGTTCGTGGTGTTCCAGTCCTTTATTTACCGAGGCTATGATCTCTTTTAAAATACCGGCCAGGGTTTCTTTCGCATAGCTTCTGGCTGCTTCGGATAAGGTACATAATGCTATCGCGTTGGGCAAACCGGATCCTACCACACAAACCTGTGCCAGCTGCGGGTTTTGTAAGAACTTACTTTCAATCGGAGCAGGCATTATGTATTTGCCTTTACTGGTCTTGAACTGGTCTTTGATGCGGCCCGTGATCGTGAGAAAGCCATCCGCATCTATCGATCCTTCATCGCCTGTGCGTAAGAAACCATCTTCAAAACATTCGGCAGTTAATGCAGGCTCTTTATAATAGCCTAGCATGCTGGCATCACTTTTCACCTGTACCTCATTGTCTTTTCCGAGTCGTACTTCAACACCTTCGTAAGATTGTCCAACCGTTCCAAAACGAACGGCACCTTTTCTGTTAGAATGCGAGAGGGCTACATTTTCCGTCATGCCATAGGCTTCCTGTATAATGATACCCAGTTTGGCAAACCAACGCAAGACTGCAGGATTGATAGGTGAAGCACCCGTAAAAATAAATTCAGCTCTGGTTAATCCCAGTTTTTTGCGGATCGCTTTTTTAATGATCGATGACACGATAGGGATGGCCAGTAAACGGTCCATTTTTTTCTGCGGCATTTTTTTCAGCACGCCTTCCTGCAGTTTTTCCCAGATCCTGGGTACGGCAAGAAATACAGTGGGCCGTGTATCGGAGAGGTTTTTGGCAAATGTGTCCATCGATTCTACAAAATAAACGCTGCTGCCGGTAAATACGGCACCACATTCTACCAGCATTCTTTCTGCTACATGACAAAGGGGGAGATAAGAGAAAAAGATCTCTTCATTGATATCAGGATAACTGATCAGGAATGAATTCACCGCAAAACCTACTGCATGAAAGGTATGCATCACGCCCTTGGGTTGACCGGTGGTGCCGGAAGTATATACAATACAGGTAAGTGAATGTGGATCTATATCAGGCTTACCCTGTAAGGGTTCCATATCTTTTACCAGATCAGTCCAGTTCAAACAATCTGCATTGGGGTAGAAAGGAAACGTAATACGGATCAGATCATTAGGCACCCCCTTTCTTAACTCCTCCGGGTTATCCAGTTTACCGATAAAAATGGCTTTGCTTTCGCTGTGAAGAATGATCTCGTTAAGGGCTTCGGGTGTGATATTGGGATAAAGCGGAACAGAAATACAGCCGGCCATCGCAATAGCCAGATCGGTCATGATCCAGTGTGCACAGTTTTTACTGAGGATGGCTACCTTATCATTTTTGCCAAGTCCCATCTGTTTCAGTGCGGCTGCCATCCTTCTTACTTCTTCACCTGCCTGCTGCCAGGTAAAATTCCGGTAAACGCCATTTACCGGCTCGGCCAGAAAAAGCTTACCGGCACGCAAAGATTCGAACTCGCAGAACTTGTCAATGATGGTTGGGTAATATCCTTTCATATACATAGCAGTTTATACAATGGAGATGGGATCTAATAAATGCGTCATGCCCAGTTCGGGGATCTTTCCGCTGATGGGGGCATAGAATGCATAAATATGTTGAAAATCGACCGCTTCGTTATCGGTTGGAAAAAAAGGTTCGGAAAAAGAGACCTGCTTTTTGGCAAAATCCATTCCGGCCATTACAATGGGTACTCCGGCTTTTTGGGCAATATGATAGAATCCGGTGCGTAAACGGTCTACTTTTTTTCGGGTGCCTTCCGGAGAAAGTACCAGACGGAAAATATCCTTTCCCTCAAAAAGGGCCGCTGCCTGGTCTACCATATTGTGTTTTTCTGCTCTTTCCACCGGGTGACCGCCTAAGCCACGGAAAATAAAACCAAACGGGCCTTTAAAAAGTTCGGCCTTACCCAGAAAAGTGGCGTGTGTCATTCTGAGTTTGCTGCGGAAGGCAATGCCGATCACAAAATCCCAGGCACTGGTATGCGGGCCTACAATGACCACGCATTTTTTGATATGATAGGGAAAGGAACCTTTTACGGTCCATCCCAATAAACGGAGATAGATACTCCAAAGCAGTCTCATGTGGCAGCAATTGTTCTGATTGCCAAGATAATGAGAAAAAGGATATCGTGAATCGTGAATCGTGAGTGGTGAGTGGTCAGTCGTGAGTCAGGGGATGAAATACCCTAAATCTGCTTTATACTCACGACCGACGATTTACAACTTACGAATGGGTGCGCGTCTTTCCGTTCAGGTAGCTCCAGCGCCCCGACCGGAAAGCGGTTGAAAAAATCCTCTTTAATAAGCAATTTTCTATTTCGAATCAGCGTTATGCAATAAATCTAACTGTTATGGCCTCTTTCAGAAGTTTTGTTGCGAGTGAGTTAATGTCGATCAAGCAGAATATTGCTGCGGTGCGGAATATGGTTCCGAACAATATTAAGCTGAAACCGAGTGAGCGGAGGAGCATGTTCAAGCTGAATACCAAGCGCCATGAGTTTGTAGAGAAAGCGGTTCAGTTCATGCGCAAGAACCCGAATACGGTTCCTTCTTTTGTGGATGTGATGGAGTGTAATAACTATGTTCATCTCTATGCCCAATACACCGAACTGATTGATGAGCTGGAATCGGTTAAGACCAAACTGGAAGATGCCAAACTGGTGATAGGTAATGAGATCATGAAACAGACAAGGGCCTATTTCCAGAATTCCAAGAATGCTTCTGAATCCGGGAACGAATTACTGGGTAAGATCTATAAAGAGCTGAAACCGCATTATGCGGTGGGGAGGAATAGCAAGAAGGATGTTGAAACGGAATAGTATCCGCCAATTAAAATGAATAGCATGATTTTGAGGGTGGTTAAAGTGATTACGGTAGTCATGAGCTTTTTCATTATGATGCCGGCCGAAAAAGTGTCGCTTCCATTTGGCCTTATTTTGATGGGAGGTCTTTTTACTCTCACCTGGTTTTTACCCGTTGCTTTGCTGATAGCAGGCGGAAGTTTGTATTTGATAGCCAGTGCAGGCAATGGCTATCATTCCAGGCGCGATGATCTTATTTCAATTTTTTTGATCGTATCTGCATTGGTTGGATTGTGTTTTCGGTTTGATAAGCGGTTCCTGTTTGAATCCAACCAATGCAGATACGATCAAAAAAATTGAAATAAGATCATC
>CANGOX010000013.1 GCA_947455605.1 Chitinophagaceae bacterium
CACCATTACCTGGAGCTATACCGATGGCAACGGCAATACATCTACACAGACCCAGACGGTGATTGTGAAAGACAATATTGCACCTGTATTAACAGGAACGATACCAACCGGATCAGTTTACCAGTGTTTATCTGGTGTACCAGCTGCACCAAGTACAGCAAGTATAGCTGCCTTGTATACGGATAATTGTACAGCCGTAACAGCGGTATTGGCCAGCACTACTACAACAGGTAGTGATGCTACCGGCTGGACAAGGAAATACACTTACACGGTAAGCGATGCTAATGGCAACAGTACTATCGCCTGTGTAACTTATACAGGTAAGGATAATATCGCTCCTGTACCAACCGTAGCTACCTTACCAACCTTAACCGGTCAGTGTTCTGTAACAGCAACGGCACCAACAGCGGTTGATAACTGTGTAGGCACCGTAACGGCTACAACAGTAAATCCAACAACATATACAACACAGGGTACATACACCATTACCTGGAGCTATAATGATGGTAACGGCAATACATCAACACAAGCCCAAACGGTGATTGTGAAAGATAATATTGCACCTGTAATCACTTGTCCTTCACCAATAGCAGCTAATGCAACTTCAATTGTTAGCGGTAAAACAGGTACTTATGTAACCTATGCTGCAACAGCTACAGATAATTGTGGAACGCCAAGCATTACTTACAGCCCTGCTTCCGGTAGTTTCTTCCCAGTGGGTACAACTACTGTAACTGCAACGGCTAATGACGGAAGAGGAAATACGTCTACCTGTCAGTTTACGGTAACGGTAGGTTGCGCTAATCAGGTTCTTACGGTTATTTCAACACCTACCAATAATACGTATACCGGTGGAGCTGCCAATAGCCTGTTCCTTGGCTATGGTGCACAGAGCACAACCTTACAGGTTAGCAATGCAACTGCAGGAAGCACTTATCTATGGAGCGGAAGCGCTGCCAATAAACTGAGCAGTACTACTTCTGCTACTCCGGTATTCACTCCGTCTGCGGCAGGTAGCTATACCTTCTCAGTATTGGTTACCAATGGCATTGGTTGTCAGAGCACCGCCACCATCAGCATTTGTGTAACGGATATCAGAGTGATCGGTTATACACCGCCTACTTCGGTTGATCCTGATGATAACCAGGGAATGTGCGACCACCAGGCACACGATTCTTCTGATTGTCCGCACGAAGGCCATAACCATACCTGTGATCACAAAGCACACAGCAAATACACTTGTCACCATAAGGATACAAACGATTATGATGATGATGATGAGAAAGACTGTGATCACTACGCACATACTGCTGCAAGATGTCCGCACAAAGGACATAATCACAAAGCTTGTGACCATAAAGCACACTCAGCTTCAAAATGTGAACATGATAAGAGCGTAAGCTATAATGATGTGAAAGTATGTGACCATAAAGCACACAGCTATAATGATTGCACACACGAAGGCCATAACCACAAATACTGTAATCACCAGGCGCATACTTCTGCCAACTGTCCACACAACGGCGGTAACGGCGGATTCTGTAACAGTGATGCAAAAGTGTATCTCTGCCATGTTCCTCCGGGAAATCCTGGCAAATCGATCACTTTGTCTATCAGTGTGAATGCAGTAGCAGATCACCTGGCTAACCATCCTGGTGACCGTTTAGGTACCTGTGATCAGCAAGCTTGTACTGCTTACACAGATGTAACACCTCCGGTGCTTACCTGTGCACCTGCTGTTTCTGTAAACTGTGGAACTTCAACAGCGCCATCAGTAACGGGTTCTGCAACGGCTACAGATAATATGGGAATGGTAACTGTAACTTACACAGATGCAAACAGTATCGGTAAGATTACCAGAACATGGAAAGCAACAGATGCCGCTGGTAATATCAGTACCTGTGCACAGATCATTACAATCGTAGATAATGTAGCACCGGTTATTACTGACCCTGCTGATAAGACGGTTACATGCAGTACATTAACAGATCCTTCCTATACAGGTACCGCTACGGCTACTGATAATTGCAGTACTCCTCAGGTAACGTATAGTGATGTATTGGTTGGTAATGTGATTACCCGCACCTGGACTGCTAAAGATGCATCAGGCAATATGGCGAGCAGTACACAGAAGATCACCATTATCGATAATGTAGCGCCGGTAATTACTGACCCGGCTGATGTTACCGTGAATTGCGGTACTTCTACTGCACCATCTGCAACTACTGGTATTGCCACGGCTACCGATAATTGCAGTACCGCTACAGTTACTTATACTGACGCAACGGTTGGTAATGTAACTACCCGTACCTGGATGGCAAAAGATGCAGCAGGCAATGTGGCAACCAGCACACAGAAGATCACTGTTGTAGATAATGTGAAACCAACCATTACCGATCCTGCTGATATAACGGTTAATTGTGGTGTATCTACTGCACCTTCAGCAACAATTGGTATTGCTACGGCTACAGATAATTGCGGAACACCTGTTGTAAATTATACAGATGTTACAGTAGGTAATGTGATTACACGTACCTGGACTGCAACTGATGGTTTTGGTAATACCGCATCAAGTGTTCAGTTAATTACAGTTGGTGCAACGTTTACACCAATAGTAACCTCTGTACCAACCAGCAGTACGTATACAGGTGGTGTACCAACGAATCTGTACTTAGGTTATGGTGCTCAAACCACTACCTTACAGATGGGGACCTTACCTTCTGCGGGCGCACCTTATACCTATGTATGGAGTGGCACCTATCTGAACCTGCTTAACAGTACCACAAGTGCAGCACCGGTGTTTACACCAACCATCTTTGGATACTATACTTACACAGTTACTGTAACCAATAAGTTTGGATGTAAAGCAACCGCTTCTATCAGCATTTGTGTAACCGATATACGGGTACCGGGTTGTGGCGGAAGCAAAGTATATGTATGCCATACACCGAATTACTGGTGGGGTAAAGGAACACCGCAAACCGTTGAGTTATCACTCAGCCAGGTATCTTCTCACCTGGGTTCAAGCAGTTGCGGAAGTTCAGGGGATGACAGGTTAGGAAGCAGCAGCCAGTCGCCATGTAACACAACCACCAATACCTCGGTAACGGTAACCAGTTCTGGTACTGCAAAAGATGGAGAGACCATGGTAGCTACTTCAGATGAAGATCTGAAAGTAACCGCTATGCCAAATCCAAGTACCACATTCTTCACATTGAAGATCGAGAGCAGGTTCCAGACACCGGTAGAATTGCGTGTGATGGATGGAAGAGGCAGGGTAGTAGATGCCAAATCGAAGATTGGTGCCAACAGCACTATTCAGATTGGTCATAACTACAGCAGCGGAACCTATTATGCAGAATTGATACAGGGTACACAGCGTAAAGTGGTACAACTGATCAAAGGAAGAGGATAGAATACATAATAAAAATTGTCCAATAAGAACCAGGACTGCGTAAAAAGCAGTCCTGGTTTCTAGTTGATTTTCGTTTCTATATATTAACATACAGGTAACTTTATGATCCGTAAAAAAATCGCCATAATTTTTTGCACCGTTATTTGTGTGCTGATACTACAAGGCCAATCTTATGCACAAACCACTTTTCCTTCAGGAACGGCCATTATTGATATGGGTTCTGCCAGCCCTACGGTTGGGAATTCATTAAAGCCCTATGGTTTAATTTACGGTTTATTAAAGTCAAAGCATGTTCCTGTTAGTGTGGTAATTAATGCCAATAAAGTAAAAGATGGTATTGATTTTGTCTATAATAACAAAAGTTATAAAGGAGGAACCTTTGTCATTTCGTCGGATTATATCAGTTCAGATGTAACCGCTTATTTAAACAGTTGGGCTAACCAGGGAATTACCATTGATTATACTTCTGCATCTGCAGGGGACCTTACTGTAAATGTTACCTATAAAATCAATTTCGCACCTAAATGGGTTTTGGATAAATCTAACAGAAGTATCGCAGTAGGTTTTTTAAATGCTGCTGGAATTCCTTCATCTGCTTATAGTTTCAAAGATGTTTCTGATTTGGGAGCCTGTGATGATATTTTCATATTACCTCATGCAGACCCCACGTGGAATACGCACAATAATCTGTATTTCTGGAATAAAAACTATAAAGGGGCTATTTGGGCAGGATGTCATGCTGTAAGTGTACTGGAGGGCCTTTCAAAAGACACCACGATTGGAGGAACCCCCCAGACTGTAAAGATGAATTTTCTTTCTACCAATGGTTTACTTTCTTTTACGGATCATAGAGATACAATACCTCCTTATAAGAATCTTCTACCCGGCGATCCGATTGCTCAGTTTTATAATAAACCGGATAGTGCTCAGATATTCGGTTCAGAAATTGTATACCTGCCTAAAATTGGAAGTGCCTGGAATTCTGGTGCAAAAATTATTTCCACTAACCCTTCACAACCAGGTGTGCCTTCCCTTTCACCAGGCCCCGCAGTTGTGAATATATATGGGCGTGCATTTGATGACGCCAGCAGAGGTTATGTAGCCTATCAGGCTGCTCACAATATTGGTGGAACCAGCGCCGATCAAATTGCAGCACAAAGAATCTTTTTTAATTTCAGTTTATATGCATTAACGGATAAAGTTCCTCCTATTATTTCTGCTTCCCTTTCTGGTAACAGTAACCAAATTACTTCCGGAACAGCTGCAAGTTTAACTGCTACTGTTACGGGTACAGGTACCGGATTTAAATATAAATGGACTTCAACTGTAGGGGGCACTTTTTCTTCAGATTCGACAGCTACCACAACGTTTACGCCTAATTCCGTTACCAGCGCAACTTCAGCTATTTTAACCTGTGTTGTTACTGAATCTTGTGGACGGGTAAGTTTCGATTCTAAAAAAATTACCATCGTTCCTCCATCTTCTTCTTATACCCTTCTCAACAGAGATACCACCCTCAATGTTTCAGGAAGCTGTACAGTTGCCTTTGTTAAGTTTAATGTATTTACTAATAATCCGGATGCCAGTGCTGGGCCACGAACTTTACTGAGTGTAACCGGATTGGGGAATGGCACTCTCATTACTAATACAAATGGAGATGTAACTTTTACATCTACTCCCAATTTCAAAGGTAAAACTTCAGGTACGTACATTGTTACTAACGGAGTTTCCAATTCGCCTTCAGCTGCTATTAATATTATTGTTGGTGATTCAACATTTGCACCATCTCTTGCAAACGATGCGGCATCAGTTATGGTAGATAATGTAGTAGCTATTAATGTATTGGGTAACGATTTAAACAAGCCTGGTGCATCCAACGGAAGTGATTTATATATTCGGGATATTACAACAAAACCGGGGAAAGGGTTTGTTTATATAAATACGGACGGTACCTTATCTTATGTGTCAACCAAAGACCCTTCTTCGGTTTCTGGAGGAGATAGTTTCCAATACCTTGCTTGTAATACTAATACAAATTATTGTTCAGTAGCAACGGTTAATATCACACTTACCCAGGATGGATGTTCTTCAGGGCAATATCAATTAACTACTACCGGTACAACTTCTTCTACATCATTTTCACCAACCATTGATTCATATGTTCAATCAAATTCTGCCACAAACTTTGGATCAACTTCTACTTTTTTATTAAATGGTGTCAATTCTGCTACCCGAAAACCACTATTGAAATTTGACCTTTCCTCAATTTCTACCTCTGCAACAGTTAACAGTGCCGCTCTTTCTTTAACGACTAGTGCAACTTTTACGCCAACAGCAACTACCACTCCTTTCCCAGTAACAATATATGGTGTAAATAAAGCTTGGAAAGAAGGTGAAGTTAACAATGCGAATGCTGCTACCTCGTTGAGCTGGGCAGCTACAGGAATCGGATCCTCAGACTACTCAGATCTTTCCCCAAATAACCCAACAATTGCTTCTCAAACTTTGGGAGTTGCTGTAAATCTAACTACAGTTCTGCAGTCAACAGACATGAAAAATATTGTTTCAGGATGGGTAAGCACACCATCCAATAACAATGGAATTGTCCTGGTACCTACTGTTGCAACAACTTCTTTATCAGTAAATTTTCATAGCAGACAGGCAGCATCTTCTACTAATTATCCTTATTTGGCAATTAATTATACAACACCGGCAGCCTGTTTAACAACACCAACTACATTTAATCCCATTGCATACCCTGATACCACCAGCACTAGTTCGAACACTGCAGTAACCATCAACGTAAAATCAAATGATGCGAATTATTATGGCAATACGAACAGTGTTACTGCCGTTTCCAGTACATCATGGAAAGGTGGAACTGTTACTATCAACGGCAGTAACAATGTTGTATACACACCCAGTGGCAGTTTTGTAGGTATCGATACATTAACCTATACAATTACCGACGGCACTAACGGTAAAACAACAACCTCTTGGGTTCGCATTAATGTTACCAAGGTTGCACCTAAAATTAACAGGGATAGTACAAGCACAAATTCTAATACAGCAGTAACTATCAATGTGGGCTCCAATGATACGGATCCTCAATTAAAGAATTCAGAAACATTAAGTGCACCTACAGTTACAACTTTACCAAAAAACGGTACGGCAACCGTTTCCGGTAATAATATAGTATATACACCTTCTGCTAATTTCAAAGGCAGTGATACACTTATATACAAACGCTCTGGTATAGCGGCAGATTCCTGCAGTACCGCCTTAAGTGATACTGCTATAGTGGTAATTACTGTACTTAACCAGGCACCGGTTACTGCCAACGACAGCGTCACTACCTTAGCCTGTTTACCGGTTACCATTAAAATAAAGGATAATGATACTGATCCTGAAAAAGATGCATTAACCGTAACCATTGTTACAAATCCCTCTAATGGTACACTTTCTGCGAATTCTGACGGCTCGTATAAGTATTCACCTAATGCCAATTATATCGGAACGGATCAGTTTACATATACTGTAAAGGATGCAGGCAATCTAACCAGTAATACAGCTACTGTAAAGATTACTGTAACAAGTGGAACCAATACAAATGTTGCGCCTAAGGCAGTAAATGATGCAGACAACACCCTTACAAACCAGCCATTATATACCAATGTTTTGGCAAATGACTCGGATTCAACTAATGACCCGATAACAATCAGTATTACTGCTTCTGGATTGAAAGCGCCTTCTAATGGTACAATCCAGTTGATGACAAATAACCTGATTAAGTATATCCCTAATGCAAACTTCTCCGGAACAGATACCTATGAATATCAGATAACCGATACCCATCCAAGTTGCTCGGGTAACTCTTCTTTAAGCGCTAAAGCTAAAGTAACCATTACTGTTAAACCTTTGCCCATATTAACGGGCGGCACCATCTGGAACGATGTGGATTACAGTGCCAACGATTCCTTTAACAATATCAAAACCAATTCAGAAACAGGAACCAACCCAAATGGAAGTATTTATGTTTACCTGTTAGATAGTACTAATAAAGTGATTGATTATACACCGGCTGATGATGCAGGTGTCTATCAACTTTCAAGTGTACCTGCCAATACTTCCAAATTAAGCCTGATAATCACTACAGATATCATTGCCATAGGTGGAACCATTTCAACACCGGTTTTACCATCTTCCTATATCAACACTTCACCCATGGTGCGCACATTCAGCACCACTACTGCAGATATTACCGGGTATGATTTTGGTATTGTTACGCCTTCGGTAACAGGAGGAACCATTACTACTACGGCCACCTCTTTCTGTGTTTCAGGTTCAACAGCCATCATCACTTCGTCTGTTGATGCCAGTGGCGCAACAAGTGTTCAATGGCAGTCATCTACCACATCCGGCGGTTCCGGATTTACCAATATTTCAGGTGCTACATCCTCTACCTATACGCCGCCTTCTACCATTTCTACCACAATATGGTATAGAAGAAAAGCCATTGGTTCCGGTGGGGCATATTCCTATAGTAATGTACTTAGACTTGCTGTAAACCCGTTACCTACTATTTCTGTGAGTCCTACAGTAGTTGGTACCTTGCCTGGTACAACTACCAGTATGACAGCGAGCGGTGCCAGCACGTATACCTGGTCACCGGCTACCAATCTTTCTACAACAACAGGCGCTACCGTTACCGTTACACCGGCAGCTGTGGGCACGATTGCTTATACGGTTAGAGGAACAGATGATAATGGTTGTTCTAATACAACACAGATCAATGTATCAGGAACGGTTTTACCGGTTGCGGGATCTATTAGCGGACCTTGTGCGGTTGTGAAAGATAGCGTGAAGACATATTCGGTAACAGCAACCAATGCAACAAGTTTTGTTTGGACCCTGCCTGGTGGATGGTCTGGTAGCTCTACCACAAGCTCTATCAATGCTAAGCCGGGAACATTTGGTGGAACCATAAGTGTTGTTCCCTACAATGGAACTGTAGCGGGTCTGCCGGTAACATTTAATGTTTCAGTAATTGATCACGGACAGGTTACATTAACCGGATTACCTGTTACTGCTTCCGGTAATAATAATAGTCCCATTACGGTTACGGTTACCTTATATGATGCAAACGGAAACCGTATCAATTGCAGTGGTGGAACAGCCATCGTTAAATTCTGTGAAAACAACCCGGGTACCTTTACACCGGTGGTTGATAACAATGACGGTACCTATACAACCACTGTTACCGCTTCGGCCAATACATTGGATATCTGTGGTACAGTAGGTGGCCCGCCAATTGTCAATAAATCGAGAGTTACATTCACCGGTCCGCAGGGAAGTATCAAAGCCAGTGTGCCTCAATTGGCAACAGAAACACCTAAGCTTACATTTACCATGTCGGCAGGAAGGGCTCCGTTCACTGTTATTTATAAATCGGCCAAAAGCACTAAAAACGATACCCTTACAAACTATGCAAGTGCTACGGTTACGCCGGTTGCATTGATACCATCGACAACTCTTTATACATTAGTATCTATTATTGATGCCAATGGTGAAAGAAGGGATAATAATTTTACAAGAGATACGGCCAGTGTAGTTGTCTTGGCTCCTAAAGTAATCATTACATTAAAAGCAGATGCTGCAATTCCTGATAAAGACAGCACATGGATCACGATATTGCGTGTTAGAACTAAAAATATTGGCGATCTGGATCTGACAAATTCACAGGCTAAACTGGATCTGAAAACTGTATTCCCTAACCCCGTTACTTTCAAACTGGATAGTGTTAAGTATTCTGGAATTACCATAACTCCGAACAGATCTTATGATGGTATTTCTGCCAGTGATCTTTTTGCGAAGTTGAATAACCGAAGCAAGAACGGTAAGGCAATAGAAATGGTACCGTTAGCGGAAGAGTTAGGAGGAAATAATATAGTACCGCAACCAAACTATGCAACAGATGATAATTCAGTTGATGGCTTTAGGGTATTCACTAATATAAAAGGAGCCGGTTCCATAGCTGAAGATGAACCTGTTGTTGTAGAAGACGGACATAGTCTCTACATGTTCGGACCGCAATCATATTTACCTATCGGAGTAGAAGCGGATATCATACTTTACCTCCATGTAAAACCGAATGGGTATACAGATCCGTTTGTTATGCAGGCCGTAGCCTTAGGTACTGGTACAACTGATGGTGCTACCGCACTTACCACCAGTGTTTCGAACGATAATAATGACATTAATTCTCACCCTGAGATCACCAAACAGGGCGATCCGATACCAACTGTAATTAACCTGTTCCCAAGAGCAGTGATAGGTTCGTCTCTTAGTGCAGGCTCACCTGTATTGCAAGGTAATGGCTCTTATAATGTTCCGTTTACATTAAAACTGAAGAACTACGGAAACTTAAATCTTCAGTCTGTTCAGGTAGGCTTAAACCTGTTGAGATCAATTGGTTTGCCATCTACCTTCAGTCTGGTGGGTACTTTGGTATCAACCGGCGATTTATTGCTTAATTCCTCTTATGATGGTAAAGCAGATACCAATATGCTTGCTGCAAATAGTATACTGGGATATAATAAAGGATTTAGTACTATCACATTTACAATCAATATTGTTACCAATCAGCTAAGCTCAATATACCGTTTACAGGCAACTGCTTACGGGTTTAGTGATCAGTTGAACGCAACAGTAAATGATCTGTCTACCGATGGTGCGGATCCTGATCCTGACGGAAATAATATTCCAAGTGAGAAGATCAAAACAGTGGTCGTAATTAATCTGCCGATCCCGCCGTTGGTTCCGGGAAATATCGGTATTCAAACAGGCCCTACTACAACCGTTGCCGCCAAAGCATACTGTATTACGGCAACTGGCGTTGTGATTATTCCTACAACCCTCAACAGCGGTGGAACGGACCCTTATGAATACCAATGGCAGAGTTCTGCAGATAATGTAACATTTACTGATATCGTGGGTTCTACCGATAGTACCTTTGGGCCGGGAACTTTTGCTACAAGTACATATGTACGCAGGCAAACCATATCCGGTAGCCAGTTTAAATTCAGCAACTCAGTTTATGTACAGGTTTACCCTAGTCCTGCAAAACCGGTGATCAGCGGAACGGTTACCCAGGTAGTTGGCCGTGGCAACAGCACGCTCACTTCCAGTACCGGCTCATTGTACAGTTGGTCTACGGGAGAAACCACCAGAAGTATCATCGCCAGAAATGCAGGAAATTATACTGTATCTGTAACAGATGCGAATGGTTGTTCCAATACTTCTGATGTATATGCGATAACTGCATTAAACCCTTATAAAGTAGCCGACCTTGAGAAAGTAGTTTCCAAGGTTCCGGTACTTCAGTCTGACGGTACTTTTATTATCGGGTTTACTTTCTATTCCTACAACCTGAGAAGCGAATTACTGGATACAGTGAGGATCAAAGATGATCTGTCTAAAGTATTCCCCGCCGGTGTTGATTACCAGGTTGCACAGATATCAGCAAGTGGCAAACTGAAAGCGAATGCTTTATATAATGGTAATTCACAAACAGACCTGCTTTCTGATATTAGCCAACTCGCCGGACTTACCAAAGATTCCATTCAGGTATACCTGAAAGTCAGTCCGAACGGATACTCAGGCACACTCTATAACTCAGCCGTATTAACAGCTACCTCGCCATTCGGTACTTTCAGCGTAACGTCAAATGATCCTACTATCGGGAATGGTACTGCTGTAAGGCAACCAACACCATTTACGATTCCATTGGTTGATATCTTTATCCCATCCGGTTTCTCACCAAACCATGATGGCGTGAATGATAACTTTGTGATCGCCAAGCCATTTGGTACTACTATTAATCTGGAGATCTTTAACAGATGGGGTAATGCAGTATTCAAAGCAGCAGATTATAAGAATGAATGGGATGGAAGGGGCAACCAACCAAATAATATTCTGGGAGAAATGTTACCGGATGGAACTTATTATTATGTTGCAACCGCAACAGATAAATTCACCGGTGGTATCAGAAAATTTGCAGGCTTTGTAACTTTAAAAAGATAATTGCCTGAAGAATGAAAATGAAGCCGTCCAATATCAATTGAGTTAAATGAAAAAAGCAAGTAACCGGATGCGTATATTGAAGAAGAATGTAAAGTGGATGTGCCTTGGCATACTACTGGCAGTTTCTGTAACAGCAGAAGCACAGCAGGCGCCCATGTATTCACAATACATGTTCAATATGCTGAATATAAATCCTGCTTATGCGGGAAGCAGGGGGGTAGGAACCGCCACTGCCTTATATCGTAACCAATGGATCGGAATTGAAGGCTCACCCCAGACCTCCGTACTTTCTTACGATATGACAGCCCATGAGAAAAAAATAGGGTTGGGATTTCAGTTTTATGATGACCGCTTAGGTATCGAAAGAACCACCGGTTTGAATGTGTCTTATGCTTTCCGTATACAGATCACCGAGTCGGGAACATTAAGCCTCGGACTTCAGGGTGGCGTGTTGAACTACCGGGCCAACTATTCACAGGTTCGCACATTCCAGCCCAATGATCCTTCTTTTAACCAGAATATCAGCGGGATATTACCTGCTGCTGCAGCGGGTATTTATTATAACTCAGATAAGTTTTATATCGGTATCTCAACACCGCAATTATTAAAGACAAAACTGAGTACAGCCAACACTGCCGATGTATTATCTACCACCCGCGACCTGCATTATTACCTGGCAACAGGTTTTGTATTACCCCTTAGTCAGGATCTGGTGCTAAAACCATCTATGCTGGTAAAAGCGGTAAGTGGAGCTCCTGTTGAGTTTGATTTTAATACCAATCTCTGGATACAGAATTTTATTTCCTTTGGTGTTTCTTACCGAACAGGTGATGCCATTGTTGGCATGGCCGAACTGCAGTTGAACAAACAGCTGCGTTTTGGATATGCTTACGATAAAGCATTCTCTGAACTGGGTAACTATAATACAGGTACCCATGAAGTAATGTTACGATATGAGTTTGGATCCAGTAACGGAAAAGTTGCATCACCCAGGTACTTCTGATCATAATCAAGTGTAATGAAAAAAATATTATTATATAGTATCATTTGTCTTTCTTTCGCTCAAGGGGTATCCTTTGCTCAATCAGTAAAATCCAGAAAGGCAGAAGTGTTCTTTCACCTTGCTGAAAAAGAATTTAACGATCAAAGGTATATGTACTCTATACCGTTCTACCGAACCGGCCTGAAATATCCGGGCCGATTTGATTCTTTGACCATGCTGCATTTGGCAGAAGCCTACTGGCATGTAAAGAATTATGATTCAGCAGAGATCTTCTACCGGAAATATGAAGCTAAATACGGACCACTGTTCTCATCAAGACAACATCTTTCAGAACTGGCAGCAAACCGGAAAGATTATATAGCAGCAGCAGAAGGGTATAAGAAATTGCAAAAAGAAGTTCCGCTCCGTTTTGAAAAATTGCTGATTGAACGGTATAAAGGGTTTTCCAATACAAAGGTATTTCTGAACGACTCACTCGATTATGATATCAGATTGCTGAAACTTAATACCAAACAACAGGACTTCAGCCCGCAGTACTTTGGCAGAGGTATGGTATTTGTTTCGAACCGTTATTCGAAAACTTCTTCAGAACGTGAATTTGGATGGGATGGCTTACCCTTTGCCAATATATATTGGGTAAAGGATACCACCGATCTGTATACCGTAGATACAGTTGCCGGGCATTCATCCGGTAACTACAATGTAACCATCAAACCCAATGATGATTACACTGCGCAAACCAGTAATGATAACGATATCATTGTAACCAGCAGTATGCGTGGTGGCTATACAGGTTCATTGCATAAACTGGCTAAGTTTAGTGATGAATTGAGTGCCAAATACAATTATGGCCCACTTTGTTTTAATAAGGAAGGCAACAAGGTTTATTTTACCCGTAACACACTAAAATCTTTTGAAGGAAGATACAATCTGGAAATATGTGAAGCGGTATTGGAGAACGGAAAATGGGGCAAGGTAAAAGTGCTCCCGTTTGTGGATAAAGCATATGATTTCTATCATCCTGCTTTAAGTGGTGATGGTAAAAAATTGTATTTCTGCAGCAACAAACCCGGCGGACAGGGGGGTAGTGATATCTATTATATAGACATGGTTATAGATTCTGCCATGACTACACCATATGCGCTTGATGTAAAGATCAATACATCCGGAGATGAGCTGTTCCCTACATTCAGAGGCGATACCTTATTTTTCAGTACAGATGGTTTTGCCGGTTTGGGTGGTCTTGATATCTATAAAACATGGATGGAGAAAGGGAAATGGAAAAAACCACTTAATGTGGGCTATCCGCTGAATTCTTCTTTTGATGATTTTGGTCTGATCTATAACAATACAGGAACCAGAGGTTTTTTCAGTACTAACCGCCTCGGTACGGATGATGTCTATATGTTTGGCTACCTCCCATTCTTTGTTAACTTACAGGGAACCGTTTTAAGCAGAACTACTTTACTTAGACTGGATTCAGCTAAGGTGATCATACGTTCTGTTGAGGATGACATGCCAGTAGCAGATTCATTGGTAACAGACCTAACCGGTAATTTTCATTTTCCGGTAAAACCAGGTCGCACCTATTCTCTTGAGTTTTCAAGAAACGGCTATATTGACACCGCTTACAAGCTTCCTGAAATAAATACCAAAGAAAGAGAACTGGCTTTAGCCCCTACTTTATTAACACCCATTCCTAAGCCATTAGCACCAAAACCAGTTGTAGTTGAAAAAGACAGAGACAAGGATGGTATTCAGGATCCGGTTGATAGATGTCCGGATATACCGGGCATTCAGGAAAACTTTGGTTGTCCTGATGTACAGGCAAGGATCAATGAACTGGCTAAAATGGTATTCTTTAAAACGGCAAGTGCAGAACTTTCACCGGTAGCGGTAAAACCATTGAATGAGATCTCCACTATCATGGCACAGTATCCATGGATCACTTTGTCTATTGAAGGGCATACCGATAGCAGGGCAAGTGCTCCTTATAACCTGGATCTGTCTAACAGAAGGGCAGCATCGGTAAGAATGTTCTTTATCAAACAAGGATTGGCAGCCAGCAGATTCACATCTAAAGGATATGGATTAACAAAACCGATTGCCGATAATAATACCGAAGAAGGAAGGGCATTGAACAGACGTGTGGCTATGAAAGCTGATTTTCATTCAAAATATTAATTACGATTTACTAAATAACTGAATATGCTGAAATACAAATACCTGATATGTTTCTCCTTCCTGGTGATGAGTATACAGATTGGGTTTTCACAGACACTGAAAGCAGGTGATAAAGTTGAAGCTTTTATAAACAATGCATGGAAAGAAGTAAAAGTGATTAAGGCTGTATCAGGCAAACCGAATATGTATGAAGTTGAAAACATCGGTGTAGCTAATACAAACAGGCAGGCAATTTCAAAAGCCCTATTCCAGGTTAGCAAGGAAAACATTCGCACTGTAAAAGTAGTTACTGCAACCACAACACCAATAATTGCTACAACAGAAGCAGTTAAAGCAGTTGACCCGCATCTGGGCAAATATGATCTCTTTTCAGGAATTCCTTCTATGTATATTGGCCATGTTGTATTAATGACCGGCGGAAAATACAAAGTGGCACTGAGTACAGATGAAACCAATTATGAATTTGGTAATTATACTTTTGATGCGGCTACCAATACCATCGAATGGCAGAACGGGCTTTTCAAAAACAATAACTGGAAAGGGAAACTGGTTAATACAGCCGCTAACATTTTCAGAATTGAGCTCAGTAAAGTAACCTATGCTGAAACGAATTGATCGTAACTGAATATAAAAATTTCATGAGCAGGTGCCATCAGGCCCTGCTCATTTCTTTTAAAGCTCTTACCAATACATCAAGTTCTTCCAAAGTTGTAAAAAGGTTGGGTGTAATACGGCAGCCATGTACATTGGCACCATCTATCGCAACCGTATAGATCCTGTATTTCTTTAATAAGGTTTCAGCCATTATTGCCGGCTTCATTCCTTTGATACCCACATTGGCGATCGCACAGGATCGTTTGGGAAGTTCAGGTGTATTGACCTCCACACCCGGAACCGTCCTTACCTTCAGGGTCCAGTATTGTTGTAAATACCGTAAGCGCGATTCCTTTCTTTCAGCTCCGATCTTTTGATAATAGGCGATCGCATCACCAACGGCGAGATCTGAATGTACAGGTAAGGTGCCTGTATGATTCAAGCGACTGATATCATCTCTTTCACCTTCAGCAAGCAGCGGCCAGATGTTTTTGATATGTTCTTTCTTCACATATAACATACCAACCCCAAGCGGCACACTCAGCCATTTATGTAAGCTGGCGCCGTAATAATCGCAATGCAGGTCAGGAATATTGAATTGAATATGAGCCAACGCATGTGCGCCATCCACCATTACCTGTACACCCTTGCTATGGGCCATATCGCAGATCTTTCTCACCGGCATGATCTGCCCGGTAATATTGATCATATGACAAACCATCAGCAGTTTCGTTTTGTCAGTGATCGCATCCTCATATAATTTAACGATCTCCTCATCCGAAGCAGGATGATTGGGTATAGAGATCACTGTATTCACAACTTTATATCTTCTGCCTACCTGTTTAAACATTTCCAGCATCGAACCATAATCCTGTTCTGCCATCACCGCTTCATCTCCTGCATTCCAGTGAAAGCCACTGATGATCATATCCAGAGATTCCGTTGTATTCCTCGTGAGAATTAATTCTTCCGGCGCACAGCCAACCAGTGCGGAGAGTTTCGCAGACATTGCTTTCTTATTATCATACTGTACCGTGCGCATATAATAAGACCCCTGATAATTTACCTCGCGGATATGCTGTATATAGCTTTCCAGCAATTCATTCGGTAGAATATTATAATATCCGTTCTCAAGATTGATATAATCGGGTTTTAGGTTATAACCACCTCTGATACCTGCCCAGAAATCTTCATCGCTTGCAAGATCCGTAGGTGTTCTTTTTTCAGCAAGCGCTATCCATTTGTCTAATGCATTGGCAGAAACCGGTACACTTAACCCTGCAAGGGCCAATCCTTTGAGAAAAGATCTTTTTTCCATGATATGCTATTGATATGTTAAATGGGTACGGTATGAAAATACAAATAAATAACGTCTTTATCAGCCATATCAGCCTTTCGTAAACCAAAGCAGGAGGTAACCGACAAAAACAGGCGCGTCACCTATAAAATATTTCTTAAATTCATAACTGTCGCAACTTAGACTGCCGGTACTTTGCATGGCCATTGTAATTGCAGGCAATTTCTATTCAGTAACATTAAAATATCGTATACATGAAACACCTGGCAAGGTTGATCGTTTTCTCTCTTCTCGTAAGTTCAGTAAACGTATGGGCATCCCCGTTGCCCAAAACAAAAAAAGTTTCCAAACTCTATGTTTCGCATTTCGAAAACGTATTGGGAACGTCAATGGAGATCAAAGTAAAAGCGGGTTCTGAAAAACAGGCTGCTGTTGCAGAAACCGCTGCCCTGAAAGAAATTGAACGGCTCTCATCCATTTTAAGCGGATATGATGTAAATAGTGAATTCAGTAAATGGATGAAGACCTCAAACGAGGCTAAACATATTTCACCCGAACTCTTCGAAGTATTAAATCTTTTTGATCAGTGGAAGGAGCGCAGTGGTGGAGCACTCGATGCGTCTGCACAGGTGATCAATAAACTATGGAAAGAAGCTGCTGCCAAACAAACATTACCTACACAGGAACAAATGAACAACGCGGTGGCACAGGTACAAAGCCAACACTGGTTATTGAATGCCCAAACACAAACAGCCACTCATCTGAATAATGCACCTTTGATGTTAAACTCATTTGCCAAAAGTTATATCATCAAGCATGCGGCAGATGCAGCAATGGCAACTGAGGAAGTAAACGCAGCGATCGTCAATATCGGAGGCGATATTGTTGTTGCCGGTAACCTCAAAGAAACTGTTGAGATAAGTGATCCCAAAGCCGATGCAGAAAATGATGCACCCTTAGATAAATTATTGGTCAGTAATAAAGCGATAGCAACCAGTGGAAACTATCGCCGTGGAGAATTGATCAATGGCCAGTGGTATTCGCATATCATCGATCCCCGTACTGGCATACCTGCCGGTAATGTGATCAGCGCTACGGTAGTTTCTCCTAACGCAACTGATGCCGGTGCATTGGCATCAGCATTTAATGTGCTCAGCCCCAAAGAAAGTATGGAACTTGCTTCAACTATTCCTGGTACTGAATACATGATCATTACCAAAGAAGGCGAACGTATTACCAGCAAAGGATGGGAAGCTTTAGAGATCCCGGCTGAGAAAAAAATAAAGCCTTCTGCAAAACCGGCTGATCAGTGGAACGATTATGAATTGATCGTGAATCTTGAACTTGCGCAGTTACCGGGATTTGGACGCAGGCCCTTTGTAGCGGTTTGGGTGGTTGACCAGGATAAGAACCCGGTTCGTACCCTTTCTGTTTGGTTTAACAAAGATCGCTGGTTACATGAATTAAGGGCATGGTACAGTACCTGCTACTTAAAGGTTTCTGCAGATGCCGGAGGTGTAGGGTCTGTTTCCAGTGCCACACGTTCTGCGGGTAAATATTCCTTGAAATGGGATGGCAAAGACGATAAAGGCAATTATGTAAAACCAGGCAAATACACCATATTTATTGAAGCAGCACGTGAACATGGAACTTACCAGTTACTGAATGAGGAGATGAATTTAGGAACCAAACCACTCACCGCTACACTTACCGGTGGAACCGAAGTGGCATCTGCATCAATAGACTACAGAAAAAAGCAGTAATAGGATATGAGCGATAGTAAGCAGGTAAATGACCCTAAGCACTGGAAAAATGTTTTCAGAAGACAAACATCACGTATCACACGCTGGTTGCATATTTATTTGTCAATGATCAGCTTTGCAATTGTGCTTTTCTTCTCAGTAACCGGAATTACCCTGAATCATGCAGATTATTTTCAGGCGAAAACAACAACTACACAAGAGAAAGGTACGCTGAAGCCGGAATGGGTAAATAACAAAGACACCAATCTGGTTGCAAAACTGAACATTGCTGAATATTTCCGCAATACCTTTTCCGTAAAAGGTGCAGTAAGTGATTTCAGGATCGATGATGCACAGGTAAGTATTGCCTATAAAGGGCCGGGTTATGAAGCCGATGCATTTATAGACAGACAAACCGGTGCATTCGAATTATCACAAACACGTACCGGTTTTGTGGGCTTTATCAACGACCTGCATAAGGGCCGTGATACCGGAAAGATCTGGTCCTGGGTAATCGATATCGCCGCAGTATTGATGGTGCTGATCTCATTGACCGGGTTGATACTGCTCCTGTTTATCAAAAAGAAAAAAACAAGTGGATTAATTTTGGCCGTAGTAGGATTACTGATCATGTATGTGGTCTATCGCATGTGGGGGCAATAATAAACCATTTACTAAAAAGGGGGATATTCATAAATATCCCCCTTTTTTATGTCCATGCGTTAAGCAGGTCTTAAAATGTGCGAAAGATATAAAGAATAGCCTTCCTTATGTAAGTGTTTCAATAGGAAAGCAGCCAACTTTAGGTATGCTTTTAAAGGGCATTAGACCATCAACTATTCTCACATTCACAAACCATTTATGAAACCCAATATCGGTATTTCGGAAAAAAATCTGGCCCACACAGTGGCCATTCTGTCAACAGTATTATCAGATGAAATGATGTTGTATGTTAAGACACGTAAATTTCACTGGAACGTTGCCGGTGATAGTTTTATGGAATTGCATAAACTCTTTGAAGCGCAATATGGCGGACTGGAGGAGTCAATTGATGCAGTGGCAGAACGCATCAACAAACTCGGCAGTAAAACAATTGGTACGATGAATGAATTTTGTAAAAATTCATCTATCAAAGAATCACCAGGAAAATATCCTTCATCCAAAGAAATGATCAAGGAGCTACTGCGTGATAATGAAACGATCATTCAATTATTAAGAAAGGGAATCGACAATTGCAGTAATTCGTATAAAGATGCCGGCACCGCCGATTTTCTCACGGGACTTATGGAACAACATGAAACAACTGCGTGGGTTCTGAGAAGGTACTTTTCATGATCAAACAGGTTTGTATAAATAAAGGCTGAAAATATTTCAGCCTTTATTGTTTACGATATCAGGGAACTTAGTTTTGTATACCCAAGTACCCATTCATCTTTGGGAATTTGATCGTTGGCGGTAATTCTCAGTGAATAATTAGCTTTAATATGTTTTGGAAGTATCTCTTCAATATCATACAGGTCATCAACATCCACACCATATTTATCATCAATATGTGACACAGCACCTGTAAACCCCATGTGTTTATAAAAAGCGGTTTCTTTTGCCTTTTGAATGGCATCTCCTTTGTCTTTTCCAACCACCAGCATTTTATAATGGAATTCTTCAAACTCATTTTCTTTATACCCACCCAGATTGATGAAGAAAAGTTGTAGGCTGTTTGTATCTACTGCAACAGAACCGTTATTTCTTGGTACAAGACCGATCGCATATCCATCTGTTTCTGTAACCGTTCGCCAGGCGTCAATATGTATCTTTCCTCCATCCGGCCAGAAAGCCTGTATATCGGCTACCACATCTTTTAGTAACACTCCGGCACTGAAAAAGATATCATGTTGTTCAGTATGCCTTCCATTCGGTTTACATCCGAGGAGCAGCATGAATAATTTTTTATTTTCCATGTAGATAGTTTCTGAATTTGCTGTGATTATTGCAATGGTTTCTGTAATTTGATCATCTTTCAAATACATAAGATGATGAATCCCAAAAATAAACATTATTCCGCCCTGTTGATTTTTCTCCTCGCAGAAATACTTTTCGCTGTTTCAGGCTTTAGTCAGTCTAAATATCCTGCCCCGGTTGAAGGTGATTATAATGCCAAGGATTTTTCATTTATCAGTGGCGAAAAATTACCATCACTTAAACTGCATTACACAATTATTGGTAAACCTCAAATAAATAAAGAGGGTAAGGTTACCAATGCCGTTTTGATCATGCATGGCACCACAGGTAGTGGCAGTAATTTTTTAAACGACCGTTTCGCGGGACAATTATTTGGCCCCGGGCAATTATTGGATGCAGAAAAATATTGTATCATTCTGCCCGATGGGATCGGTCACGGAAAATCGGCAAAACCCAGTGATGGGTTACATATGCGTTTTCCTAAGTACACCTATGATGATATGGTATTGGCAGATTACCGTTTACTTACAGAACACCTGCACATCAATCATCTTCGGCTGGTAATGGGCACTTCAATGGGTGGAATGCATACCTGGGTATGGGGTTATCAGTATCCTGAATTTATGGATGCCCTCCTGCCTCTCGCCAGTTTACCGGTAAGTATTGCCGGAAGAAACCGTATACAACGAAAGATGGCGATCGATCTGATCAAAATGGATCCGGAATGGAAAGGAGGAGAATATACGCAACAACCCAAACTGGGGTTAAGCGGTGCCATTTCTTCGCTTATCTTCATGACCAGCAGCCCGCTGCAATGGCAGAAATCCGCACCCACCAGAGAACAGGCAGAAACCATGTTAGACAATCTTGAAAAAAGATATTTGTCTTCACTCGATGCCAACGACTTTATTTATCAGTTTGATGCATCCAGAGAGTATAATCCTGAACCATACCTCAAAAAAATCAAAGCCCCCCTGCTGGCGATCAATTCTGCAGATGATCAGGTAAACCCTCCTGAATTAGGCATCATGGAAAAGGAAATTAAAAATGTTTCAAAGGGTAGATTTGTACTGTTACCCATTACAGATCAAACCAATGGTCACGGAACCCATTCCATTCCTTCCATTTGGGGTAATTATCTTGCCCAGTTGTTACAAATATCCGAGCCATTCAAATAGATTGCTTTATGAAACGTTTGCTCTTAAGCCTGTTATTCTTATTGATCATCTCTTATTCTTTTGCACAAAACAATATGTTGTTATTACAGAAAATACAAACAGAACTGGCTACACAGAAAGGATTCTATGCAGTGGCTTTTAAAGACCTGCAAACCGGTAAGACACTCTTATTGAATGAACATGAAAATTTTCATGCAGCAAGTACCATGAAAACACCGGTAATGATTGAGGTATTCAAACAATCAGCTGCCGGAAAATTTTCTATGAATGACCCCATCCTGATTAAGAACGAATTTAAAAGTATTGTAGATAGCAGCATCTATCAGTTAAGCGCTGCAGATGATAGCCAGCAGGAACTCTATACCCTAACAGGAAAAAAAATACCATTATCAGAATTGGTCTATCAAATGATCATCATGAGCAGCAATCTCGCTACGAATATTATTATGGAGACTGTAGACGGAAAAAATGTAACACAGACCATGCGAAGCCTGGGAGCAAACGATATACAGGTGTTGAGAGGAGTGGAGGATAATAAAGCATTTGCCAAAGGTTTGAATAACAGTACTACCGCCTACGACCTGATGCTGATATTTGAAAAGATCGCAAAGCATGAAGTGGTAAATGCAAACGCCTGCGATGAAATGATCCGGATCTTACTCGATCAGACACACAACACACTTATCCCGGCCTTATTACCCAAAGAAGTTAAGGTTGCCCATAAAACCGGAACCATTACCGGCGTCCATCACGACTCTGGTATTGTTTTCCTGCCCGATGGAAGAAAATATGTGCTGGTCATTCTTTCCAAAAACCTGGAAGATGATGATGCCGCCACAAAAGCCATGGCCCGTGTATCGCAACTGATCTATGAATCGGTGGTGGGGAGATGATGATGAGTGAATGTGTGAATGAGTGAATGAGTGAATGATTGAATGGATGGTTTTCTAATTCACTCATTCAATCATTCACTCATTCTCTCATTAAATAGACCCTCCCTCCACCAATACTGCTTCAACACTTAATTCTTTTTTACTTTCATCACCCGCTATCCTTGCCATCATTTCGGTAAATGCCAACTTACCTAATTTATCACCGCTGGTTTCTACATATGTGATCTCAGGAAAAAAAAGTTTGGGAATAAATCCATTGCTGATTGCAATGAGTGAGATCCTATCGGGGTAGCTAATATTCTTTTCCTGTAAGGCCTTGGTGGTGCCGGTCAGTATTTCGTCACTCATACAGAATATCGTATCCGGAATAGTGTTTCCTGATACATGTTCCAATGTTACCGATCTGGCTTCTGCACTGCTTAAAGTATGCGCAATGGTAAGTTGTATCGCAGGTGCATGCGCGGCAAAATAACTGGAAAATGCCGTTAACCTTTTTTGTGTGATCGACATATGCGTATCACCAAACAGGGCCAGTACCTTCGATTTCTTTTTCTTAATGATGGTTTCTGCTGCAATGGTGGCCGCCTGTTCATCAGCCAGGCAGATTTTGTGAATACCTTCTTTATCGGGCACTTTATCAAAAAAGATAACGGGAATATCTATCTCCTTCATTTTGTCAAAACCCGAAAGATCCTCTGTTAAGGGGCTGATACACGCAAAAAGCCCGGTTATCCGGTTTTGCCGGAACAACTTCAGGTTCTCCAGTTCCATGGCCGGATCATTGCCGCTTTGCAGTATCATAATAGAGTAACCCTTTTTTCGTGCCTCTTCTTCAATAGCCGAAATGAACGACTCATAAAAGAAATTAAAGATGCTGGGTACCAGCAGGCCAAATAACCTGCTATTCTTGGTTCTGAGGTGAACAGCATTTGCATTTGGCTCATAATCAAGCATTTGTGCCAGTTCTGCCACTTTTAAACGGGTAGTTTCAGAAATATCTGGATGATTCTTTAAGGCACGGGAAACAGTAGAAACGCTAACCCCCAGCATTTCAGCGATCTTTTTAAGGGTTGGGTTGTTCATGGACTATCTTATAAGGATTGGGAAGTTAATAAATTTTCCACAGCAAAGGGTTCCGCAAACGTTTGCAGGTTTGGACAAATTAATCGGATAAGGCTTTGATACCTATATATATATACATTTAGTCTGTAAATACTACATCCGGACAGCACAATTCAAAACCCGGATGCATCGTTTATACGGAATCGGTGGTCATTAGGTTCGATTGCTGACAATTAGGTTTTGTTGTAACGGTTAGAGAAAAAAAATCTAAAAAATTTTAACAAAAAATTTTTTTTGTAATAAAAATGTGTACTTTGTACACGCTTAATAACCAATAAACTGCCATTTATGAATTTTTCGAAGCTTGTCAGGCCCATTCTCATGGGTTTAGCCGCTTGCGTGTTTGTCATCTCCTCGCAGGCCCAAAACAAAACCATTTCCGGTACAGTAAAAGATTCTAAAGACGGATCTGCACTAGTCGGCGCTTCAGTTGTTGTAAAAGGATCGAAGACAGGTACCCAAACAGGTACTGACGGTTCTTTTAAAATTTCTGTTCCTACTTCTGCTTCCACTTTGGTAATTTCTTCTGTAGGGTTTGGTAACCAGGAGGTAAACATCTCTGGTAAATCCTCTGTAGAAGTTACTTTAACTGCAACCAACGACCAACTGAATGAAGTGGTTGTTATCGGTTATGGTACTGCAAGGAAAAAAGACCTGACCGGTTCTGTTGTATCGGTTCAGGCCAAAAACTTCAATCAGGGCGCTATCATGGCTCCTGATCAGTTATTGCAAAACAAAGTTGCCGGTCTGGAAGTAACAAACACTAGTGGTCAGCCAGGTGCTGCCTCTACCATCCAGATCAGGGGTACTTCTTCTATCCGTTCAAACAACAATCCATTATATGTAGTGGATGGTGTGCCTTTGGATGGTGGAACTGCAAGACCTAACCTGGGTAATGCTTTCGGTAGCACACCGAATTCTAACCCACTCCTTTTCATTGACCCGAACAGTATCGCACAGATCGATGTATTGAAAGATGCTTCTTCTGCAGCTATCTACGGTTCTCGTGGTGCAAATGGTGTGATCGTGATCACTACCAAAAAAGCAATTGCAGGTGCATTGAAAGTAGATGTTGGTATAAACTACGGTACCAACTTAGGTTACATGAAAAAATTTGAAATTCTGGATGCTGCAGGTTACAGAGCAGCTATTAAAAAATATGGTGCAAATGCATCTTACGATGGAGGTGCTAATGTAGATGCATTGAATGCAATTACACAAAACGCATTTTCTCAGAACTACTCTGTTGCAATGACAGGTGGTAACGAGAACGGCAGATTCCGCGCTTCTTTACTCGCTTCTAATAATAAAGGCTTTTTGAAAAAATCAGCTTTGGATAAATATATCGCTACTGTTGGCGGTAACTACAAAATGCTTGACAAAAAATTAAGCCTCGATTTCGGTATCATTACCGGTAACGTTGGTGAAACGCTGACAAGCGTATCTAACTCAGCAGGTTCTCAGGGTAATATCATTTCTTCAGCCCTTAGCTGGAACCCAACACAACCTTTGTTCAGCAATGGTGTTGCTAACTTCCCTGCTAACGGTTCTGGTAACCCAAGAGCTTTTCAGGAAGCATATTCTGATCTGAGTAGTGTGTATTCTTTCTTAGGTAATATCTCTGCTTCTTACAAGATCACTGATAAATTAGATTACAAATTGTTATTCGGTCTGAACAGCAGCATCGGTAACAGGGAAATGAACACAGAAGGATGGATAGCCGGTATCTCTGGTGTATCTGGTCTGGGTGCTGCCCAAATCGGTAATGCTAAACTGAACTCTCAAACCATCACCCACACTTTGAACTATCGTACCGATCTTACTAAGGATCTGACAATTGATGCCTTGGCCGGTTACGAATATTTCAAAACCAATTTCTCTGGTAATGGTGTTTCTGCAAGTGGTTTCAATACCAACTTGACTCAGAATACACGTATCAATATTCCTTACACTTCTATCATGACTGATGCTAAGACTCAGAGTCCTTTCTATTCTTACAAGAATCCACAGTCTGAATTACAGTCATATTTCGGTAGAGCTACTTTAAACTATAAAGACAGATTATTATTTACTGGAACCATCAGAGCTGATGGATCTAGCAAATTCGGTGCTAACAATAAATATGGTTACTTCCCTTCAGGTGGTCTGAAATGGGTTACCAGCAACGAATCTTTCATGAAGGGTAATAAAGTATTCTCTAACTTATCATTACGTGCTTCTTATGGTATTACTGGTAACCAGGAATATCCTGCCGGTTCTTCACAAGAGCAGTTTGCTTTGAATTCTTATAACAACGCTCCACAGGTTGTAAACGGTAACCCGGATCTGAAATGGGAAAAAACCAAATCTGTAGATATCGGTGCTGAATTTACCCTTGTTGGTGGTAAAGTATACGGATCAGTTGATTACTATAATAAGACGACTTCGGATGTGTTGTTTCAAACAACCGCAATTCAGCCAGCTCCTTCTTCTATCTCTTTCGTGAATCTGAAAGATGCGAATATTGTCAATTCCGGTGTTGAGATTTCTCTTGGTGCAACCTTGATCGAAAAAACCAATGTAACATGGGATCTGTCTTTCAACTGGGCTTATAACAAGAATATTGTTAAGAACTTTAAAGATCCAAACACAGGTTTAGATCTGCAGGTTCAAACAGGTTTCATCAGCGGACAGGGTGTATCTGGAACATTGGCTCAGGTGATTACCAATAACCAACCGGTTAACGTGTTCTACCTGAAACCTTTCAATGGTTTTGATGCAAGCGGTAACCAGCAAATTGGTGGCACACCGGCAGTAGCAGGTGATCCAAACCCACACAATATGTTTGGTTTAAGTTCAACTGTTCGTTACAAAAAATGGAGCTTCACTATGAATGCCGGTGGTGCAACAGGATACTTACTGTATAACAACACAGCAACTTCTGTTACCAATATCGCTGGTATCCTTCAAGGAAGAAATATCGACAAAGCTGCATACAACTCTGCTGAGGCTCCTGCAAGTGGTGTAGGTGCTTCTACAAGGTTCCTGGAAAAAGGTGATTATCTGAAACTGAGAAACCTTACAGCTCGTTACAATTTTGGAAACAAAGGCAAATACATCAAAGGTATGAGTGCCTTCGTAACTGGAAGCAACCTGTTTGTAATTACCAAATTCACTGGATTTGATCCTGAGGTTAACATCGATAAGAGCAATAACAATTACCCTTCAAGGTCTATTGAATATGTTCCTTATCCAACAGCTAGATCAATCACTTTCGGAGTTAATTTCTCTTTATAATCAACCACAACAAAAAATAGAAGTATGAAACCATATAATATTATAAAAAAAGTTGCACTCCCTTTCGTTGCGGTTCTTGCAATGTCGGGATGTACAAAACTGAATGAAGACCTGGGTAGCACCCTTACCAATGGCCAGGTATCCAATGCGTTGGGTAGTGCCGGTACAGGATTATTGCTCTCAGCAGCCTATTCTGATTTGGGAGGTCCATTGACCGCTCAGGATCAGGTATTCTCCCTGATGGAGAATACAACCGATGAATCTCTGGTTCCTACCCGCGGTGGTGACTGGGATGATAACGGTGTTTGGAGGGTAATGCATAACCACACATGGAATGCAGACCACGGTCAGGTTACCAGCGTATTCAACTCGTTGAATAAAATCAACTTCGATGCCACAAACGTGTTGGGCTTTGGTCCAAGCGCTGCTCAGGCTGCTGAAGCTAAATTTATCCGCGCTTTATCACTGTATTATCTGTTAGACCTTTATGGTCAGTTCCCTATCAGGAACCCGGGTGATAACCTGCTGCTGGCTCCTACTGTAAAATCAGGTGCTGATGCTGCGGCTTTCATCATCGCAGAATTAAATGCTGCTTTGCCTAATTTACCTGCCAGCAACGGAAGCAATCTTGCTAACCCGGATGCTTGTAGAACTTTGCTGATGAAATGTTATCTCCAGCAGGGTACATGGGCTAACAGAGCTGCTCCAACATTTGCAGCTGCTGATATGGCTCAGGTAATTTCTTTGGGTAATGCCATCATCAACAGTGGTAAATATTCTCTGGAAGCTTCTTACTTTGACAACTTCAAAAACGGTAATGATAATTCAAAAGAAGCCATCTTCCGTTATGATAACACTTCTGGTGTAGGTGCTAACAACTCAGGAATGAGCGGCCGTTGGAATATGACTTTGCATTACAATTCTTATACTCCGTTCAACCCGAACGCAGGATGGAATGGTTTCTCTACAATCGGAGATTTCTATGCATCATTTAACACATCTGCTTCTCCTACCACTTACGGACCTTCCGATACATTATTTGATGGCAGGTTAGGTGGTCGTAACTACAACAACTCTAAAACAACTTCTGGTATCAACCCGGGCTTCCTAGTTGGTCAGCAGTTTAATGAGAATGGCGTAGCTGAAAAAGACAGAAAAGGTGCTCCTTTGGCTTTCGTAAAAGATATCGCTGCCAATATGATCGAAACAGGTACTAACCTTGAGGTTACAGGTATCCGTGTTGTAAAATACGTTCCTGATTACAGCCAGTATTCTGGTGGACCAACCGGTAATGACCTGATGATCTTCCGTTATGCAGATGTTCTCCTGATGGTTGCTGAAGCCAAAATGAGAACTGCTGATGCGGCTGGTGCATTGGTACTGGTTAACCAATTAAGAACTGCACGTAAAGCAGCTCCACTTACTTCTTCTATGACACTGGTAAATACAGCTAACGTAGAAGATCCTAATACCTTACTGGCAGAAAGAGGCCGTGAGCTGTATTGGGAGAGTGTTAGAAGAACTGACCTTTTACGTTTCGGTGTTTATCTGAAACCATGGCAGTACAAACCAACAGACGATGCTAAGAACCTGGTATTCCCTATACCTAACTCAGCATTGGCTGCTAATCCAAACCTGAAACAGAATCCTGGCTATTAATTTTAGCTGCGTATTTCTGAAACATAGTAAAGTAAAAGGCCTTCGGGCCTTTTACTTTTTTTATGCCCCTGCCGAAATAAAATGTAGAAAAGAAAGACCGGTTTGTTCTTATTCCGGGTGGTTTTTATAACTACCTCTTATCAGATTATGAGGTAACTTCGAATGCTTTTTCTTTACTTTGATATTCATTTTTTCAGCTTTTCTATCAACAGTTTCATGATGAAACCCATAAATTATACGGCTGCTTTTATTCTCTCCTTACTGCTGTTTTCATGCAAGGAAAAAACAGCTGGTGGCCCTGCACTTTTTGAACTGGTAACAAACTCTGGCATTAATTTCCGGAACGATGTATCTGACGGAAAAAAAGAGAACAGCTTTTTATTCCGCAATTTCTATAATGGAGGCGGAGTGGCGATCGGTGATATAAATAACGATGGACTGCCCGATATTTTTCTTACTTCCAATATGGGTGAGAATAAAATGTATCTGAATAAAGGCGATCTCAAGTTTGAAGATATTACGGCGAAAGGCGGGTTTAAGCAAGACAGTATGTGGAGCACCGGTGTGGTATTTGTAGACATCAATAATGATGGCTGGCTGGATATCTATGTTTGTAATTCGGGCCATATGTCTAATGGAAACCGCCTGAACAAATTATATATCAATAATCACGACCTGACTTTTACTGAATCAGCTGCAAAATATGGCCTTGACCATAAGGGCTATTCTACCCAGGTTTCTTTCTTCGATTATGATATGGACGGTGATCTCGATTGTTTTATGATCGACAACAGTCCGATCCCGGTTAACCAGCTTGGGTATAATAACAAACGCGACCTTCCTGAAAAAGAATGGAAAGTGGGCGAGTTTCTGAAGGGTGGCGGCAATCATCTGTACAGAAATGATAATGGACATTTTACAGAAGTAACCAAAGAAGCCGGTATACACAGTAGCCTGATCAGTTTTGGTTTAGGCGTTTCTGTAGGGGATATCAATGGAGATGGATATCCGGATATCTATGTTTCAAACGACTCCTATGAACGGGATTATCTATATGTGAACCAGAAGAACGGAACCTTTAAAGATGAGTTTGAAGAAAGAATAGACCATACCAGTTTTTCATCCATGGGTTCTGATCTGGCCGACATGAACAATGACGGATTACCAGATATATTCAATACAGATATGTTACCCGATGATGATTACCGTTTAAAAACTACGGGTGCATTTGATAATATCGATCTTTTTCATACCAAACTAAAAACAGGTTTCTATTATCAATACGTAAAGAACTGTTTGCAGATCAATAACAAAAAAGGAAAGTTTATTGAAACAGGCAATTACAGCGGCATCTCTGCTTCCGACTGGAGCTGGGGTGCGCTTATGTTTGATATGGATAACGACGGGTTTAATGATATCTATGTTTCCAATGGAGTGAACCGTGATGTGACAGATCTGGATTTTATCGAATTCTTTGCGAATGATGTAATTCAGAAAATGGTGTTGACAGGGCAAAAACAGGATGTAGATGAAGTGCTCAGACACATCCCCCAAAATCCACTGGTAAATAAAGTGTATCATAACCAGCATGATCTTCGGTTTGTTGATAAGGCTCAGGAATGGGGTCTTGCCCAACCTTCTTTCTCCAATGGTGCCGCTTATGGAGACCTGGATAATGATGGAGACCTTGATCTGGTAGTGAACAATGAGAACCAACCATCATTCCTCTATCGAAACAATAGCAGGGAGATCAACAAGAACCATTATATCGGCATCAAACTGATCGGGAAGGATAAGAATACTTTCGCTGTCGGCAGCAAGGTGAATATTTATCGTGGCACAGAAGTGATCACCCGCGAGCTGGTACCAAGCAGAGGATTTCAGTCATCTATGGATTACAAACTGATCATTGGATTAGGCACCGGCAAAACCATCGATTCTATGGCGGTTATCTGGCCGGATCTTTCTGTATCAAAATATAATACTCCGGCGATTGATACGGTACACGTATTAAAACAGATCGAAAAAAATAATCTCTTTCACACATTTGCCAAACCTGTTGCTGCTCCATTATTTGATTCGGTAAAAGCCGTTTTTGAAAAACATGTGGAAGATGATAACGTGGATTTTTATTATGAGCGCAACCTGCCCAAACTCTTATCTCGCGAAGGACCTAAAGCGGCGATCGGTGATGTAAATGGTGATGCACTTGAAGATGTATTTATCGGCGGAGCTACCGGACAGGCTGGACAGCTTTATCTGCAAAATAAGAACGGTGGTTTTGAGAAAAAAATTGAAAAGGTATTTGAACAATACAAAGATTTTGAAGATGTAGCTGTATTGTTCTTTGATTACGATCATGATGGCGATCTGGATCTGCTGGTTTGTCCGGGTGGCAATAACAATAAACCCGATACCCGACAGATGCAATTGCGTTTATACCGGAATGATGGGAAAGGAAATTTTGATATAGATGTTTCAGCATTTCCGAATGCCGGTATGAATATAGGGGCAGCAGTAACCGATGATTTTAACGGGGATGGTTTTCCTGACCTGTTCATTGGTGGTAGGAATGATCCACGCAATTATGGAGTAGATCCTGCCAGTTATCTATTCATGAATGATGGTAAGGGCCATTTTACAGAGATCGCCAAAACAAAGAACCCGGATATTGCCAATATCGGAATGGTTACCGGTGCAGTGTTTGCTGATGTTACCGGTGATGCAAAAAAAGAACTGATCATAACCGGAGAATGGATGGCTACCAGGATCTTTTCTTTTGAACAGGATCATTTCAAGGAAATAAAATCCAATCTGAATGATATGCTGGGCTGGTGGCAAACCGTGGTAGTTGCGGATCTGGATGGTGATGGCAAGAATGATCTGATAATTGGAAATATTGGCGAGAATTTTTACCTGCATCCCGATAAAGAACATCCGGTAAAATTATGGTTGAATGATTTTGACCAGAACGGAGCCAGCGACAGGGTAATGAGTAGCACGATCAATGGTAAGGATATGCCGGTATTTATGAAACATGAAATGGAAGACCAGGTACCTTCTCTGAAGAAAAAGAACCTGAAACATCGTGACTATGCAAAAAAACCGATACAGGAATTATTCTCAGCAGAACTGATCCGCTCCTGTAAAGTGAAAACCTTTAACTACAGCAGTTCCGTGATTGCCATGAATAAGGGGAATGGACAGTTTGCTCTACAGAAATTACCCATGGCCATGCAATGGTCTTCTGTAAATGCAATTTATTGCACCGATATTAACGGAGATGGAAAACCTGATATTATTGCAGGGGGTAATGAATATGGCTTCCTTCCGCAACTGGAAAGACTGGATGCAAGCAGGGGGGCTGTGATGATTAATAAGGGCAATGGGCAATTCAGCCTATTAAGCAGTGAAGATTCCGGAATTGAGTTAGATGGGCAGGTTAGAGATATTCAGGGAATACAAAGCGGCACAGACAAACAGATCCTATTCCTGAGAAATGATAGGTACCCTGTGTTATTCAAATTAAGAAAATCAATCGGCAATAGGTAAACTGTATGATGGATACGTTAAAGAAATATTTTCTGTTTTATATCATTGCCACGATGGCCTGTAAACCAGCTGTTGTAAAACAGCCAGCTATGTTTGAAATACTGGACAGTAGCAGAACAGGCTTACTGTTCAATAATAAATTAAAACCCACTAAAGAATTCAACATGTTTAAATACATGTATTTCTATAATGGCGGTGGGGTGGGAGCCGGCGACTTTAATAATGACGGCCTGATCGATCTATTTATGAGTGCCAACCAGGGCGATGATAAACTGTATTTGAATAAAGGCAATCTTAATTTTAAAGATGTAACAACTGAAGCAAAGATCCCGCAGGATGGCGGATGGTCTACCGGGGTTTCGGTAGTGGATATCAATAATGATGGGCTGTTGGATATTTATATTTGCCGCGTAGGAGAATATGAAACCCTGCATGGCCAAAATCAATTACTGGTTTGTAAGGGTATTGATAAGAATGGGGTTCCGTATTATGAGGATGAAGCCAAACAATACGGGTTGGATTTTTCTGGATTCAGCACACAGGCTGTATTTGTAGATTATGATATGGATGGCGACCTGGATTGTTTTCTGTTAAACCACTCAGTGCATAGAAATGGGTCTTTTGCGCCAAGGAATAATTTTCTGGGAACGTATAATGCACTTTCCGGTGACAGGCTTTACAGGAACGACGGAAACCATTTTACAGATGTAACCAGACAAAGTGCGATCAACAGTTCTGAGATCAGTTATGGTTTGGGTGTTGCAGTTGCTGATATCAACATGGATGGGTATCCTGATCTATATGTAGGTAACGATTTTCATGAAAATGATTATCTCTATATCAACCAGAAGAACGGAACGTTCAAAGAAGAAATTACAGACCACATCATGCATACGAGCCAGTTCTCGATGGGGGTAGATGTGGCAGATGTAAACAACGACGGCTATCCGGAAATCATTTCTATGGATATGCTTCCGTCGGATCCGTACATTTTGAAACGATCTTTGGGAGAAGACGAGTATGATATTTTTCAATACAAGATCGCTGCCGGCTATCAGCATCAATATACCCGTAATAACCTGCAATTGAACAGACGAAACGGAATGTTCAGTGAAGTGGGTCTGTATTCGGGTGTATATGCTACCGACTGGAGCTGGGCACCTTTGTGGATGGATTTTGATAACGACGGTTTGAAGGATCTCTTTATCTCCAACGGTATTCCCAAGCGGATGAATGATATGGATTATGTGAATTTTGTTTCGAATGAAGAAATTCAGAACAAAATTTCATCTAATAAAATGGATGAGAAAGACATGGCCCTGGTAAATAAATTTCCGGAGATCAAGATCCCCAATAAACTGTTTAAGAACAATGGAAATCTCTCATTCAGTGATATCTATCAGCAGATCGATAATGATAAACCTACTTATTCAAATGGTGCAGTATATGCCGACCTTGACAATGACGGTGATCTGGATGTGGTGGTGAATAATATTGATGAAGCTGCCATGGTATACCGTAACACCAGTAATGATAAAAAAGAGAAGGCATACGTAGAGATCAAACTAAAAGGTTCTGAAAAAAATATAAATGCCATTGGGGCCAAACTGATACTCTTTGCCAATGGTGGTATCAGAACTTATGAGAAGAATCCGGTAAAAGGATTTCAATCCAGTATGGAAGTTCCTGTTCATATTGGACTTGATAAAACAAAAGTTGATTCTGCTTTTCTGGTTTGGCCTGATAATAGTTTTCAGGTAATTCAGCTGAGCGCAGCTAAACCAAACATAAGCTTTAGCTATGTAAAAGGGCTTCCATTATTTGATTATCAAAAGATCACTAAGCATTGGCCGGAACCGGCCAGACCCATGCAGGATATTACACAAAATACGGGTCTGAACTTTATGCATCAGGAAAACACATTTGGAGAATTTGACCGTGAACCTTTGATGCCTCATATGGTTTCTACCGAAGGGCCTGCGTTGGCTGTGGCAGATATTAACCATGATGGGTTGGAAGATGTATTTATGGGTGGGGCCCGCGATAAAAAAGGAGCGATCTTTTTGCAGTTGGCCAATGGTAAATTTCAGCGGAGTACACAACCGGTAATAGAAGCAGATAGTTCACTGGAAGATATTGATGCAACATGGGTGGATGTAAATAATGACGGTCATTTAGACCTCGTGGTAGCCAGCGGGGGCAATGAATTCTTTGGCCCGGATCCGCATCTGCAACCCCGTGTATACCTGAATAATGGTAAAGCAGGATTTACCAAATTGGATCATGCGTTCGAGAATGTATTTGTAAATGCATCAACGGTCATTCCCTACGATTTTAATGGTGATGGCGCAATTGACCTGTTCGTGGGTGGAAGATCAGTTCCTGCCGAATATGGGAAATCTCCACGCTCTTACCTATTACAAAATGATGGCAAAGGGCATTTTACGGATGTAACTGAGCAATACGCAAAAGATATCCTGCAATCTGGAATGGTAACGCAGGCTATCTGGTTCGATCTTGATAAGGATGGCGATAAGGACCTGATCATCTGTACAGAATGGGATGGCATATTTGCGTATATCAATGATCATGGACATTTCACAAAGAAAGTATTGACGGATAAGAAAGGCTGGTGGAATTTTGTTTTACCAGTTGATATTGATAATGATGGAGACATTGACCTGATAGCCGGGAATCTGGGGCTTAACAGCCGTTTAAAAGCCAGTGATAAAGAGCCCGTTAAAATGTATTATAACGACTTTGATGCCAATGGCAGAAAGGAGCAGGTGCTTACTTATTTCCAGAACGGCCGTGAGATCCCGTTTGCGAATAAAGATGAATTGCAAAGGCAGATACCTTTACTGAAAAAGAAATTCCTGTATGCAGAGGATTTCGCCAAAGCGGATCTAGAAAAAATCTTTACCAAAGAAAAATTAGACAGGTCTCAAATATTAACGGCTGATTATTTTTCCAATGCAATACTCATCAACCAGGGTAACCTGAATTTCACTGTTCAGGCATTGCCATGGCTGGCGCAATTAAGTGCTTATCGTGATGCTGTTGTGGTTGATGCCAATCATGATAACTTACCGGATATTTTGTTGACCGGTAATTACTATAACAGCAATATCCAGATGGGAAGGTATGATGCTGATTTTGGAACCATTCTTTTAAATAAAGGGAAAGGACAGTTCACCGCTGAAAACATCAATGGCTTACAGATCAAAGGACAGGCCCGCCATATCCGTAAGATCATCATTAATAAGAAAGAAGCATTTATTATTGCAAGAAATAATGAAGCGGCTGTTGTGATTGAGTTTACAGAAGAAAAAAATAAATAAGAGGTGGTCCGTGAGTCGTGAATTGTCAGTCGTGGGTGATCAAATACTTACTAACGACTCACGACTCACAACTCACAACTCACGTCTCACGATCAATACACAGGCCGGTATAATTTTGTGATCCACTTGCTGCTGTCGGGCTGCAGCATCCTGTCGGTTACCAGCATAGTAAAATTCATGGCCATAGACGTTTTCCGGTAATCCAGAAAATATTGCTGTAGACTTTGCGATGCTTTTTCTACGGTATGATTTCCACCTACTACTTCAGAGATCATGAAAGATCCCTTTACCATATTCTTTGTTGAAAATCCTTCTGCCTCTTTCAGTAATTGATTTACGGGTATGCCTGCCATTAACTGGTAACGGTTATTATCCATCTCGGTAACATTGAATATCGGGTTACCGGATTGCTGTACACCATTTTTGTTGGAATAGTTCTGGATCTTTTTGATAAGACTGTAGATCTCTTCTGTAGAAGGATAATGCGTAAGGTCTGTTTTGGTGGTTACGTATAAAGTATCTTTCAGGTGATTCTTTTCAATATTGATACCGTATACATTCTCCACATTGGAGAGATAAATACCCAGGTTGCCAAG
Source organism: Chitinophagaceae bacterium (assembly GCA_947455605.1). Classification (GTDB taxonomy): domain Bacteria; phylum Bacteroidota; class Bacteroidia; order Chitinophagales; family Chitinophagaceae; genus Sediminibacterium. The sequence continues at coordinate 35,894 of CANGOX010000013.1, forward strand.
CACCTGTTCCATATTTTTTTTGATCTCCCTTGCTTCAAAATAATTGGTTAACCGGGTATACGGGTTGCTCCCTCCCGATAATCCGCATTTCCATTCGATAGCCGTAGAATCGAGTGCCAGCGGAACGATCAGAATCTTGGTATTCAGGGTTTGCCCTTTGTGCGCAATACGGATATCGGCTGATTTATAAAACTTCTGAACCAGCCGGTATTCATCTCCATTGCGGATAAAAGGAGCGCTGGTAGTACCGGGAGAAGTAGAACTATCGGTATGGTTCCACCATTTTCCCCAATTGGATTCATCCAGGACAAATCTTTCCGCACCCAGATCGGTTGTTTTTACAAATACAGTACTGGCAATACTGATATTTTTCGGAATAAAAAGATAAATACCTGCACAAAACAGGATTAAGGCCGAAAGCAAAACAAGCAGCAATTTTTTCATATACGGTAACAGTTTAAAGCGCTGCAAAATAAGGCATATTGCAACATAAAAGGGCCGGAATAGCCGGGAACTCTTTTTAAAAAATCCCTAAAATTTTTGAATGCTATTTCGGTCCCCCGTTTGGCTATTCTCTTTTTGTATGCTTTTATAAAAGCCCTAATTTGCTGTGTTATTGACCGCTAATTTTTACTGAAGCCGGCTGCTATGCTCAAAAGATTTTTTTATCGCTACAGATTAGGGATCATTTGCCTGCTGGGTGTTGCTTCCTGCTCGCCTTCCGGAAAGGATTCAGGTCAGGATAACCTGTTTGAACTACTCCCTTCTTCAGAAACCGGTATCGTATTTGCAAATACCATTACGGATAAAAAGGAGATGAATATCCTCAACTACCACAATTTCTATAATGGCGGAGGAGTGGCTATCGGAGATATCAACAATGACGGTAAACCGGATATCTTTTTTACTTCCAACCAGGGAGATAACAAGCTCTACCTCAATAAAGGCAACCTGAAATTTGAAGATATAACGGTAAAAGCCCGGCTGCAAAGCCAACATACCTGGCATACCGGGGTAACAATGGTTGATATCAATGCCGATGGCTGGCTGGATATCTATGTTTGTAATGCGGGTATTATGGCTGGTGACGACAGGTCGAATGAATTATTCATTAACCAGCATAACGGAACCTTTAAGGAACAGGCTCACGAATATGGGCTCGATGATAAAGGTGCTTCTACACAAGCAGTATTTTTTGATTACGATCATGATGGAGACCTTGATTGCTTTGTACTCAATAACAGCCCTAAGTCGATCGATAATTTCGGATACAAGAGTGATGCCCGTTTTGTTCGGGATCCCATCAACGGCGACAGGTTATACCGAAATGATGCCGGTAAGTTTACCGATGTGAGTGCGCAGGCAGGTATTTACGGATCAGAGATCGCTTTCGGATTGGGCATTACCGTGGGCGATCTGAACAATGATGGTTGGGAAGATATGTATGTGGCCAATGATTTCTTTGAACATGATTATCTCTACATCAATCAAAAGAATGGCACTTTCAAAGAAGTAAGTACCAACGCAATCGGCCATATGAGCAATGGTGCCATGGGTACGGATATGGCAGACATCAATAACGATGGCTATCTGGATATTTTTACGGCAGAGATGCTTCCTGAGAACGATTATCGTTTAAAGACCACGATCAAATTCGACGGGTATGATGTGCAGAACGCAAAGAACCAGTTGGATTTTCATCACCAGTTTACCTGTAATACGCTTCAGCTGAATAACCAGGATGGCAGTTTTAGTGAGATCGGGCAACTGGCGGGACTAGATGCAACCGGTTGGAGCTGGGGAACTTTAAGTTTTGATTTTGATAATGATGGCTGGAAAGATATCTATGTATGTAACGGTATCCGCCGCGATTTGACCAACCAGGACTTCCTCGCTTTTTTTAACATTCAGGAAAAGATGAGTAAGGTTAAACAGGGAGGTTTTGATTTCTTAGACCTCTTGAATAAAATGCCATCGGTACCCATTCCTAATTTTGCTTTTCGTAACCATGGTAATCTTTTGTTTAAAGATGAATCGAAGCAGTTAGGTTTTGGTAAACCCACCTTCAGTAGTGGTGCGGCTTATGCTGATCTTGATGGAGATGGTGACCTTGAGCTGGTGATCAATAATGAGAATACGGAAGCATCTGTATATAAAAATCTGTCTAACGAAAAACTCCATCATCATTATCTCAAAGTAAAACTGAACGGGGCTGCCCCAAATACGATGGGGTATGGAGCACGGGTATCTGTTTTTGCGGGTAATAAGGAACAGGTACTGGAACAAATGCCAACACGCGGATTTCAGAGCAGTGTAGATCCGGTTATGTTGTTTGGACTGGATACAATTCAAAAAATAAACAGCATAGTTGTACGATGGCCAGATCAGCGGATTCAGGTATTAACGAATGTAGCAGTCGATACGTTAATTACGATTGATCAGAAGAATGCTAACTCCGGTAAACTCGAAGAAAAACTTTCTCCGGTCTTGTATGAAGAGATTAGTGCAACTTCTTTTATCGGGAATACAAAGCATAAAGAGAACGACTATGTAGATTTTGATATTGAACGCCTCATTCCCAAACTGATATCAACAGAAGGACCTAAAATAGCGGTGGGTGATATCAATGGTGACGGGTTGGAAGATTTTTATATAGGGGCAGCAGCAGGAGATACTGCTAAGGTCTTTTTACAGAGAAAGGATGGCCGTTTTGAAAGAAAAATGCAGAATGCATTTACCGCTGATGCTTATTTTGAAACAGTGGGTGCTACATTGTTTGATGCAGATGGCGATGGTGATCTTGATCTGGTAGCTGCATCGGGTGGTAATGGTGTAAAGCAGGGTTCAGCATTTCTGATGGCCAGGTTATACCTGAATGATGGTAAGGGGAACTTCAGTTCCTCCGGAAACGGATGGCCAACGGTTTCTATCAACGCATCCTGCATACGTGTGGGAGATTTTGACAATGATGGCAAACCCGATATTTTTATCGGTGCCCGAGATATTCCCGGCAGTTATGGTATGTTGCCCAACAGTGTATTACTGAAAAACAACGGGAAGGGTATATTCACCGATGTTACAGCAACCCTTGCACCGGAACTGATCAAAGCCGGAATGGTAACCGATGCACAATGGGCGGATATAGATGGGGATGGCAGGAAAGAATTGATTGTGGTGGGCGACTGGATGCCGGTAACCGTTTTCAAATTCATGAACGGTAAATTGAAGAAAACAATCACAATACCACATTCATCAGGCTGGTGGAATTGTATAACGGTAGCTGATGTAGACGGGAATGGTACTTTAGATCTGGTGGCCGGAAATTTCGGTCTGAACTCGAATATCAAAGCGGACGAACAGCATCCTGCTAAATTATACACAGACGATTTTGATAAGAACGGGCAAACAGAATGTATTCCTGTGTATTATAAGAATGATGGGAAAGCCTATCCTTATTACCTGAAAGATGAAATGGAATCACAGATGCCTATCCTGAAAAAGAAATTCCTGAAATATGAAAAGTATGCAGGCAAGCCTATCGAAGATATACTTAGCAATGAACAGATCAACCATGCAACGATACTAAGCGTTGAACAAACGCAGACCTCCGTATTCCTCAATGACGGCAAAGGGAATTTCATTATGCAGCCGTTATCTGTGATGGCACAGCTATCGCCCGTATTCGGCATAACTGTAACTGATCTGGATGGAGATGGAAAAAAGGATCTTTTCATGGCTGGAAATTTTTATGGGTTAAAACCCCAAACCGGCCGTTTGGATGCCGGTTATGGAACAACGCTGATCAATGACGGAAAGAATCACTTTACCTTTATGAGGCCAAAGGAAAGCGGGTTATTTGTGAAAGGAGAAGCACGTGATATTAGTTTGATCAAATCTGCAACGGGGGGAAACTATATTGTAGTAGGTATGAATAATGAGAGACCCTACTTATTCAAAGCAAAAATAAAAAATTAAATATCCCCTCTGTGTAACGCTGAATCTCTGTGAGCTCTGTGTTGTAATAGAACCCGGCAACATCAGAGAGATCTTTAACACAGAGGTCTATTACGATTCATTACGTTTCGATTATAAAATGTCTATATGAAAAAACTTGCAGCCGTATTCACCACCCTCATCATTTGCCAATTTGTTGTGGCACAAAAGATCGATACCTGGAAGATCAGTGCTGAAAAGATCGATCCATCCAATTACTATGGCATTACGGTTGCCAATGGTATGATCGGTATCGTTTCTTCACCCGAGCCGTTTAAAGTAAAGGATGTAGTGCTCGCGGGTGCTTACGATCTCTATGGCAGAGGCCGTGTAAGTAACTTTCTCCGCAGCTTTAACCTCCTCAATATGCAGATGGATATTGACGGAAGAAGGGTAAGTGGAGCCGAAACACAAAACTTGAAACAGGAACTGGATATGCAGCATGCCAGTTTTACCACTTCTTTTAACTACGGTGATAAAGCAACCGTTTCCTATACCTATTATTCCTTACGCCAGCTTCCCTTCACAGTGTTGATGGATGTAGCGGTTACCGCTAAGAAAGATATTACCCTCGGCAGTGCCAGCGTAATGGAAGCACCTGATGCCTTAAAAGATGTTCAGAATTATTATAATGAAATCGACCGGCCGCATGTAGTGATCAGCCTGCTTACTTCTTCGGCGAAAAGTCCTACGGGTAAATTATTAATGTGTGCCTCCAATACTTTCCTCTTCACTGAGCCACATGGCCAGGAACCCAGGGTGATCCATGAAATGTGGGATAACAATATGCACCTGATGAAGTTCAGCAGAAAATTAAAAGCCGGAGAAACCTATCGTTATTCAATTGCCGGATCTTCCATCACTTCTGCACAACATGATGATCCTTTGAATGAAGCAGAGCGCATGACCATTTTTGCCAAACTGGAAGGAAGGGACAGGTTGATCAGTTTTCACAATAAAGCCTGGGATAAATTATGGGAGAGTGATATTGTAGTTGAAGGAGATGATCAATCGCAACAGGATATTCACAGCATGCTCTATCATCTGTATTCATTTGTTCGTGAAGGAACGGATATGAGTCCTTCACCCATGGGATTAAGTGGTCTTGGATACAATGGTCATGTATTCTGGGATACGGAATTATGGATGTATCCTTCCATTCTGGTATTGCATCCTGAAATGGCGAAGAGTCTGGTTGAGTATAGATACCAGCGATTAACCGCTGCGAAAAGAAATGCATTCAATCATGGATATAAAGGTGCTATGTTCCCATGGGAGAGTGCGGCCAGCGGCGTAGAAGAAACGCCGGTATGGGCATTGAGCGGGCCTTTTGAACATCATATTACCGCTTGTGTGGGTATTGCAGCCTGGAATTATTATTGTGTAACACAGGATAAAGAATGGCTCAAAGAAAAAGGCTGGCCGGTGATGAAAGAGATCGCAGATTTTTGGGCAAGCAGGGTGGAAAGGAACGGTGCCGGTAAATATGATATTAAAAATGTGGTGGCCGCTGATGAGTGGGCTGAGAATGTAGACAATAATGCATGGACCAATGCCGCTGCCAAAGCCGTATTACAAAATGCAACAGCTGCGGCAAAATTACTGGGTGTAACAGCAGACCCCGACTGGATGCAGGTGGCTAATAATATTCCGATACTTAAACTGGACAATGGCGTAACCCGCGAACATGCCGGTTATAACGGGGAAGGTATTAAACAGGCCGATGTAAATCTGCTGGCGTATCCATTAAAAGAAATATCCGATCCCAAACAGATCCGGAAAGATCTTGAATACTACGAAACACGTGTACCCAATGAAGGAACACCGGCTATGACGCAGGCGATCTTTACTTTGTTATATGCAAGACTGGGTGATGGTGATAAAGCCTATCATTTTTTCCAGGATGCGTATCTGCCCAACCTCAATCCGCCCTTACGGGTGATCGCAGAAACCAAGGGAGGAACCAACCCTTATTTTGCAACGGGTGCGGGAGGTATTGTGCAAAGTATATTGATGGGTTTTGGCGGTTTGGAGATAACACCGCAGGGCATAACACAGGTAAAATCGGCCTTGCCAAAACAGTGGAAAAGCCTCACTATCAAAGGGGTTGGGCCTGAGAAAAAAATATTTTCTGTTAAAAAATAATGTGTTATTTTCACACATCGTGAAACGGATTGCTTCCATACTGCTTGTGGGGATCCTTCTCTTTAATTGGGGAGGTTACCGTTTGCTTTCAGACTATTTTGAAGGCAAGGCAGATCAGCAATTACAGGCAGAACTCGATCTCGATCACTACAACGAGGCAGACCTGATTCACATTAAAGTAGCCGCCAGTCTTCCATACGGAAGCAGTTCAGAAAAATTTGAAAGAGTAGAGGGTAATATCGATATCAATGGTGTTAACTATACTTATGTAAAACGCCGTTTCTACCAGGATTCACTTGAATTGATCTGTATACCCAATACAGCCAAAGCCGGCATTAAAAATGCCCGCGATGAATTTGCCAAATTAGCCAACGATTTTGTAACCAATAATAATTCCAAAAAGGCTCCGTCACATCATCCTCATTCAGCGAAATTCTCTGTGCAGGATTTCACAGCAGACCAAGATTTCTTTTCTTGGCAGTTTAGGAACTCCGGTCTCTCGGATTCCTGGGGCATGAAAATTTATGCTGACCTGAAGTCTGAATACCTCAGCCGTTTGGACAGGCCACCACAAGCCTAGGGTTGGTTCATTAAGCAATTCCTATTTTTTCCTTATTTAATTTTAGCTATATGAAAAGACTCTCTATGGGTCTTTGTGTTGTTGTATGCTTGATCGCTTGCCGTAAGAACGAAGAGTACAAGACATACCTGCACAATCCGGAATTATTCAGTCAGACAGTACACGAGTTAAACACAGTGGTAATGGGAAATAATTTCCCCCCAATGGTAGCGGCACGTAATTACGTGTATGCAGCTATTGCAGCTTATGAAGTGATGGTATCCGGTCATCCGGATGAATACCAATCGCTGGTAGGCCAGGTAAAGGGGCTGAAATCCATTTCGCTTCCTGCAGCTGATAAAAATGCCGATCTTGAATTGGCAGCGTTATTGGCGTATATGAAAGTAGGAGAAGCGGTAACCTTTCCGGAAGGAAGTATGCAGGTATATAAAGACAGTATTTTAAAAGTTGCCCGTGATAAGGGTTTGCCTTCAGAAACAGAGAAAGCATCACAGGTATTGGCAGATAGTGTATCAGCCTCAATTATTCGCTGGAGTAAGAAAGACAATTATCTGGAAACACGCGGAGCGGAGAAATATACAGTACTGGATATTCCGGGCCGTTGGATCCCTACACCTCCATTATATGCATCAGCAGCCGAACCGCATTGGATGGAAATACGCCCGATGGTAATAGACAGTGCAGGCGTTTTTGCGCCACCACCACCACCTGATTTTAACATCACTGATAAAAAAAGTAAATATTATAGCGAAGTAATGGCTATAAAAAATGCTGTGGACAGTTTAACACCGGAACAAAAACATATTGCAGAATTCTGGGATGATAATCCCTTTAAAATGAACGTTACCGGCCACGTGATGTATGGCAGTAAAAAATTCTCGCCATCAGGTCACTGGATGAGTGTGATCGGCATTGCAGCCAAGACTGCCAAAGCAGATTACCCAACCACCGTATACGCTTTTGCCAAAACCAGTATCGCACTATTTGATGCATTCATAGAATGTTGGTATGTGAAATATAAATACAATACGGTAAGGCCCGAAACTGTCATCAATAAATATCTTGATGCCAACTGGCGCCCTTACCTGCAAACACCGGCTTTTCCGGAATATACCTGCGGGCACTCAACAATTTCTTCTTCAGCTGCTGAAGCTTTAACAAGTGTTTTTGGTGATCATTTCGCCTATACCGATTCAACCGAACTGGAATTTGGTATCAAGAACCGCTCGTTCAAATCTTTCAGGGATGCTGCATTGGAAAATAACTGGGCACGCTTTTATGGAGGTTTGCATTTTCACAATTCCTGTATCATCAGCACAGATATTGGCAGTAAGGTTGGGCAAATGGTGGCCGATCGTTTAAAAATGAAAAAGAAATAATCCTATTAATCACACCATTACTAACGAACAAACACTAAACAATGAAATCATTCATCATAATTTTTATTGCCACATTTGGCATATCGTCGTGTATCTATTCGCAAGGTTGTGTAGCTATCCGCAGCGTGGGTGGCCTTTGCACAATGGATCATGGAGACCACGATTCATCGGCATCCGCCCAGAAATGGATGCTAAATATCAACAACAGATACTATAATTCTTACAAGCATTTTGTGGGTGAAGTAGAACAGACACAACGCGTAGACGCTGGCACACAGGTAATTAACCATGCTTATACCATGGATATCGCGTTTACCCGCATCCTCAATAACAGATGGTCACTTGCATTTGATGCACCGATCATTTCCAACACACGTTCATCCTTATATGAACATGGTGGTAAAGAAAGACATACCACTTCCTCTTTTGGTTTAGGCGATGTTCGTTTAACCGGTTATTACTGGGTAATGGATCCTATGAAGACACGTAAGTGGAATGTTCAGATAGGCATGGGGCTTAAATTGGCAACAGGTGATTATAAATATACCGACCGCTTCTATACCAGTACAGCAGGTGTAACGGTTACAGGTCCGGTAGACCAGTCTATCCAGTTGGGTGATGGTGGAACAGGCATTACTACAGAAGTAAATGCTTACTACAATGTTTCACGTAATATCAATATCTACACAAATTTTTACTATCTCATTAATCCAAGAGGAGAGAATGGTACTTCAACAGCACGTGGTGGAACTCCTTCTGCTTCAGCCGTTGCCAATACCAGCGATGTTATGAGCGTTCCCGATCAGATGATGCTGAGAGGTGGCGTTAATTTTATCGCCAATAAATTCACATTCTCTGCAGGTTTGAGAAATGAGTGCCTGCCGGTGCATGATCTGATCGGCAGCAGTAATGGATTCAGAAGACCAGGCTATATTATTTCAGCAGAACCAGGTGTTACATATGCCTTCAAAAAATTCAATGTGTATGCTTTTGTTCCGATCGCAATCACAAGAAACCGTACCCAGAGTATGGCGGATAAGATCAGTACCGCGTTAAACGGAAAATACACACAGGGCGATGCTGCATTTGCAGATTATGCAATGAACATCGGTCTTTCTTTACGGTTCTAATCTGTAATTTTTTAACGGAAGACAGGGAAATGCAATCTGATGATTTAATTATTAGAGAGCGGTTTATCTAATATATCAGATTCAAAAAATATTTTTGAACTCCCCGATGGAAAGCGGGGAGTTCTTTTTGTTTAGTAACACATTCTCTGATGATGTATTCATTTTAAACAGTATATTAGTCTATTGATTGGGTCTTCTTTTTGTATATATATCAATGACACAGCAAAGCACGTTAAAACAATTATCCGAAGTGTTGGGACTGAGCATCTCAACTGTTTCACGTGCATTGAAGGATCATCCTGATATTTCTGAAAGTACCAAGAAGAAAGTAAAAGAACTGGCCCAGGCAATGGAATATGAACCCAATGGGTTTGCAGTACAATTAAGAACCAGGCATAATAATGTATTGGGCATACTGGTTCCTACGATCAATAATTATTTTTACGATTCATTTATTGCTGCGGTGGAAGAAGAAGCCAGACAGGAAGGCTATTCTGTATTGATCATGCAATCGCAGGATGATCTGACCATTGAAAAAAGCAATCTGAATATCTTCCGTAAGAATATGGTAGCGGGTTTGTTTGCTTCTATCTCCATTGAAACGGAAGACATCCGCCCTTTTTATAAACTGAATGAATTAAATACCCCGGTGATCTTTTTTGACCGTGTGCCGGAAACGGATGTTTGTAACAAAGTGTGTCTGGCAGATACGCTTACCGGCCGGATGGCGGCGGAAGCAATTATCAAAAAAGGGAAAAAAAGGGTGCTGGCACTTTTTGGGCATCCACATCTGAGTATCACAAGAAAAAGACTGGAATCTTTTTTACAAACCTTTAAAGAGCTTTCGCCGGAAACCCCTATTGAAATACAGTTTCCGGAACAGCAAATGCCTTCAAAAGAAGCAACCCTGGCTGCATTGGATAAGCCCAACAAACCTGATGTGATATTTTGCATGGGCGATCTGATCCTGATAGGAATGATGTATGCCCTGCATGAGCGAAAAATGAAAATACCGGATGATATTGCAGTGATCAGTATCAGCAATGGCTTTATTCCTACCCAGTACGATCCTAAAATAACGCATGTGGAAACCAGTGGCTATAAGCTGGGTAAGAAAGCGTTTACGCAAATGCTTGGTAGCCTGAAGGGTAATCAATCGATTGAAGAAGTGTTTATTGAATCTGTGTTGATTGAGGGAGGATCTTTATGATCAAACCCGAACCAAACCGTGCCTTAGTGCCTTTTTGTGAGGGAAATTTGTGCACAAAGGCACGGTTTGAATTGTTAGATGGCATAAAGTACTACTGATCGCTAATCCACTACTTCAAGAATACAAAATGAATACGGCTCAATGATCAGGTATTCATAATCTGAACCTACTGTAACACGTTGATCATTCCAATGATCGTACAATTTTACCGGTACAGCGCCATGTTCTTTAAAACTGTACCAGGTGATATACGCAGCTTTTCGGCTATAGTTAAATAAGCAGTAAACTTTTTTATTATCCCATGCACGAAGAAACCCTGCTACATGAATATTATGCGGCGTTAACCAGGTAAGATTTTTCCTATCGGCAATAACCGATATTTTTTTTCGTAAGCTGATCAGTTTTTGTGTAGCTGAAAATATTTTTTCTTCGATAGTACCCTTTACCTCCGTTCTTTGATTTTTAACCCAATCAATAACCGGTCGGTGCATCCATCGGTTATCGTAACTTTTTCCCGGATCGTTCAGATAGGAATAATCATTGGTGTAAGCAGCTTCATCTCCATAAAATAACATAGGGATGCCGCCGATAAAACAGGTTTGTGCCTGCATCATGATGATCTTACGAACTGATAATTCAATTTCAAGGGGATCATTTTGTTCTAAAGCCTTTTCCAGTCCGCAAAGCGAAGCTAAGGAACCGCTGATGCGTGCATCCTGTGTTTTTGGGTTAATGGAAAATAAAGCCCCTTTTGCCGGTGAAGAAGGATGAACACCTGAATAATATTCTTTTAGGAATTTTCTATGTTCATAGGCGTTAAAACCTGCAGCAGTGATAGAACTGTCTTCAAACCCTAAACCGATATCATCATGGCATCGGGTATAGGTAAGCCAGGTGCTGCCAAAGGGTTTCTGTAACAGATCATATTGTGCGGCCAGCATTACTCGTGTATCACTTGTTGCCAATGCATCCCATTGTAATGCCATTTGTGTGGCATTATAAGCCACATCGCATTCTCTCCCTGTATAATTTCCGGTGCCAAAATATTTCATGATCTCTTTGGGGGCTACAATCGCTTCGCCTAATAAAGCCATACCGGGTGATGCCACCTGTACACATTGTTTGATCAGTCGTAACAAGGTATGTGCCTGAGGTAGATTCTGACAACTGGTTCCCAATTGTTTCCAGATAAATGCCGGTGCATCAATACGGAGAATATCAATACCGAGATTGGCATAAAAGAAAACAGTATCCAACATCGCATTAAAAACAGCAGGGTTAGCATAATTCAGATCCCACTGGTAATGATGGAAAACCGTCATCACCCATTTTTTGCATTCAGGAACATAGGTAAAACTGCCTGGTGAACTTTCGGGGAAGATCTCTGGCATGTTTTGGTCGAACTGATCAGGCAGCGTGCGGTCATCATACATATAAAAATAATCCTGGTAAACAGGATCACCCTGTTTGGCTTTCATGGCCCATTCGTGCAGATGAGAAGTGTGATTGAGCACTATATCAATCATGAGATACATATTCTCTGCCAGCATTTTCTTTTGTAAGGCCTGCAGGTCTTCCAGTGTTCCAAAGCGTTCATCAACTTTTCTGAAATCAGAAACAGCATAACCACCATCACTTTCTCCTTCCGGACTTTGAAATACCGGCATGAGATGCAGAAAGTTCACACCCAGATTGTTCAGGTAAGACAGTTTAGCGGGCATATTTTTTAACCCGCCGCAAAAACGGTCAACATATAAACTCATACCGGTGATCTCATTACTGAGAAACCAGTTTCCTTTTTCTTCTTTTTTATTATCCTGCTTTAGTAAAGCGGTTGGCCGCTCTTTATGTGCTTTGATGATGGTTTCGATCAACCCATCAAACAAAATTTCTTTTTGCGGGTGCTTGCCATATACTTCTTCATACAATTCACGGATAGCAGCGGTATTGGCGATCAGTCTTGTATAGAACAGATTATCCTTACCATTCAGGTCGAGCCCGTGCTGTTTGCAGGAAAGATGGATGTGGTTATGGAGAGTGTAGTTGTACACGTTAGATTCGTTTATGTGGTTACTTGCTGTTTTTGTGAATGGTGAATTGTGAATGGACAATATTTTTTCTTCAGTTCACCATTGCCCATTCACCATTCACTAGATGTTAATCAAATATCTGGCTATTCAAATGTTTAAAAGCTTCCATGGCTCCTAAATATTCACAGGTTCTGGCGCCGGCTTTGTTGGCGTTAATAATGGTACGGTTCCATTGCTCTGGGGATAGTAATTGAATATCACTTAAGGTTTTATCACTTAATTGATACAATACCGCTCCTACAAATGCATCACCGGCACCGGTGGTGTCAACGGGTTTAATGGGAATACTTGGTATGGTGACCGTGGTTCCGTTATGTCCGAGTAAGGTTCCTTCCTTTCCTAAAGTGATGGTGAATACAGCCGTTGTTTTTTCCAGTAAGATATTGGCCGCATCAGCAACCGTAGCTGCACCTGTTATCAGCATGGCTTCTTCATCACTTACTTTAAAGAAATGACAGGCTGTTAAAAAATTCCAGGACTGGTCAATAAATGTCTGAAGGTTGTTACGGAATAATAAGTGACGGTAATTTGGGTCGAAGCTGATGAAAATATTTTTTTGTAAAGCTTTCTGCAATAATCCTTGATAGGCTGCTTGCAAAGGTCCCGGTAAAAAACCGGTAGCAGAACCAAAATGGATGATAGATACATCCTCCAGATCAATGGCATCAACTTCTTCACGGGTAAGTTCACCATCAGCACCACGGTTAAAAACAAAATCCCGTTCACCATCTTCCATTAATGATACAAATGCGAAAGTGGTAAAATGCAGATCATCCTGTAACATCCATTTGGTAGATACACCGAATTCCTGCATTACGTGGATCAGTTGTTTACCAAAGGGGTCATTGCCAACCTTGGCTGCGAGCTCTACTGTTCCACCCAATGCAGCTATCGCAGCGGCCACATTGGTAGGTGCTCCGCCGGGTTTCTTTAAAAAATTATTTCCTTCAGATAAAGATTTGCCTTTATCTACACAGATCATATCTATCAGTGCTTCGCCGATACAGAGAATTTTCATATGTATATCCTCCAACTCCCAAACAGGAGTTATTTATGAATAAAATTTTTTTCAATCAATCCGAACACCATCACTTCAAAATTCAATATTCCTTGTTCAATATTCAATATTCATTAATGTCCGCCACCGCCCGTCAACACAATCTCATCATCATTTGCCTTAACCGTCTTGATCAACATCGTAGCCCCACAAGCAATCAACAATAACACACCGCCAAAACTGATCGCTTTTCCGGGATCATTATCCAGAAAATGATTTAACACATAACCAAACGTAGTTGTTTGCAGGATCATCGGAATTACGATCATCATATTGATGATGCCCATGTATACACCATATCTTTCCTTCGGGATCTGGTTTACCACCATCAGATACGGAACACCCATCATACTTGCCCAGGCTATACCAAAACCGGTCATGGGTGCAAATAATAGATATTGGTTCTCAATATGCGGGAAGATGAGCAAACCGGCACCTGCCATTAACAAGCAGGCAACATGAACGGTTTTTGGACTGTATTTTTTTGCAAGGATCACCAATCCAAATGCGGATAAGAAGGTGACCACATTGTACCATCCATTTACCAATCCTGCCCAGCCTACTGCTTCTTCATAGAGTTTAGGATCTTTTGATGGAGAGGTTTTCCATACTGATTGCGCTATACTTTTTGATGCATTCTGCCAGTAACAGAATAAGGCATACCATTGGAACAGATACACCAATGCCAGTTGCCACATAACTTTTGGCATGTCTTTGATCGCTTCTGCTATTTCAATAAAGGGCCCGAATACACTTCGTTTATTGGCTTTTAATGCAGCCAGTTCTTCAGGGGTGGGTGGTATCTCTGGTGTTTTAGTGATAGACCAGAGTACAGATGAGATGGAACATAGCGAACCCAGAAAGAAAGAACCAAAAACCCAGTAGGGAATTTGCCCGTGTGATTGTTTCAGAAAACTTACTTTCTGAAAAGCGAATAAAGAAATGTTGGCCAGCGTGATACCCAGGCCTGTAAAAAAACTTTGCGTTAAAAAACCGGTAGCCATCTGGGAAGAAGGAAGTTTATCGGCAATAAATGCACGGTAAGGTTCCATTGCTGTGTTATTAGCTGCATCCAATACCCATAACAGACCACCCGCCATCCATAAAGTACTGCTGAAAGGGTAGATAAAGAGGCATAAACTGCAGAAAAGGGCACCGATAAAGAAATAAGGTTTTCTTCTGCCCCAGCGAGGATGCCAGGTTTTATCACTTAAAGCACCAATAATGGGCTGGATCAGCAGGCCTGTCATAGGTCCGGCTAAATTCAATAAAGGGATCTGATCGGGTTTGGCTCCTAAGAAATCATAAATCGGGTTTACGGCGCTCTGTTGAAGGCCAAAACTGTACTGGATACCAAAGAATCCGACATTCATGTTAATGATCTGCCAGAAACTTAGCCGGGGCTTTAATAAAGACATAGCAATCGGTTAGTTAAGTGCTTTAAAAATAGGTAATTGATTTTGTAAAAACGGCTACACAAAAGCATTTGGCGCAATTTAGATCAGGTGGTAACGTTACCGGGAACGATTGCGTAGAAAAAAAATCATTTTCCCTTTTTGTATTGTCTATATAAGTGTAGAATTGGGTTGATATGAAACTCTTTTGCGGCTCCTGCCAAAAATCGGATTCAGGTCAGAAAACCCGGTTTTAAAACGATTTTCATTACGAAACTGCTTGCCATGCTTTTCAGACGTGAATACACATACGTTGTGAATGCTGCCCAACCCCGCAGCCTTAGTTTATCTCTTTTACCCCCTAATAATACAGAGCTTTTTATCAATGATTGCCTAAATCGATTGCGTATGCTTATGAAAAAAACGAACCTATGCCTGTTCCTGCTGGCCGGGTTTTTAATGCTGGCCGGGCAACTTACGGCACAGGACAAGAAATTTGAAGTGAAAGGTAAGGTTACTGCTACCGATAACCAGCCACTGGAAGGTGTGAATGTGACCGTTCGTGGCGGACAGGCCGGAACAGCTACCGACAAAAATGGTCAATACCGTATATTGGTTGAGAGTGGCAAAGTTACCCTTGGCTTCTCCTATGTGGGTTATACCAGCCGCCAGGAAGCAGTAAACGACAGGAATACCATCAATATCACTTTATCTGCCGAAGTAAAAGAAGCGGAAGAAGTGGTGGTGATCGGTTACCAGACCATCCGCAGAAAAAACCTGCTGGCATCCGTTTCCAGCGTTAGCGCAAAAGACCTGAAAGATATTCCGGTTAACTCTGCTGCAGAGGCCCTGAATGGCCGTTTGGCGGGTGTTACCGCAACTACAGCAGAAGGTTCTCCTGATGCGGAAGTAAGGGTTAGGATCCGTGGTGGTATGTCTATCACAGGTGATAACTCTCCTTTATATATCGTAGATGGGGTGCAGGTTGAAAATGGCCTTTCTGCTATTTCACCTCAGAATATCCAGACCATCGATGTACTGAAAGATGCTGCAGCTACCGCCATTTATGGTGCAAGAGGTGCGAATGGTGTAATTGTGATCACTACCAAAAGTGGTAAACCGGGCCGATTAACCCTTAGCTACAATGGATTTGTAGGCATCAAAAAACTGGCCAATAAATTAGATGTATTGTCTCCTTACGATTATGTGCTCTATCAATCAGAAAGATCAAGAGGCAGCAGTACGGACAGTACCACTTTCACCAAAAATTTTGGAACTACCTGGGATACTTTATCTAACTATAAGAACGTAAAAAGCGTTGACTGGCAGGATGAAGTACTTGGCAGAACCGGTATCACCCAAACGCATAATGTGTCTGCATTAGGTGGTAACAATAAGATCACTTACAATTTTGGGTATACCTATAATGATGATAAAGCGATCGTGCTCAATTCTAGTTACAAAAGGCATTTACTTAACCTGAAAAGTGATTATAAGATTACAAATAAGATCAAACTCTCTGTTTCTACCCGTTACACGCATACTGATGTGTACGGATCAGGAACTTCTTCTGATCAGGGTTCGGCTTATAACCGTTTGCGTAATGCAGTTAAGTATAGGCCATTCCTTTCAAACAATCAGTTAATAGAAGATGCTGATCCATTGGCGGATCCTAATGTTGGTAATGGTTTGAATCTGGTTAACCCGATCTCACTGGCTAATGCAGAATACAGAAAGAAATCAACGGATGTATTTAATGCAACTGCTGCCCTTTCTTACAATATTACCCGTAACCTGAGTTTTAAATCAACTTTCGGGTATGATCATAATAATCTGGTTGACCGTCAGTTCAGTGATTCCATCACTCCTTACGCTGTTATACAGGGTTCAAGAAAACCAATTGTTCAATTGGATACCGTTACCAGGAACACGATCACCAATTCAAACGTGTTAACCTATTCTATCAGTAAATGGAAAGGCAAACATGATTTTGATTTCCTGGTGGGTGAAGAGACCTATGACCTGAAAACAGAAAGTCATACACAGCTGATCAAATTATACCCAACATTTACTGCGCCAACTGATGCGTTTGCAAAAACCGGGCTGGGCACTTCTTTTACAGGTTATCCTAAACTGGGTAAATCAAGATATACCAGCCTGTCGTTCTTTGGAAGGGTGAACTATACGTTTGATAACAGATATTACCTGTCATTCAATGTACGTTCTGATGGTGCTTCTAAATTTGCTCCCGGCAAACAATGGGGTTATTTTCCTTCAGGATCTTTTGCCTGGAGAGTGAAGAATGAGAAATTCATGAAGAATGTAGATTTCATCAGTGACCTTAAATTCAGGGCAGGTTTTGGTACAGTGGGTAATAACCGTATCAATGATTACCTGTTCTTAACCACCTTCCGTAATGATGGTACTTACTATTATGGTATCAATAACCAGGCAGTTACCGCTTATTATTCTTCAGGTCTGGTGAATGAATCTTTACAGTGGGAGTCTACTGTGAACAGAAACTTTGGTATGGATCTGAGTCTGCTGCACGACAGGTTAAGCCTGAGTGTGGATTATTATAATAACAGCTCCAAAAATCTATTGCTGAATGTTCCTATCGCATCAACTTATGGTTATTCTACACAGCTACAGAACATTGGTAAAACATCCAACAGAGGTGTGGAAATACAATTGAATGCAACGCCGGTTCGAAAAGCAGATTTCAGTTGGAACAGTAATTTCAATATTTCATTCAATAAGAACAAAGTGGATCAGTTAGGACAGAATCAAACCCTGTTCTATCCTGCGGCCAGCTGGGGTGTTTCCGGTCAGCCAACTGACTATATCATCCGCATCGGAGATCCGGTAGGTTCCATGTGGGGTTTGGTAAGTGATGGTTTCTATAAAGTATCTGATTTTGATTATAATGCAGCTACCAGCGTTTATACTTTAAAAGCAGGTGTTGTATCTGATGCAGGTATTATCGGAACGGTTCAGCCGGGTGCTCCTAAATATAAAGACCTGAATGGTGATGGCGTAGTGGATCTGGATAAAGACAGACAGATCATCGGTAACCCAACTCCAAAATTCACCGGTGGATGGAACAACCAGTTTACGTATAAGAACTGGGATATGAGTGTATTCTTCAACTTCTCATATGGCAATGATATTTACAATGCCAATAAGATCGAGTTCACCAATGGATATACAGCTAACTCTAATATGTTAGGCATTATGGCCAATCGTTGGAAAGTGGTAACAGCCACCGGCCAGACAGCACAGTGGGTAAATTCAACAGGTCAGGTGGTAGGTATTGCACCAGATCAACTTACAACATTGAATGCCAATGCAACTATCTGGGCTCCGGTAAAAGGTGCCGGTGCTTTCTATCCAAGCTCATGGGCCATTGAAGATGGATCATTCCTGCGTTTGAATAATATTACATTAGGCTACAGTGTACCGGTTAAAAAACTGGCAAAAGCAAAGATCAGCAAGTTGCGTTTTTATTTTACTGCCAACAATATTGCTGTGCTGACAGGTTATTCAGGATACGATCCGGAAGTGAGTGTACGTAACAGTCCGCTTACCCCAGGATTGGATTATTCAGCTTATCCAAAAAGCCGTAGCTATATTTTCGGTATCAATGCAACCTTCTAATCAAACAAAAAAATCTTCGATATGAATACCAAACATTTTTATAAACTGACGATCATAGCCGCCGTAAGTGTGGTGTTGTTCTTTGCCAGTTGCAAAAAGTTTCTGGATCAGCAACCTATCACAGATGTAAGTGCCGAAGTGGCTTTTAGAGATGTGCCCAGTGCTTATAAAGCATTAGCCGGAGCATACAGCCGCTTGGTGGGAGATGCCGGATTCGGTATCCGTCTCAGCCTGTACTATACAGTAGACAATGATGAGATGCAGGGCCCAACCGGTGCAGCCGATAACGACCGCCGTGATATTGCACGTTTTGCAGCCACACCGGGTAATGCACAATTGACCAATCCATTC
>CANGOX010000014.1 GCA_947455605.1 Chitinophagaceae bacterium
ATCTTTGTTTTCCTTTCCTGTGTAAGATCCAGATACTCTTCAATATCACGAAGCGGGTCAATAATGGCAGCAACTCCGTCACTCTCAATGTAGTATGCGGCTTCGCTGATACATCCCGTATATAATTGCTTGATATACATGTATGCTTGATTTTGTGCAAAGATAGGGGCAAGCTTCAGGCCAGAAAGGGGTCGAAGTTATCAAAAGGCCAAAATTGTCATAAACCCTGTCTACCTAACCTACCAGTGTTTCTACAAACTGAACCACTTCTGCCAATCGGTTATAATTAACGGAGTAAAAAATGAACTTGCCGTCACGCGAGGTGCTTACAATACCCGCTCTTCGTAAAATAGCTAAGTGTTGAGAGGCTACCGATTGCTCAAGTCTGAGCTTGACATAAATTTCGGTTACGGTCATCTTCTGATGTTCGTCGAGAAGTTTGATGATTTGCTGTCGTAACTTATGGTTAATGGACCTGAGAATCAATGAGGCTTTCTTTGTATGAAGGAAGTCGACTTTGATCGGGGTTTTACCATTCAGTAAGACAACGGCTTGTAAAGACTGGGTCATGGCAATAGAGTTAAGGGAGGGGATTAATAATACTAAACTCGTTCACATAAAGTTAAACAAAATGTTTGGGGATTCATAGTATAAAATTTATGAATGTTTTTCCCGCTGTCCGATTTTTACACGTTTAAACGGTTTTTTTCGAGGTGTCGAAAAAGCCTTTTACATAGAGGGGTTCGGCATAGGCAAGATTGGCGAAAATGCCTGATTGACAGTATATTGAAGCCCTTAGGGCAAGGTGCGAAGCATTGTGTTGAATGTGTAAAAATGACGCTTTGGGATGCTTGATTACACCCACCAATTTCTGATGACCGGAACCGCTAAAAATGACGTTTTTTTGATATTTCTCGCCGTTAAATGACAATTCATCAATGATCAGGGCATAGGGCGATTCAATTTCTTCGAGGGATAGCGTATACAAGGCAGTAAATACCTCCATCCGTCTGGCGTCAATCAAGGGGCAAAGCAGCGTTGAAGGATCAACAACGGTTTGTGATGATTCGAGATGACTGATTATTGATTGCGCCATCACTTCCAGTGTATTCACCAGTATCAAAGGTTTGTCAAGGGCAAAGCAAATCCCTTTGGCAGAAGCCAGTCCCACCCTTAGCCCAGTATAACTGCCGGGTCCGGCTGTTACAGAAACAGCATCCAGATCTTTGAGCGAATGACCACATTGAGCCATCAGCTCTCCAATAGCAGGCTGTATAAATGAAGCATGATTCTTCTGCTCGCTGCTTTCTATCATGCCCAGCACGGTACTGTTTAAGCTCAGGCAAACACTGGCATGTTCAGTAGCGGTATCTATATTAAGTAGAAGCGGCATGTATGACCTATTGTATTGTGAGTTCTTTTTCCAATGCGGGTGCTACCAAATAACGACTATCCTGAACACTTAGTTTTTTTAATAAGGCATATATTTTAGAAAGGCCAATTTTCTGGCTCCATTCAAAAGGTCCGTAGGGATAATTGGTGCCCAGCTTCATGGCAATATCTATTTCAGCCCTTGTGCTGATCTCATCGCCCAAACCAAAATAAGCTTCATTGATGATCATGGCAATGACCCTTGCTGCGATCATCCCAGGAATATCGGGAACGATATTATATTTCCAGCCAATTTTTTTCAAAACAGCATCAACGATCTTCTCAGAGTCTGCGGCAACAACCTCAATGGAATCCCGCTCTAAAAAGCCATTCCATGCATTTAGCCTGATAAAATTACCAGGTAACATGTCGCCGGTTTCGATCACAGAATTGATAAAAACAGGTTGATCTGTTATGCCTGAAAAAGATGGTCCATCCTCTTCAAAACAAAGATCAAAATAAGCGTCCGCAAAGGGTATCTGTTTCTCATCTGTGAGCCAGTTCACCCATACATCTTCGGCAACTCCTTTTGCAAGGAAAGCCTGCTTTTGTTCTGTATTGGCTTTTACTACAATCTGCATGTACGGTGTGTAAAGCGCAAATTTAGGTTGGCAGGTTGATAGAAATGCAGCAATTTGCTGCTGATTAAAACAATTTCTATGTCAAAACAGATCATTCAAACCGATAAAGCACCGGCTCCTATTGGCCCGTATAGCCAGGCAGTAAAAGCCAATGGCATGGTATTCCTGAGCGGACAGGTAGCGTTTGTGCCAGCCACAGGTGAATTGGAAACCTCATCTATACCGGCAGAAACCCACCAGGTAATGAAAAACCTGCAGTCGGTTCTGGAAGAAGCCAAACTCAGCTTCGAGCATGTTGTTAAGACCAGTATTTTCCTGAGCGATATGTCGCTCTTTGCACAGGTAAATGAAGTGTACGGAACCTATTTTAAAGGCGATTATCCAGCCCGTGAAACGGTTGCAGTAAAAGGACTGCCAAGGGGAGTGAATGTTGAGATCAGCATGATCGCGGTAGTAGAGCTGTAGATTATTAGAACAGATGAACAAGGAACAGATGAACAAGGATCGGAGTAATGTATCCTTCATCTGTTCCTTGTTCTTTGCGCTTCTGTTCATCTGTTCAAAACAACGGTATAGCTGGTTCTAAACACTTTCTTCTCATTCGGCGAAAGATCTATCCGCCACATTCCATTATTAAAATTATCCGGAGCACCACTCAGGTTTTCAATGGCAATACTCTTTCGGTGTGGTGGAATATACAGTTGCAATAAGGGATACGACTTACCCGGCTCAATGATCAGTTGCAATATATCATTGCTTAATCTGCATTTAGCATCTTGTTTTGTGGCATCCAGTTCAAAAGAATTATCCAGTTGAATATCTTTCAGCGAAGCGCCATTGATAAAACGTTCATCCTTTAGTTTCTTACCGGAAGGCAATAAAGCTGCATCATACTCCAGTTGGGTGTTACTGTCGAATTGGATCATCCATTCATCTACTGATCCGCCTAATGTAAAATAAGGATGCCATCCATCCGCCATAGGAATCGCATGATCATGGGAATGCGTTACGGTTGTACTAACACTTAATTTGTTTCCGGCTTCCAGTTTCCATTCAATGATTAGGGTATAAGGAAAAGGATACCCGGCATCATCACCCTTGTAATCATATTGAAGCACCACACTTGCTGCTTTGTTACCAGACTCTTGGTATATGATTGCATAAATGCCGTCATAAACCAATCCATGAATTGCATGGCCATTGAGAAAATGTTTATGAACCTGATAGTCTTTATTTTCCAAACGGTATTTTCCTTCAAACATGCGGCAAACAAAAGGGCTGAGCTTGGCACTTTTAAAACCATGGGTAATGTTTGCGGCAATATCTTCCCTTCCTGTAAAACCTTCTACCACATTAAACAGTGATCCATTTACCGGAACCCTGAATGCATTCAATAAACCACCAAACGCATAGATCTCGGCTTCAGCGCCTCCAATAGTATCCGTTAAAGTAATAATAGGGAACCCGTTTTGATCGTCGATACTGGCTTTGAATGACATAGTTTACATTAAGGGCCTGAAAGTAAGAAGTTCATGGCGAAAATGATCGGTTAATCAAAAGCTAACATTTGTTAACTTTTGATAGCAAACCTGTAAATTTGTCTTCGCGTTTAAAAGACAACCATGGCATATACTCCCCAACATAAGATCCGTATAGTTACAGCCGCCAGTTTATTCGACGGGCATGATGCCGCTATCAATATCATGCGCCGCATTTTGCAGGCTAAAGGAGCAGAGATCATTCACCTGGGTCATAACCGGAGCGTATTAGAAATTGTAGAATGTGCCATAGAAGAAGATGCACAGGGTATTGCTATTACCAGTTACCAGGGCGGACATGTAGAATTCTTTAAATACATGAAAGACCTGCTGGATCAGAATGGATGTGGCCATATTAAAATATTTGGTGGTGGTGGAGGAACCATTTTACCTGAGGAGATCCGTGAACTGCATTTATATGGCATTTCTAAAATTTACAGTCCGGATGATGGCCGTAAAATGGGTCTCGAAGGAATGATCGAAGACGTGATCCGCCAATGCGATTTTAGTCTTAATGGAAATGGTATCTACAAAAACCCTATGACGCTTGGTGAAGTAAAGGATGTAAGAAAAGTTGCCAGAGAAATTACCAATGCCGAAAATGGTTGCACAACTCCAGACTCCAGACTTCAAACTCCAAACTCAAACATCCCTGTATTAGGAATTACAGGAACCGGTGGTGCCGGAAAAAGTTCTGTTACTGATGAGATCGTACGACGTTACCTGCACGCATTTACCGATAAGACCATCGCAGTTATTTCTGTAGATCCTTCCAAGAAAAAAACAGGTGGCGCCTTGTTGGGCGACAGGATCCGGATGAATGCGATCTCACACGTTCGTGCTTACATGCGTAGCCTGGCAACCCGCGATGATAATACTGCCTTGAGCGCACATGTGCAGGAAGCGATCGATATCTGTAAGGCAACCGGTTTTGATTTTATTATCCTGGAATCTGCCGGTGTGGGCCAAAGTGATGCATCCATACTTGATTACTGTGATGTGAGTTTATATGTGATGACACCTGAGTATGGTGCCGCATCACAATTAGAGAAAATTAATATGCTCGATTATGCAGATGTGGTCTGTATAAATAAGTTTGATAAAGCAGGCGCATTGGATGCTTTGCATGATGTACGTAAGCAATTTAAACGCAACCATAATTTATGGGAGGCAAAAGATGAGGCACTTCCTATTGTAGGAACGATCGCTGCTCAGTTTAACGATGCCGGTGTTAATGAATTATTCGAAAGAATATTTGAAGTGATTGAAGAAAAATGCAAGGTTGTCTTTTCAGAAGAGACAGCTTTACATACCAAAGAAGGCAGAAATATATCTACTACCACCAAATCACAGATCATACCACCGAAACGTGTGCGTTATCTGTCGGAGATCTCAGAAACCAACCGCGGATATGATCAATGGGCAAATGAACAGGCAGTGGTTGCTACCAGACTTTATCAGATTGAAGGTGTAATAGATTCATTACAATCTACCCCCTCTTTGAGTAGCACAGCAGCCGGTGGTGAATCAACCCTTGTTGAAATGAAAGCACATTTCGAAAAACTGTTACATCCGGAATGTAAAAAGCTGATCGAAGAATGGCCCGCTTTGATTAAAAAATACACTTCAGATTATTTTGAATATGAAGTTCGTGGTAAGACAATCAAACAACCGCTTACTGTAAAATCATTGAGCGGCACAAGAATTCCGAAAGTTGTCTTACCAAGATTTAAAGATTGGGGCGATATACTTCGCTGGCAATTACAGGAAAACGTTCCTGGCGAGTTTCCTTATACAGGTGGCGTATTTGAATTGAAAAGAAAAGGTGAAGACCCAACCAGAATGTTTGCCGGTGAAGGCGGACCGGAAAGAACCAATAAGCGTTTTCATTATGTATCAATAGGTCAGCCTGCAATTCGCCTTTCCACTGCATTTGACAGTGTTACTTTATATGGTGAGGACCCGGATCATCGTCCGGATATTTTTGGAAAAGTTGGGAACAGTGGTGTAAGTGTGGCTACATTGGATGATGCCAAGAAACTCTACAGTGGCTTTGATCTCTGCGATCCAAAAACATCTGTGAGCATGACGATCAATGGTCCTGCTCCTATGTTGCTTGCTTTTTTCATGAATGCAGCCATTGATCAGGAATGTGAAAAATGGATAGAAGCCAATGGTAAATGGCCGGAAGTTGAAGCTTATATACAACAGAAATTCTCACATCTCCCTAAACCGATCTATTATAATCCTGCCTTACCCGAGCGTTTGCCCGAAGGGAACAATGGCCTGGGATTGCGCTTACTGGGAATCAGTGGTGATGAAGTATTGCCCGCCGATGTGTATGGAAAAATAAAAACAGAAGCCTTATCACAGGTACGCGGAACCGTACAGGCCGATATTTTAAAAGAAGACCAGGCACAGAATACCTGCATCTTCTCAACGGAATTTGCTTTAAAGCTGATGGGTGATGTACAGGCTTATTTTATTGAACAGAAAGTACGCAATTTCTATAGTGTAAGTATCAGCGGCTATCATATTGCAGAAGCCGGTGCCAATCCTATTACACAATTGGCGTTTACACTATCTAATGGCTTTACGTATGTTGAGTATTACCTGAGCCGTGGGATGCATATTGATGATTTTGCACCTAACCTTTCTTTCTTTTTCAGCAATGGTATGGATCCTGAATATAGTGTGATCGGCCGTGTAGCCCGTCGTATCTGGGCCAAAGCCATGAAACACAAATACAAGGGGAATGATCGTTCGCAGAAACTGAAATACCATATTCAAACCAGCGGCCGAAGCCTGCACGCCCAGGAAATTGATTTTAATGATATACGTACCACACTCCAGGCATTGTATGCGATCTATGATAACTGTAACAGCCTGCACACAAATGCGTATGACGAAGCCATTACCACACCTACCGAAGAAAGTGTAAGAAGGGCCATGGCCATTCAATTGATCATTAATCGTGAACTGGGCACTGCCATCACAGAAAATTTTATACAGGGAAGTTTTGCTTTGGAAGAATTGACCGACCTGGTGGAAGAAGCGGTATTGGCAGAATTTGACCGCATCACAGAACGGGGTGGTGTATTAGGTGCCATGGAACGCATGTACCAGCGGAATAAGATCCAGGAAGAAAGTCTGTATTATGAAACGCTCAAACATACCGGCGAATTACCACTGATCGGTGTAAATACCTTTTTAAATAAAAAAGGAAGCCCTACGATACTTCCCGGCGAAGTGATCCGCAGTACTACCGAAGAAAAAGAACAGCAGATTCAGAATCTGCAGTCATTCCAGAAACGAAATGTAGAGCGGAGCGGTAAGGCCCTGAAAAAACTGAAACAGGCAGCCATTAATAATGATAACCTGTTCAATGAGCTGATGGAATGTGTAAAATATTGCTCCCTCGGACAGATCACCCGAGCTTTGTATGAGGTAGGTGGACAGTACCGTAGAAATATGTAATACAGATTTTGCGTATCTTAACGCCAGTTTTAAAAAGGGAGAGCCATTATGCGTGTTCAAAAAATTATCGGGATTATTATATGTTTTTTTTGCGGGTTAGGTTTTTTATCTGCCCAGATCATACCTGTTGCGGTTCCGGCCCGAAGGATTGATACCACTATTAAAGTTGGCAGAGCAGGATACCGTCTTACGTGTTACAATAAGAGCCCGGAAAAAAATTCAGTAACCATTTCTCCACAGGGGTTTGATAAAGATGTACGCGAATTCTCATTTGATGTAAAAGGAAGAGTTACCAAAGCCGAGGTAGATGATATTAACCGTGATGGCTTTCCGGATCTGGTTTTTTATGTTTTTTCCAACGATTCCATTCCCAAAGGCAATGTGATCGCGATCAGTTCAGAGAAAAATGAAACCGTATCGCCCATCGTTTTTCCAGATATTTTTGATGATCCCAAAGCACGAGTGGGCTATAAGGGCAATGATGTATTTTTCCTGATGGAGGGCTATCTGGTTCGTCGTTTCCCGGTTTACCCGGTAGAAGGAGCACCCGCAACTGCAAGCACCGGTAACCTAGTTCGGCAAATTACTTACATGATTGTACCGGGTGATAGGGGAAGGGCCAGTTTTAAGCCTATGCGTACCTATGATTTCGTAAAACAATAAACCCGTACTGCCTTTTTCTGATAAATAGCTTCACGATTAATTAATTCTTCCACTGAATTTTCAACGGGTTCATTTGTATCTTTAAGCTTCCTATAAAAGATACATATGAAAAAAGCAGTATCCTTATTTATGCTACTTGCCATTTCCGCAGGTGCATTTACCCAAACCGTAAAAGAACTCGAATCAAAGAAAGTAACCCTCACCAATGGTTGGAGTCTTACACCGGTAGGCCGTAGTTTCCCCTTAGGCGATCTGCCATTGAATATCGCAGTGAGCAAATCACAAAAACTTATGGCAGTTACCAATAACGGCCAGAGTGTGCAGAGTATACAGTTGATAGATCCGGCTACAGAATCCGTACTCGATAATGTGGTAATACCTAAAAGCTGGTATGGACTTCAATTCAGCGGCGATGAAAAAACATTATATGTTTCGGGCGGCAATGATAACTGGATCTCAGAATACAGTATAGAAAACAAAAAACTGGTATTGAAAGACAGTATCATTCTTGGCAAAAAATGGCCAAACAGACTGTCTCCAACCGGTATTGCATTAGATGATGCCAAACAGGTTCTGTATGTTGTTACCAAAGACAACAACTCACTTTATATAATAGATCTGAAAACCAAAAAAGCAGATCAGCCCATAGCATTGGGTGGAGAAGCGTATAGTTGTTTATTATCACCCGATCAGAAAGAACTCTATATCAGCTGCTGGGGTTGTGATAAAGTGTATGTGTTTGATACAGAGAAAAAGAATATCGTAGCCGAAATACCCGTAGGAGATAATCCTAACGAATTATGTTTATCCAGGAATGGTAAATATTTATTCGTAGCCAATTCAAATGATAACGCTGTATCAATCCTCAGCACCCGGCAAAGAAAAGTACTGGAAACCCTGAATGTAGCTTTATACCCCGATGCCCCTAATGGCTCTACCACCAACGGTCTTGCCTTAAGTAAGGATGAGAAAACCTTATACATTGCCAATGCCGATAATAATTGCCTTTCCGTTTTTGATGTGTCTGCTCCGGGAAAAAGTAAAAGCAAAGGATTTATTCCTGTTGGATGGTATCCGACCAATATAAAAGTGATCGGTAAAAAAGTATTTGTAGCTAACGGAAAAGGTTTCTCAAGTATGGCCAATCCTTACGGTCCTAATCCGTTTGGCAATAACCAGGAAGTGATCTATCAGAAAGGAGACCCGAACATTCCTAAAAATGTACAATACATTGCCGGACTGTTTAAAGGAACCATGAGTGTATTTGAAGAACCTACAGAACAACAATTGGGAGAATATTCAAAGCTCGTATATCGAAACACACCATACACCAAACTAAAAGAACAAACAGCACTGGGTGAAGCCGGTAATCCTATTCCACGTAAAGTGGGAGAACAGGGTCCGATCAAATATGTTTTTTATGTGATCAAAGAGAACAGAACCTATGATCAGGTACTGGGTGATATGAAAGAAGGCAACGGAGATCCAAGATTGGTTTTATTCGGAGAAAAAGTAACACCTAACCAGCATGCATTGGCAAAAGAGTTTGTACTGCTGGATAATTTTTATGTAGATGGAGAAGTAAGTGCCGATGGGCATAACTGGAGCACCGGAGCCTATGCCACAGACTATCTCGAAAAGAACTGGGTTACCAGCTATGGTGGAAGAGGCGGCGCGTATGATGGAGAAGGAAACCGTGCGATTGCCAATAACAAGGGCGGGTTTATCTGGGACCATTGCAAACGTGCCGGTGTAACGTATCGCACCTACGGCGAGTTTGCTGATAATGGCAAGCCGAATATTCCTGTTTTAAAAGACCACCTCTGCCCGTATTTTACAGGCTTTGATGGTAAGATCGCAGATACAACACGTTTTGCTCAGTGGAAACGTGAGTTTGATTCTTTATATGCGATGAATGCCGTTCCCCGTTTTAACAGTGTAAGATTCGGTAACGATCATACAGAAGGATTGCGTAAAGGAAGACCAACTCCTTATGCGCATGTGGCAGATAATGATCTTGCAGTAGGTATGTTTGTTGAATACCTCAGTAAAAGTCCGATATGGAAAGAAACTGCCATTTTTATTATCGAAGATGATGCACAGAACGGCGCAGACCATGTTGATGCTCACAGAAGCACGGCTTATCTGGCAGGTGGTTTTGTAAAACGTGGATTTGTAGATCATACCATGTATTCAACCTCATCTATGTTGCGTACCATTGAATTGATATTGGGCATTGGACCAATGAGCCAATACGATGCTGCTGCTCAACCCATGTGGCGAAGTTTCAGCAATACACCCAACCTAAATGGGTTTTCAGTAAAAGCTGCAAAAGTAGACCTGCGAGAAAAGAATACAGCTATGAATGAATGGCAAAGACGTTCAGAGAAATTCAATCTGGCAAAAGAAGATGCCGTTCCCGATCTGGAATTTAATATCGTATTATGGCATGGGTTAAAAGGATCTGATGTTCCTTTCCCTGGACCTAAACGGGCTGCATTCTTCAAGCCTATCAAGAAAGCAGATAAGGACGGCGATTAATTTCATTATCGCCCGGATGTAATTACTACTTTGGTGACGATCTTTTCAGTGCCTTCATCATCTCTTACAATAATGAGATAGATGCCGCTGGAAATTTTGTCACCTTTGTAATTATGGCCATCCCAAATTGCCTGACCCCCTAAAGCCCTGGTTTGATATACAAGCTTTCCACTCAACTCGGTTATTTTAACAAGTGCATTATTTACCAAACCACGGATAGCAATTGTACCGTTATAACCCGGCGGAACAGGGTTAGGAAAAACAAGAACACTTTCGTTCTTTTTACCACCTTCTGTAGCAGTACTTCTGAAACTGCAGATACCTTTAAAAGTGGAAATGAACACCTCGCCGGTACCCGGGTCAATTGCAATTCGTTTTACATCATTGCTCAGCAAGGGGCTATTATCTTCTGTAAAACGGTAAATGATACTGCTCCCATCCTGTGAGATCAACCACAAGCCGTTCCTGGTACCTATCCATTTTCTGTTGGCACCGTCTACAGCCATACATTGTACCGCTTCGTCCTTGAATAACAGTCCTGCAAAACGGTCCTGTTGTACAATAGGCAGCAAAGCATCACAACCCTGAGAACCAAAAATATCACCGCCACATTGAATGATGCCAATACCTTTATCTGTACCCACCCAGATAAAACCAATTTTATCTTTTAATAAACTCAGTACAGTATTACTCGGAAGGTTTCCATTTCCACTTCCCTGTCTATAAAACTTCCATTTATCATCAGTTAGGTTATCAATGCTTTGGCCATAATTGAAACAGAATACACCATTGTCTTTCGGGCTCACAATCCATAGCTGGTTATTATCATCAACCAATAACTGGCTTACGGCATTTTCAACATGTGTAAACGGAATAGAAAACGCTTTCCATGTTCCATCAGTTTTACGAACATGCAGGTTCTGTGCAGCACCATAATTGCTTACCCATAAATTGGCATACTGATCAAAAGCAAGTCCGCTTACCCGGTAACTGCCGGGATCTCCGATAGCTGCTTGTAAACTGCTGTTACTTTTCTTATAGATCTTAGGTTGAGACCCCTCTGCAAAATTTACAAGCCCACCACCAAAGCTTCCCGCCCATAAACTGCCATTAGCCGGGTCTGATGTTATAGTGATAAAGTCCAGTACGGAATCGAGTACAGGAAGATTGTTATACCCCTTGTAGCTCCATACATCTTCTTTAAAAGCGTATACCCCATTACGGTTGTATTGATAGTTCCAGGCATTATTAACGCTTCCCGCTGCAGCATAAAGCGTTTGATCTTTTAGTATCATTTCACCATCTGCTGTTCCAGGAGGTCCGTTAGGGATATAACGCTCAAATGAAGCAGTGAATTTAGAAAGACCACCAAACTGATCAGCTGTCCAGATCGCTCCATTATCAAGAATAGCTGATCTGGGAAATGAGATGATACCACTTTGTGATATACTTTTCTCAATCGTGCCGGAAGTATTTAACTGGATAACCCGGGCATTACCGGCACTGGTTCGCTGACAGATCAAGAGCTTACTTTCAGCGGTATTGGTATTGATAATTGGCCATGCAGCATCGGCATATAACAGGGTCCAGGAATTTCCATTTAAAACAAAAAGGGAATCGTTTTTTTCTACAATGATCTTATTGTTTGAGAATACAACATTTTTAACAGGGCCGCTGCTCAATCCGTTTGCACCACTCAGGTTTTTCCAGTTTGCATAATTTGAGATATCAGGAGAGTTTGCAGCAATACTTTTCAATCCCTCCTCAGTAGCCGCATAAAACTGTGCACCATCATTAGAAATGCCATTTATTTTAATCTGTCCGCCATTATTGCCAATAAACCAGGTGTCTTTGATCTCATATTTTGTAAGATTAACAACGATGATGCCAAGACCACTGCACAAATAGGCAAGCCCATCCCGGCAATAAATAGCAAAAACTGTTTTATTGCCTGCTATGGTACTTCTCTTTATATCGCCGATATTTTTTACGTTCCCGTTCTTCAGTACATCAACATTACTGTTGGAATACACCGTTACCAGCTGTTGTGTTGTGGCATCCCAGCCAATGCATTGAACGCCTATATCGTTTAACCCGGTAACCTTGCTGAATCGTTCAACGGTATTGTCTGCATCTATCGAAAACAGATGCGTACTGGTAGCACAATAGAGCTGATCTCCTTTTACAACCTGAATGGTATTCTGACAGTTGAGATGTTCCCTCCATTGACCGATAGGTGGAATAGGGTTTTGCGACAGACAATCATTGATTGTACAACAAGCGAATAAGGCAATAAAGAGCCTGAGGGTATTTCTATTTTGTATGATTGATGGACAGGTCATGCAAGGCTTCAAACATGGGTTTATTGCGTAGGAAGCATTACATGAAAGTACTGATTAATCCACTGAATTAAACAGTGTCAGATATTTACGATACCATTCTTGATCGAAAAAATGGCAAGGCCTACACGGGTCTTAACATCCAGTTTTTTGAAAAGGTTATCGCGGTAAGTATCGATGGTTCTGGGACTAAGGCACATTTCATCAGCTATTTCTTTATAGGTCTTTTCCGTGCAGATCCATTTCAGAAAGGTGGTCTCGTTTTCACTCAGGTTGTTCAGGGCAAATGCATCGCCATCATACACTTCTTCGTGGTTAATATAATGCATGAGTTTGTTACTCACCAGTTCATTAATAAAGTAGCCACTATCGCGTATATTTTCCATCGCGTCTTTAAACACTTTGGGCTTGCTGTCTTTCAGTATATATCCTCTAGCCCCGTTTTTAAGCATACGGATAATGGCTGTATCATTTTCGAGCATACTTAACACCAATACTTTGGTTTGTGGCAGATTCGCTTTAATCCAGCTGGAGGTTTCGTAGCCGTCCATTATTGGCATGGTGATATCGAGTAACACAATATCAGGTGGTATTTTACCCTTGATCTTTTCGATAAATTGTTTACCATTATTGGCTTCGAGGCCAACTTTAAATCCTTCAAATGAATTAATAATAGCCGCCAATCCGGTGCGGAGCAGTTCATGATCATCAACCAATGCTACAAGGGTCATAACAGAGAGGATTTGGGTTTAATATACAAAGTTATGGTAGTTCCGTTACCCGGTTCACTTTTCACATCTACAGTGGCATCAATTGTTTTGGCCCGGTTTACAATATTCTGCAGACCAATGCCAGAACGCTCTTGCAGCAGAACAGCCGTGTCAAAACCGATTCCATTATCACTGATGCGTATGATGGTCATTTCAGCTTCACTTGTTATCTCTATCTCGATCAAATTAGCCTGTGCGTGTTTGATAATATTGTTAACGATCTCCTGGATCATCCGGTACAGGATAATATCTGTATTCGGATCGAGGATATGAAAATTATCCGATGCAAGAAATGAGGTCCGGTACTGCCCCGTTTTTTCAATGGATAGCAATAATTGTCTGATCGATTCCACAATTCCTATATCATGGATACGGTTTCGCTGCAGATTGTGGCTTAGGTCGCGAAGATCTTTGATGGCTTTTCCGAGAAGGTCGTCGGTCTGGTTTAGTTTTTCCTCAGAAACCACACTACCAAACGTGTTCAGGTTAAGGCGGGCCAGGCTTAAGATCTGCCCGATATTATCATGAATTTCCTGACTGATATACGCAAATGCCTGTTCCTGTATCTCCAGCTGGGTCTTGAGCAGGGTGCGTTCAAAACGGTTTTTCATCTCTTCCTTTTCCTCCTTATTCTTTCGCTGCCGCCTCAGAAAAACAAAGACGATCAACAATAAAAAACTACCAATCAGAATAAAGAAAACCGAAGCAACTACGACCGAGATGAGTATGTCTTCTTGTGGGCTGGGCATAAATAGAAAGCAATACAGAATGTACTATATAAAATTACATTTAAACTGCGAGTTATCGTATTGTAAATATTTTTGCCCTCTTGTTTTAAATCGTTTGAAGACAAATATTCAAAAAGTGCATTAATGATCACTGACCCTAGATAAAAAATCAGTAATCCGGATGCGATCCAAAAAAAAGGTTGTTTCGATAATTGGTCATCTATTCTCTCAGGTAACACCGATTCATAAAAAAAACAACAACAAAATATTACAATAAAGAAAGATCCTAAAAGGAAAGTGTACGAATGGAATGTCTTGTTTAATCCTTGTATGAATATTAAATTATATGAAACAGCAACCAAAAAAAACGGAATGAATATGAGTACGGTTCTTTTAAGTGAAGACTTTGTTAAGTGGAGATAAAACAAAAAAGAGTAAAATATGAATTCTACAGTTGTAAATAAATTGTACATGGCCATTTTAGTGAAACTTTCCTGAAAATGGCCTAACCTGCCCCAAAACTCAATGGCAACAGTTAAAAATAAAAAAGGAATAAAGTAGAGAACTACTTTATTCCTTTTCGCTAGATAAAAATATATTGATGCTAAAAACGCTAATATTTCAAAAATGGTAGAAACTGATACCTGCATCTTATAGAATGACTATGGAAACATCTCTCCGTGATTTAAAAAATCTTCACCATCGAGAGAAGAACCATCACCTCTATAACGAGAGCTTGGTGTAGGAACCTTGCTGCCTGTAAAGAAAACGGTCAATTTGCCATTATCCTTATCGTTTGGAGCAGGTGAACCTTTACCATAAACACCAAAATTTACATAAATCTTGGTTGATCCACTTGACTGTAATTTGGCAATAAATGCACTTAAAGTAGCTGCATCAAAAGCTACATATTGAGGCTTGTTATCATCGTCGTTATACTTCCTGTAATAGTTGCTTTGTAAAGCAGCAGCATAACTTCCTGATACAACTTCTCCACCACTACCCGTAACACCTATCAACTGTGTTTGCTCAGAAGAAACAGCAGCTGTTTCCTGTGTAACAGTAGTCTGATCTTTTTGGCAGGCAGCAAAAACTACCATTACTATTACTGCTGTCAATGCAGTACCAATGATATTTGAGAACTTTTTCATAACAATTTTTTTAGCTTAATGCAAGGCTGGCCTCGATTACGGCGCCACTTTAATATGATGCAAGTTAACATTTCCTTTTTTTTCAATAGAACTAATTTTCTATCAAATAGCAAAAAAAAATATATTTAATTGATATTCAATTAGTTAAATATTTTTAATTGATAAAAAAACGGTGTTTTTACCGAAATTAGATGGGAAAAACCCCTAATTTTTGGGTTGTTATTGATGCTTTTTGGGCTAGACTTCAGTTAATTCAACCATGTTTTATCGGCATTTTATGTTGATTTTTATCCAATATCTCCCTGAATAATTGTAGTAGCCTAACTACAAATTTTATTTTCATAACATTTTAGAACGGCAAAAGAGTTTGGAATCCGTATGCTTAAAACTATTCGTAAATAATTCGCCAAGCTGCCTCTTATTTAAAATAACGGATGGTTTAACGGTTGCAGCTAGTGAATTGAATATATATTTTTGAATGCTGGAATTGTAAGAATGAATAGACAATGCCAAATGGATGATTGAACAAGCAGTACCACGCAAATAACGTTCCCGTGTTTTATAAAAAATTGTGTGAGACTGTAACCTGTTTGCTCACTCTGAAAAACAAGCATTAAGTTGCCTTTTTAAAATACAAAATTTGGCCTTACTCTTACTCCGTTTCATTTTCCAGCTGTTGGAGAAATATACTTTCTTATAAACACCCTATTCATTAACCAGATCAATGCTAAAACACCGATCGCACAGAAAACCATGCCTGCAGAAGGGTATGCAGATACGTAAATATGCTGTTCAAGCAGTAGATAATGCAAATAATATTGGAGAACCGATAAGATACAAACGGATACGAGGATGATGATAATATTCACCGGGAAGAACTGCCGCATTAAAAATGCACGCAGCTGGGCCGGAGATGCCCCTAACGTAATGAGTAAAACGATCTCTTCCTTGCAGGAAGCTACCGTTAACTGAATAAACAGACTGAAAATTAACAGGGCAAAAGCCAGCAGTATGATGCCAGTGATCCCAGAAATGGTCACCACCAGATCCACCACCTGCCTGTACCGGCTGAAACGGGTCTTATCAGCATCGGTGGTTAAATTATGCTGTCTTAAATAGTCGGTGAGCTTTGGATTACCGGGGTCCTTTGTTCTGATGATCACCCGCGAAGGTTTGGTATCCTGGTTCTTGCCAAACCGGCTATTACCCCAGTTCATAAACTCCTGCGGCACCAGCAGCGACGAGATCCTGTCGCTGAACCCTACTACGTGTCCATTAAAATTGACCACCCCATTGGGTCCATAGAGATTGATCTTGAACACGATCATTTTTACCACACCCTGGGTAAGCTGTGGCAGGTTCTGTGAAAAGGAAAACTGAAAATTGTAAAAATCCAAAAACATATTCGGAACGATCACCGGCACAAAGGGCATGGTTTCATCCCATTTCCAGTCCTTACTG
This sequence comes from Chitinophagaceae bacterium, assembly GCA_947455605.1. Taxonomy (GTDB): domain Bacteria; phylum Bacteroidota; class Bacteroidia; order Chitinophagales; family Chitinophagaceae; genus Sediminibacterium. The sequence goes on from CANGOX010000014.1 coordinate 16,681, forward strand.
GTTACATCAATAAAATCGTTCGGTACCGCTTCAAATGCAATATCTGTATAGAAGGGGAAGCGGGTACTGTTACTCTGTATAGAAGCTTTGAACCTGCTCGGACTCAATAATCCTACGGATTCTACAAAGGGTTGTTTTTTCAGTTCTTCAATATCCTTTTCAGATAAGGCGGTAGCCCCCAGGTTCTGATCGTTCAGGATCTTATTCAGCACCAAAAAATTGGCAACACTGTCTTGGTTGGTCTTACTATGTAACAGATCATTGAAATTAGACTGGATCTGAACTGCAGCCAGGATCAGCAACATAGCCACAGATAAGCCTACAATCGCCAATACAAACCTGCTGCGTCCGGCACCGGTGCGTATGAGTTTTTTTAATAAGGCCTGTAATCCGTGCATGGGTTGCTATTATCAGTTTTACAGTGAATACTGCTTTGTATAGGTAAAATTTGTATCCTCATCAAGATCCGTAATAATAAAACCGGCATTTCTTTTACGGCATTCTGCCTCAATTAATGCAGCGGCTTTTTGGGTATTGACCAGGTCCAGATGACTGAAAGGCTCATCCATGATCAACCATGAAAAAGGCTGGATCAAAGCCCGTATGATGGCAATGCGCTGTTGTTCGCCATAACTGCAAAGTCCTGCCTTTTGCTCCATTACATGACTCACGCCCAAGGCTTCTGCCATGCTATCTATAACACCTGCTTCGTAAAAGGGTGTTTGCAACACTCTCTTTAATTCAATATTCTCTCTGGCAGTAAGATTGGGGAATAACCGTAGATCCTGAAAAATGATGCTGATATGCTGTTGCCGGAGTGCAGCCAGTTGGTCATCGTTTATAGCAGACAGAGATGTATTGTCTATTTGAACAGCCCCTTCAAAATCATTCCGCAGTTTATATAGTATATGAACCAATGTGGTCTTGCCGGTTCCGCTGGGAGCTTTGATCTTAATAAACGCTCCCTGCTCCAGCGCTAAAGTATTGTTCCACACATCTGAAGTTCTTTGTGAAAAACGGTCTTTCAGCGGAATGGGCACTATGTGATCGAGGGCTATCGTCATGGGTAAACCGAAAATACAATGAAACAGAATGAGAAAGTCCTGTAAGCTTTATGCAGACAGGACTTTCTGTTAAGGTATTGTAATGATTAATTTGTTCTGATGATCGCCGGAACGCCACCAGGGAATAATTTTTCGTCCATTTCCTTTTCCCTTTTCGCTTGCACGCGCATATCTACGGCTATATCCGTAAGCAGGCTGGTTAAGGTAACAAGACTGTTCTGTTTCTCATTCTGTAACCTTATTTCCAGCTGCGCTTTTATATTTTTTCCATCAAAATTATCGGAAGTGGCAATGATGTCTTTAAAGGTGTTTTTTGCATTATTCAAAGACTGATTATACGCGCCTGATGGATCTCTGGTAAAACCATTCAGGGTTCCGGCAATATCAAAATAGAAAACCGTTGATTTGCCTCTGAACTTATCCAATGCCTCTTTATTGATGGTTGATTTGGTTGCTTTTGAAATATATTGAACATAGGTAAGCGAATCACTGGCAATGGTCAGGTTCTTTTCATCGGCAATCATATATAAGCCCATAAAAGAGAAGAGTCCGCCTGCTTTATATGTAGTGCCTTCTTTTTTGAGGAAACCTTGTTCTACACCTTTGTCCATGATCTTTGCAAAAGCCAGTTTATCTCCAACAGGCGCTGTCAATATCATTTTTCCGAAAGGCTTTTTCTTTCTCATACTGGTTTCGTCAGTTTTGGAATCGGGCTCCAGATTGCCCATATTCACATCAGACACTACCACGGCAATCTCTCCCTTTAAAGATTTATAGAGGTCCTGGCTGGTAAAACCGGTCTTTTCCATAAAGCTGTTTACAAGGCCTTCTACTTCCAGTTGCTTCAGAATACCTCCGAATATTTCGGGATTAAAGGCAGCGAGAACAATACCATTGATATTTTGTGAAGGATAGTTTTCGATCATAGAAAGGTTAACCGTGGGACCAGCATACTGCTTCAATACATTTCCCAATAACTGATTGGTATAGCTGGTAGATTTTGCAACGATCTTTCCATCATCAAAACTTAAGGTGGCCGTTACATAATTATCTTTCAGCAATTCTTCCAGTTTAGGGATCTGTAAAGGAAGCATGCTTAAACCTGCCAGAGAACTGTTAGCACTGGTAAAAACATAACCATCTGCTTTTTCTTTGAACATATCTGTGAATATGTCAACATCAGCCAATGATTCAGCAGGTTTTTGGGTAAAATATTTGCCCACCTGTACTTTCATTTCTGCCTCCGTATTGGCAGGGTTGGGTCTTTTGAAGGTCATTTCAGCCGTATCGTAAACCGGTTTTTGTACATGGGTGTACATGGTAACGATCACCTGTTGATCGTTCCAGGCAAGCATAGATCCGGCACCCATTACCAGGTAGCTGTATTCTTTTTCTTTCTTGATCTCTTTGCCTTTCATTTCCTCCTGTGTTTTCAGGTAGGCTTCTAATTTTGCCGGCTCTTTGAGGCTTCCCAAAACACTTACGGTGTTTGAAAGGCTGTTATCTCCATTGGTTTTCTGTACCATGAAGACGAACATTTTTCCGTTCCAGTCTATACCGGCATTCTCTCTCAGTTCGTTGATCCTTACTTTGTCTTTTGTATCAAGGGAATCATTTTTAAATATCCGCTTGATAAGGGTGTCAATGCTGATTCCGCCTTTTTGGAGTTTATCCTGCATTTGCTGCGGATCCAATGAAAGAACAAAACTTGCTTCCTTAGGGATGTATTTGGCTTCTTTAGGTGTTTTGTTCTTGCAGGATACAACCGTAGCTGCCATAAGTAAAACCAGAAAAGAAGTACGAACGATCTGCTTCATAAAATAGAAGGGTTTAGGTAGAAGGCATAAAGTTAACTTTTGCCTTCAATAACCTGTTGTTAAAGGGATGTTACTGCATAATTGCCTGATAAATGGCTTCCTGGATGGTTGGACGCACATTTAACTGGCTCAGTTTGTTGTTGTTACGTGTTGGGGTTACCCTGTTAGACAGAAAAATATATACCAGTTTATACTTGGGGTCTACCCAAACGCAGGTACCTGTAAATCCGGTATGTCCAAAAGTTTCGGGTGATACACTTACAGATGGATAAGGTTCCTTTCTGGTTGCATTGTCTTTTTCCGGTTTGTCAAAACCCAGTCCTCTGCGGCTTACCTTACTGTTATATGCAGTGAATTTATCTACGGTTTCTTTTTTGAGTAAACGAACGCCATTCAATTCGCCACCATTCAACAGCATCTGGTAAAGTTGTGCCAGATCGTATGAATTGCTGAATAAGCCTGCATGTCCTGCCACACCCCCAAACATAGCAGCCCCTTCATCATGCACATCGCCACGGATAAGCTGTTGACGGAAATGTTTTTCCTCTTCGGTTGGCACGATCATGTCTATCGGCATCAATTCCCTAGGGCGGAAAGTAGTGGAGGTCATGTGCAGGGGTTCATAAAATGTTTCTCTTGCATAATCATTCAAAGGCTTACCACTAACGGCTTCCACGATCTTTCCAAGAAAGATAAAATCATTATCGCTGTATACATAATGATCCGGAGCTGTTAGTTTACTCTGCAGGATCCGTTTGTATAATGTGTCTTCCCAATCATTTCTTACATACAAACCTTCTGCCGCACGAAACTGGTGTTGTGCATCTTTTTCTGTTGAAAAATATGCGGGTTTGGGTTTGCCGGTAGTTGTGTCTATCACTTCTCTGTAAAAAGGAATAAAAGGATTCAGTCCTGCCTGGTGCAGCAGAATATCATTGAGTTTGAGTGGTGCTTTGTCTGAGCCTTTAACCCATGGCAGGTAATCGCCCAGTGTTTTATTCAGATCGATCTTTCCTTCTTCATATAGTTTCATGATGGAAACCGTGGTGGCCGATACTTTGGTAACTGAGGCCAGATCATACGCCATATCTGTTGTAATGGGTTCTTTCTTATCAAAATTGGTATAGCCAAATGCTTTGTTATACACGATCTTGCCTTCTTTAGCCACCAATACCACACAACCCGGTGCTGCGCCTTTGGCAATGGCATCATTGGCGATCAGATCAATTTTGTTCAGTGCTTCAGTACGTAATCCAACAGATTCAGGTGTGGTTACAGGAAAGTAATTGTTGTAAACGATACCCTCACCAAATTTCAGGTTCTCAGAAACCGTTACCGGTAATTTTCCTTTCGCCTGTAATTTTCCCTGTAAGAGATCAAATGTTGACTGTTGTGTGATATCATCATCTTCATAACATACAACCAGATTGGGGGCCGTTGCAATGTTTTTAACGGCATACGGATTGCCAAACACGAGCGTAAGCGTTTGCGAAGTTTGTATCCCATTTAATAAATAAACGGCAGGATTGCTGATGCCAAAATTATTGGCCGGTCTGCGGCTGAAATTGTGAAGGCCTGCAATCACCACATCGTAATTTTTCTCTTTAATGGTGTTCATGAGAAGGGTTGCAGAAGCGCTATCGCTTTTGTCGATGATGGTAACACTTGTTTTATCATCCTGCAATTCTTTACCGATCGCTGCCCTGCTTCCGAATACATAGATATCTGCCTTGTATTCTGTTCTAAGTTTGGCTGCAATGGCAGTTTCACCCGCAGCACCAATACATACATAAGCGATCTTTTTGCCCTTTACCAAAGGAAAGATTGTTTGATTCTGTTTGCTCAGAAGCGTAAGTGCATTGTTGCACAATAATGTTTTAATGCGAACGGTTTGTGCATTCAAGTCGTTTGCCAAACCTTCTGTTTCAATAGGTTTCAGATTATTTAGCCCCAGATGATATTTAACCAATAGAATTTTTTTAACTCTTGCATTCAGATCATCCCAGGTTAGTTTTCCTTCTTTAATGGCTTGTTTAACTTTGGCAATACTGCCGGGTATGTCGCCGGGCAGGCATAACATATCATTACCGGCAATGAGTGATTGTACGGAAGCATCTCCTTTTGGAAAAAATTTCGCAACACCCTGCATTTCCAGGGCATCAGTAAATGTGATACCCTGATAGCCCAGCTCATTTCTCAATAATTCAGTTACGTTTTTATAAGATAGTGAACTTGGAAGATTCGTAGATGTGTCAATTGACGGAATGGAAAGGTGAGCGGTCATGATACTTCCCACACCTGCTTTGATCATTTCCCGAAACGGATATAACTCAAGATTATCCAGTTGCTCACGTGATTTATTGATCACCGGAAGGTCTTTATGCGAATCCACCGAAACATCACCATGTCCCGGAAAATGTTTGGCTGTTGCCAATACACCCACATCCTGCATCCCTTTCATATATTGAACGCCATATAATCCAACTTTGTATTTGTCTTCACCAAAACTTCTGTCGTTGATCACCGGGTTCATTGGGTTATTGTTCACATCCACATCGGGTGCATAGTTAACCTGAATACCTATCCGCCTGCACTGTTCTCCCACCGCTTTACCAAATTCATAGATGAGTTTTGCATCCTGTGTTGCACCCATCATCAGTTGACGGGGATAATTGATCACACTATCTAAACGCATACCCAGTCCCCACTCGCCATCAATAGCGATCATCAAAGGTGTTTTGGCTATCGACTGATATAAATTGGTTAACATAGCCTGCCTAACGGGCCCACCCTGAAAAAAGCAAAGGCCACCCACATTATATTTTTTGATCTGGTCAATAACTTCTGCCACATGTTCAGGACCCATATTGCTGTGTGCCCGGATGATCATCAGCTGGGCAATGCGTTGGTCCTTACTCAGTTTCCTGAATTTTTTCTTTACCCATTTTTCTGCGGCGGGTGTTTTTTTGTAAAAATTCTGTGCAGACAGGGATGCTGCAAACAATGAGAGAACAAACAGGAATCCTAATTTTCTTTTCATAGTACTTTCTTGAAGTGGCACAAGTTAACAATTATCGCTAATAGGCTTGTTGACGGGTTGATTTAAAAACCGGGCACAAAAAAGCCGGAACAACAGTTCCGGCTTTTTTCAATTATATATATTTTATGCCTGCTCTTCAGTGTCTTCTTCAGCTTCTTCGCTCAGTTTAGGATCCACATTATTGGCTTTGAGGATCGCGTACCATTTTACCATCTTTTTCATATCACTTGCATAAACACGAGCAAAATCCATATCCGGATATACTTTCTGGAAATAGGCTTTTACGGCAGCTGCATCTTTATCAGAAGGGAGGGCTTCTTTGCTCTTGCCCATTGCCTGAAAAACATCAACCAGGTTCACATTGTCGCGAACGGTATATACTTCAATACTCTCCAGGTGCGAAAAATTATGTACGCGGCTGCTTACGAATTTTGTAGACTGGTCGTCGAGCGACTTCACAATGGCACCATCTGTTTTGCTGCCTACCAATTCAAATAAACCGTTCAATCCGGTTATCGATATTAATTTACTGTATTCCATGATTTTGCTTATTAGGAGGTGCAAAGTAAGGGGAAAATGAAGAAATCTGCCCTCCCTGGCGGCAATCAGGCATAATTTATCGTTATTCTAACCCTGTTTTGCGTTTTTCAAGCCTTTCTATACTATTAATCCGCATATATCATTGTAAACGGTTGCTTTTCAAAGGCTTTTATGCAGGCGTATCCATTTCCTTTAATGCGGCTTCCAATCTGGTTTTCAGTGTATCATAATCTGTATACCCCCTTGCCAATAATGTAAACTTTGTTTCAGAATTTTGCAGCAGCACACAGGGGTAGCCGGTAACCTGTAGCTGTTTGCATAACTGAAATTCGTAGTATGCCTGTTCTTTGTATTCTTCACTTTTTAGTTTGGAATAGAAAGTTTCTGGATTGATGCTGTATTTCTCCAGCAGGTGGCGATAAGCTTCATCATCTGTAAGATCACGTCCTTCAAAGTGGAGTGCATATTGCAGATCCGCGGCAAATTCCACCTGTCTTTCGGGATAGAACTCTTTAAAGATGCACAAAGCAATCGCCGGTTTCTCCGAATGAGGAAACCAGTCGCTCAGTTCCGGATGATTGATATGCCATAAATAATCAGCTCCGAACTTGATGCCTGTTAATTCTTCCACAGTTGGATATGCTTTTTGTATATAGCCTGCAGTAGCGGCAATCGGCACCGGCTTTTCGGCCAGGATCATCCCTCCGGAAAGCACTTCAATCTGTAGATGGGGGTAATCAGCAGCAATTTTCTTCATTACCGGACTAAAACCATAACACCAGCCACAGTAGGCGTCGTAGCAGTAAAAAAGGATCGGGTTCATTTTGCAAAGGTAAAAGTTAAGAGTTAAGAGTCTGGAGTTCTGGCAGATGATTCTTTTATATCTTTGTTTTAGGAGCTGATTTACACTCCAGACTTTTAACTGTTAACTCCAAACTTACCCTTATGCCCGGTTTTGAATTATTTGGTGATGAAGAAAGAAAAGAAGTGAATGATGTACTGGAAACAGGTATTCTGATGCGTTATGGCTTTGATGGCCCCCGTAAAGGTGTTTGGAAAGCCAAAGAACTGGAAAAAGAGATTACCGAAACATTTGGCTGCACCTATGCACAACTTACCTCCAGTGGAACTGCTGCGTTAACTACAGCAATGGCTGCCTTGGGTATTGGTGCGGGTGATGAAGTGATCATGCCTTCCTTCACATTTGTGGCCAGTTTTGAAGCCGTATTAAGCGTAGGGGCTATACCCGTACTGGTGGATATTGATGAAACACTCACGTTAAGTCCTGATGCGGTTCGCTCAGCTATTACCGCTAAAACAAAATGCATCATGCCCGTTCATATGTGCGGCAGCATGGCCGATCTTGATGCATTGAAACAGATCTGTGCAGAACACAAACTGATTCTGCTGGAAGATGCCTGTCAGAGTATTGGTGGAACTTATAAAGGAAAATCATTGGGAACAATCGGAGATGCCGGTACTTTCTCTTTTGATTTTGTGAAAACGATCACTTGTGCAGAGGGTGGTGTGGTGATGACTAATAGCAAAGAGATTTATGTTAAGTCTGATGGTTATACCGATCATGGCCATGATCATTTAGGTGTAGACCGTGGTGCCGATCTGCATCCATTTATAGGGTATAACTATCGTATCAGTGAACTGCATGCGGCAGTAGGCCTTGCACAGATCCGTAAACTGGGAACTTTTCTTTCTTTACAAAAGAAGCATAATAAAGCCCTTCGTGCTTATTTAGAACAGATTCCCGAAATCAGTTTCCGTGTGGTTCCGGAAGGTGGTGATGACAGCTGTAGTTTCCTGAGCTGGTTTCTGCCTACAGAAGAGATCACTAAAGCGGTAGTAGCTGAAATGAAAGCCCAGGGTGTATTGGCCGGAAATTTTTATTGGTTTGTGAATAACTGGCATTATATCAGCAAATGGGATCACCTGAAACATGCAACAACGCTTAACGCTTTAAGCGAAACGCAGAAAACTGCTTTATTAAAATTGAAAGAAACTTCTTTCCCTGCCAGTGATGCAATCATGAGCCGATGTATCTCTACTGCTATTGGTTTATTGTGGACCGATGAGCAGATCAAAGAAAAAGGAGAAAAAATGACGGCTGTAATTCGTAAAGTGTTGCAGGAGCAGGCGCAACATGCATAGTAATCCTGATCTATGGCAAGGTTTCTGATATATGCTCATCCCAAAAGAAAAAAGCTTTACGAGGCCTATCAATATTTTTTGATCGTGCTTACCGTGCTGGGTATTATCAGCCTGTTTTATTTTGGCTGGGATGGCGGTTGGCGTAGAGGAGGCAATCTTGTTCTTTTTCTTTTTCTGTTATGGTCAGCTATTGACCGTTTACGAAGAAAAAGAAAAGAACATTTTCTGGATATCAATCAAGAACGCTTTGAATGGCTGGTTTCTGAACAGGAAGAGAAAACAGCTGTTCTCTGGAATGATATCCACTGGATCAAAAAAGAAAATGACGGAGGCATTACACTTTTCCAGGAAAGCAGTTTTAGCAAACACTTTTCTTTACATGGCTTTCGGGAAGAAGATATAACTGTGATATATACACTGATAGAAGAAACCGCCAATCAGAAAACGATCCGATTGATCAATTTTTCGGAATCAGCTTCTGCGGTTGCTTAAAATCCTTACCCTTACCCTCCAGCGCATTCACATAATCAAGACTGCCCAAACGGATCCTGAACGGAACTTTGGTGAGCTTTTCCAGTTGCAGTTCTTTTTTGCAGAAAAAAGGCAGGTTACTGCTGTAATAATTTTCAGGTAACAGTCTTATCGGGAAGTTTTTAAGACTGTCAATATTTTTTGGTTTTTCTGATACCCACGGAAATGCCTGCTGTGCAGGACAGCCAAGCGCCGTAATTAGCAATAAATTCACAAACAAACAAATTGCTTTCACTCTTGGGTTGCTTTCTTTTGTATGTAAATTTACGGTATTAAAGCAAACTGAGATTTACGGAATACGGATTAACTCATTCGTACTTCGTACCTCATAGTTCGAACTTACTTATGTCTCTTAGTCAATCATTACAGCAGAAGTTATTACAAAAACTGTCGCCGCAGCAGATACAGCTTATGAAGCTGTTGCAGGTGCCTACTGCTAATCTTGAAGAACGTATTAAAGAAGAACTGGAAGAAAACCCTGCATTGGAAATGGATGAAGAGGGGCATGAGGATGAATTTACAGAAGACAACCAGGATGAATTTGACAACCCTGCCGACGACGATGCGGATCTTGACGGGAGTGAGGAAGAATACGACAATGTTGATATCAGCGAATATGTAGTAGATGATGACGGGGAAATTGCTGATTATAAAATGAAGGATGACAATTATCCGGAAATGGACGATCAGAAAGTAATTCCCATTAAAGTGGAGTGGAGCTTTCATGATCTGTTACTGGATCAATTGGGTATGCTGGAACTTGATGAACGGAATTATAAGATAGCCGAACAGATTGTAGGCAGCCTGGATGATGATGGATATCTGCGAAGAGAAATGAGTTCTATTGTTGATGATCTGGCGTTCCGGCAAAGTCTTGTAGTAGAAGAAAAAGAGATCAAAACACTGATAGAGCAGATACAACAATTTGATCCCGCAGGTATTTGTGCGCGTGATCTGCAGGAATGTTTACTGCTGCAACTGAAACGAAAACTTAATGACGGAAAAAGTGTAGAGCTGGCCATACAGATACTGAGTAAGTACTTTGATGAGTTTACCAAAAAGCATTACGAAAAGATTCAACGCAGTCTGAATCTTACTGATGAGCAGATAAAAGAGGTGATCAACCAGATCATTAAACTCAATCCCAAACCCGGAGGCAATATTGGGGAGATCAATAAAGCAGAGAGTTATATTGTTCCCGATTTTTTTGTGTTGAACAACAACGGTATGCTCGAGCTTACCCTGAATTCAAAGAATGCTCCTGATCTGCGTATCAGCGAAGAGTACAGGGATATGCTGAAAGACTACGACAAAGGAAGTAAAAAAGACAAACGGCAGAAAGAAGCCGTGCTCTTCATCAAACAAAAGATCGATTCTGCCAAGTGGTTCATTGATATGATCAAGCAAAGACAGGATACATTGGTGGGAACCATGAGCGCGATTATGCGCCACCAACAGGAGTTCTTCCTTACGGGGGATGAAACTACCATGCGGCCGATGATCTTAAAAGATATTGCAGAACTGACGGGCCTGGATATTTCAACAGTGAGCCGAGTGGCTAACAGTAAGTTTGTACAAACTGAATTCGGAACCTATCGTTTGAAATTCTTCTTCAGTGAATCACTGAGTACCGATAGCGGAGAAGAAGTAAGTACCCGGGAGGTGAAGAAGATCCTGAGTAATATGATAGAAGCAGAAGATAAAAGGAAACCTTTGAGCGATGAAGTACTTACCGACATGCTTCAGGAAAAAGGTTATAATATTGCACGCAGAACCGTGGCCAAATACCGTGAACAATTAAATGTGCCTGTGGCCAGGCTAAGAAAAGAACTCTAAAAACACGATATCAGAATAGTTAAGCATGGAACCCATTTCAGAAATTACAAACCCCAAACCTTCGGCTTTTCTTACCATACCTGCTAAGGTTATTTCTTATCTGTTCCATCCATTGTTTATCCCAACCTATGTTTTTTTATTCCTGATTTTCCAGTTTCCTTATGAATTTGCTGGCATAACGGATTATCAGTTAAAGTTGCGTTTGTTCAGTATATTCTGGTTAACGGCATTCTTTCCGGCTTTTGCTGTTTTTTTATTGTGGCGTTTAAAATTTAGTGATAGTATTTTTTTACGAACACAAAAAGAACGTATTGTACCTTATATCATCACTATGTTCTTTTACTGGTGGATGTATTACCTGAGCAGAAATTTCACTGATCAGCCGGCTGTGCTTAAGTTCTTCTATATGGGTATTTTTGCTGCCACCGTATTTGGTTTGATATTGAACAATTATTTTAAGATCAGCCTGCATGCCATTGGTGTTGGCGGGGCATTGGCTGCCATTATTTTATTTGCCATGTATTACCAATCACCACTGGGTGTATCAATGAGTGTGGCTGCCCTGGTAACAGGTATCGTTTGTACTTCCCGTTTTTTAGTGAGTGATCATACTAATACAGAAGTCTACACCGGTTTATTTGTGGGCATCGGCTGCCAGCTGGCAGCGTATTATTTTGTGATGTAATTTCTTCTAGGCTTTTATTTCCTCAAACTCGTTCAGGTAGATCCTTACCAGCAGGATAAATAAGGAGATTAGTATGGGGCCGAAGATCAATCCGATAAACCCAAACAGGTTAATGCCTACGATTACACCAAATGTTGTAACGAGAGGGTGTGTATTACCTATCCTTTTTTGAATGTATATGCGAAACACGCTATCCAGCACATTCATTACAGCCACGCCGTATAGCAAGACCAGGATACCTTTTGTACTATGGCCTTCGGCAAAGAAGAGGATAGCCAAGGAAAGATAGGCCAAAGCAGAACCGATCATTGGTACCATGGCCGTTAAACAGGTAACTACAAACCAGAAGGTCAGATCATCTGCTCCCAGAAAATAATAACCGATCACACCGATCACGCCTTGCAGAATAGCTGTAACCGGTATACCCAGTGCGTTTGAGAAAACCAGATTCCGGATCTCATTACCTACTTTCTGCAGATTCTCATTCTTTAAGGGAACATTTTTATAGAGCCAGAGTTCCATTTCGCGTCGGCTTACCAATAGGAAATACAGAATAAAATACATGATCACAACGATCACAAGCGAATTAAAAGTAGCCCCCAGCAGTTTAGGCAGCATTTGTGCAACCGCAGTGCCCAGGCTTTCGATATTTTTATCACTGATCAGTTTGATGTGATAATCACGCTCTATATGTTCAATAAAGACCTTCAATCCGGTTATCACTTCATTGGAATGTTGTATGGCAAAATCGATCTTTGTATAGAGTACATTTACAAACAGAGTAACCGGTAATAATACCATCAGAAAAGAGCCTAGCATTAAACAGGAAGCTGCCAGACCTTTGCCCCATCGCTTTTTTTCTACCAGCCAGCCCATGGGCTTCTGCAATAAAATGTATAGCGTTACGGCACCCAATAATGCAGGCAGGAATGAAGAAAGCTGCAGAAATAAAAAAATTCCCAGGAACACCAGAATTCCATAAAAACTGAGTTGCCTGATCTTTATTGAACTAACCGGTTGCATAATAAATCCGTTGTACCGGAAAAATACAACAAATCATTGACGGGTTTTCACCAACCGGTGGTGGTTAACCCCGTTTCTTCTGCGTTTTTATTACTTTCTTTGCATCCTATAAACTAAGAATCCTTTTCATGTGGTATAAAGCAGGCAAATTCATTCTCCGGCAGCGGCTGTTTCTTTTGATCTTATTATTTGGCGCAACGGCTTTTATGGGTTGGAAGGCGTCTAAAGTTCAATTGAGTTATGATTTTACAAGGGCATTGCCTACCGATAACCCCAAATACCAGGAATACCAGGCCTTTCTCAAAAAATTTGGTGGTGATGGTAATACGATGGTGGTGGGTATTGAAACAGATCAACTCTTTACGGTGGGGTTGTTTAATCAACTGGCACAATTACACCAGCAATTAAAAAAAGTACCCGGCGTTACCGACATTCTCAGTATTCCCGAAGTGGTGAACCTGAAAAATGACAGTGTTGATCACAAACTGGTACCTGAACGGATTTTTCATTATCCCTATACTTCGCAACAAGCACTGGACAGCGATCGGGTTGTTTTTGAAAACCTGCCTTTTTATAAGAATCTTGTTTATAATCCACAAACCCATGGTTATCTAATGGGCGTAAGCGTAAACAAAGACACCATCAACAGTAAAAGCCGTACTAGGCTGATCAATGATATCATGCAGGAAGTGGATGGGTTTGCAAAGAAATCGAATCTGCCCGTATTTGTAAGCGGACTACCCTTTATCAGAACCACTATCGGCAATCGTATCAAGGCAGAAATGAATCTGTTTTTGCTGGGGTCGTTATTATTATCAGTGATCACTTTATTCCTGTTCTTCCGGTCTGTAAGTGCCACCCTTATGAGTTTACTGGTAGTAGGAATGGGCGTGGTATGGAGTTTGGGAACGATCGTGTTGCTGGGTTATAAGATCACTTTGTTAACCGCTATCATACCACCGTTGGTAGTAGTGATAGGGATACCTAACTGTATCTATTTCTTAAATAAATACCATACTGCGTATCGTGAACTGAACAATAAAGAGAAAGCCCTGGTTACGATGGTGGGCCGAATGGGTATTGTAACGCTGTTCTGTAATATCGCCGCAGCTATTGGGTTTGCGGTGTTTGCTTTAACACATAGCGATCTCCTGAAAGAATTTGGTGCCGTAGCCGGTATCAATATCATGGCTTTGTTCCTGATCTCACTCATTTTTATTCCATCTGTGCTGAGCTATCTTCCTCCCCCTAAGGAGAAGCACACCCGCTATCTGGATAATGCATTTTTAGAACTGATCCTTCTGCGTATTGAAAAATGGGCTTTTCATCATGCCAGATGGGTATATGGGGTTTCCATTGTGGTAACTGTGTTTGCTGTAATGGGCATATTCCGGATCAAGAGTGAGGGTTTTATTGTGGATGATCTTCCTAAAAATGATAAAGTATATACCGATCTGAAATGGTTTGAAAAGAATTTCGGCGGTGTGATGCCATTGGAAATTGTGGTAGATACCAAAAAGAAGAATGGATTGCTGAGAAGTACAAAACCGATTGCCAAAATCGAAGAATTATCTGCTTATATCGCCGCAAATCCTGCCACTGCCCGGCCACTTTCTTTTGTAGAAGGATTGAAGTTTGCCAAACAGGCTTATTTCGATGGCGATAGCATGAGTTATAGTATTCCGTATGAATCGGATCTGGCATTCATGTCGCCTTATTTAAGGGCCAAACCCGATAGTTCGGGAGCACCTAAAACCAGTTTTTCCAAACTGATGAACAGCTTTATGGACAGTGCCAAACAAATGGCCAGGATCAGTGTGAATATGAAAGATGTAGGCAGTGCCAGGCTTCCATTGTTACTCAACGATTTTCAGAAAAAAGCAGATGAAATTTTTGATACAGCCTCCTATCATGTAACCTTTACAGGCAGTAGTATCAGTTTTCTGGAGGGCTCCAGTTTTATCATCAAAGGGTTAAAAGAAAGTATCTTCTGGGCCTTCCTGCTCATCTCACTCTGTATGTTATACCTGTTTCGTTCTTTCCGGATCCTGGTATGTTCCTTAATTCCCAATCTGATACCGCTTGTAGTAACAGCCGGTGTGATGGGCTGGGCTGGTATTGCTTTAAAACCATCAACGGTATTGGTGTTCAGTGTAGCGCTGGGGATTGCCATAGATGTAACCATCCGGTTTTTGATCAACTATAAACAGGAACTACCCCGTTTTAACGGAAAAGTGTCTGAAACCCTGGTGCAAACTATCCGGCATACGGGTATCAGTATCATTTATACCTCACTCGTACTCATTGCGGGTTTCATCATTTTTTGCTGGAGTGATTTTGGCGGAACAAAGGCCCTTGGCTGGTTAACTTCCCTTACACTGGTTGTGGGTACCCTGACCAATCTGATACTCCTGCCGGTACTGATTCTGAGCACAGCGGCTAAAAAAGACAGGTAAGCCGTTTTTAGAAAAATCGCAAGCTTTTTCAAAAAAAATTATATGAAACGCAAAAAATCAGGCTAAAAACCTGATTTTTTGCGTTTTTCGTAAACCGAAAATGGAGTAAGCAGCCATTTATAAAGGATTACTGTCTAAATTTATCAATTCCATTAATCAAAACTACTGCAAATGAGAAAACTCGTATCACTACTCATGTGCTTCGTACTGCTAATAGGGCAGTTGAACGCACAGAGTAACAGAACGGTTACCGGTTCGGTAACAGACGACAAAGGTGCTCCGTTATCGGGCGTATCTATTACGGCGCTAGGCGCAGACAGGAAAGCAGCTGCCACAACGGTGAGCGATGCTTCCGGAAAATTTTCAATTAAAGTAACAGATAAAGTAAGAAGCTTACAGTTCGCTTATGTAGGACTGGAAGAACAATCTGTATCTATTGCCGGCAAGAATGCTGTTACTGTTAAACTTTTGTCAGCCTCTGCCAACCTTTCTGAGGTTGTGGTAGTAGGATATGGCACACAAAAGAAAAAAGAAGCTACCGGTAGTTCTACCACCGTTAGCGGAGCCGTGGTTGCGGAAAAACCCAACCAGAGCTTTGAAGGTGCATTGGCCGGTCGTGCAGCGGGTGTTCAGATCTCTGTTCCCAATGGTGTGTTGAATACGCCTCCTGTATTCCGTATCCGTGGTACCAACTCTATTTCTTTGAGTTCGTATCCATTGATCGTTGTGGATGGTGTGCCAACTTTTACAGGTGATTTCAGTGCTACTAACTCTGCAGGAAATGCATTGGCCAGTATCAATCCGAATGATATTGAAAGTATTGATATCGCGAAAGATGCAGCTGCAACTTCTATCTATGGTAGCCGTGCTGCCAATGGTGTGGTATTCATCACAACCAAAAAAGGTAAATCAGGAAAAGCGAAAGTTGTGTATGACGGCTGGGTTGGTTTTTCAAAAGCCTATGGCCTGCCACAAACACTGGATGCCTACCAATACACAGATTTCAAGAACAATGCGGTGAATAATAACCCCGCACAGTTAGCTGCTTTGGGTGCCAATCCATTCAAACTGGCTACTGATGCAACCGGTAATACGATCAATACCAACTGGAATGATTATGTATACCGTGAAGCATTCTCTCATAGCCATGCGGTAAGTGTTCAGGGTGGTAATGATAATACTACTTATTATTTCTCGATCGGTGTTACCCAGCAACAGGGTATCATTCAAAAGAATGATTTTAACCGTAAGAATATTTTATTCAACGTAGACAGCCGTGTGAGCAAAACATTGACCATGGGTGCTAAATTGTCTTATTCAAATGAAGCCAATCTGGCATCAGCCCCATCCGGTTCATTGAATGGTGAAGCATTTAATACCGGTGGTTTGGGACGTATCGCTATTGTAAACGCACCCAATGTTGGTCCGTACAAAAACGACGGTTCTTATAATATCCAGGCTAATAATGCCGTAGGTAATATGGCCAATGCCGTTGCTATCGCTTCTGTAGGATTTTACAATCCGGCTCAGATATTGGACCTGAACAGATCCAATAGTGAGAACAACCACATACAGTCAAATGCCTATATCCAGTTTAAGCCGGTAAATTGGCTTACCCTGAAATCATTGTATGGTATTGATTTCCTTTTTGTTGATAATGATCTTTTCCAGAATCCATTCCATGGTGATGGTTTCTCTGCAGCCGGTAACGCTTCAGCTACCTACTCAAAGAACAAATCATGGCTCTGGACCAATACGGCTCAGATCGATTATACATTGGGCAGCAATCATAATTTCAGCTTATTGGGCGGTACCGAACAGCAGAGAAGAACTTCTTTGGGCTTTGGTTTAAACAGACAAACCTTATCTGATCCTGCTTATACAGTGATACAGGCTGGTTTCACCGTTAACAACCCTTCCGGTTTAGGTTTTGGTGAGAACTATCTCTTGTCAAACTTCGGAAGGCTGAACTATAATTTCAAGAAGAAATATTTCCTGAGTGGAAACATCAGACAGGATGAATATTCTGCACTTGGACAGAAAAAAGGTGTGTTCTGGGGAGCTTCTGCTGGTTGGGACATATCTCAAGAGAACTTCTGGACAGCTACTCACCTTGATAATGTATTCAGCAGCTTTAAGCTGAGGGGTAGTTATGGTAAAGTGGGTAATATTGGTGGTATTGGTGATTACAATACCTTCTCTACATTCGGTTCGGGTATTTATGGTGGATTGGCCACATTGGCTTTCAGTACTGCCGGTAACCCTAACCTGAAATGGGAAACGAGTAAAAAATTAGATATGGGCTTCACGCTGGGCATGTTCAAAAACAGGTTAACAGCTGAGTTTGCATATTATAAGAACACCATTGATGAGTTGATCCTGGGTGTTACCCAATCACCTTCAACCGGTATCGGATCAGTTAATGCGAACGTGGGTTCTATGTATAATAAAGGAATTGAACTGACACTGAACGGAACACCTATACAGGGTAAAGACTTCAGCTGGTCATCTTCTTTCAATATTACACGCAATACCAATATGGTCACTGCACTTGATCCAACTTTGCCTGAGCTGACAACTTCTACTTCAGGTTTGGAGAGTGTAAACAAAAGTAAAGTAGGTTTTCCTTTAGGTTATCTGTTTGTAGTACGCACCGGTGGTGTTGATCCTGCAACAGGAAAGAGAATTTTCATCAACTCTGCCGGAAATCCTGTGTATTATCAGTTTGTGGCGCCAACAGGCCAGTTCAACTATGCGAATGCAGACGGAACAAGGTATGTAGGACCCGGTGGTGTAACCGCTATCAGCCAGGGTACAGATGGTGTGTATTATCAGAATACCCAGCCAAAGATCTATGGTGGATTTGACAATACTTTCCATTACAAAGGATTTGACCTGAATATCTTATTGACCTATCAGGCAGATTTCTATGTGTACTATGGTACCAACGCAGGCTTGCATGACCAGCGTTTCTGGAACAATGCAGTAGATGTATTAAGTGCTTGGAAAAAACCAGGTGATATTTCTACCATTCCTAAATCAGTTTACCTCGATAACGTTTCCAATGGTTCTGCGTTCCCGCTCGACGTTAACGTATTCAAAGGTGATTTTGTAAAACTGAGAAACCTTTCACTGAGCTATAATATCCCTAAAAAAATGCTGGACAAGGTGAAAATATCCAGTCTGCGTTTTTATGTTAGCGGACAGAATCTGGCAATCTGGACCAAGTATCCAGGTCCTGATCCTGAGGTTTCTTCAAACGGACAGGCAACAACCGGACAGGGTGTTGACAGAAACACAATTGGTAATGCCCGCACCGTAACGGTAGGCCTTAACGTTGGTTTCTAACAGTCATTTACAAAATTTTAAAAGTTATGAAAATGAAAAAGAATTTTAAATATATCATCACTCTCAGCCTGTGTACGTTGTTCAGCGTTTCATGCCAGAGAGATCTGTTAAGCCCCACGCCCCAGACCTCGGTTACGGATGCGTCGGCGTTTGATACGCCCAGCCGTATCCTCAGCCAGGTTATGTCATTATATGGTGCTTTAAAAAGCGGCCAGTTCTATGGTGGCCGTGCCATTGTTTATGGAGATATCCGTGGCGAAGATTTTATTAATGAGACCACTAACCTGGTTACCTCATCAGATGTGTGGAACAATAACCCAACCAACTCTGCTACTGCGGTAGTGAACCTTTGGTCTCAGGCGTATTACACAATTAACATCTGTAATATCTTCCTGGAAGGTATGGCTTCCAAAGGAACAGCTGTGGTTGGTGCATCAGTTTCCGGCAACTATATTGCCGAAGCAAAACTGGTAAGGGCATTGTGCTACTATACATTGCTGCAATATTATGCACGTCCTTATGCAGATGGTAATGGCACTAAGCCGGGTGTACCTTTGCGTTTAACCGCTATTAAAGGAGCAGGATTCTCCGACCTCGCAAGAAGCACGGTTGCCGATGTATATGCACAGATCCTGAAAGATCTGAATGATGCAGAAACAGGTTTACCATTAACCAATGCTACTGCTACATTGAATACTACCCGTGCTCACCGCAATACAGCCATTGCTTTGAAAACAAGGGTTTACCTCAGTATGCAACAGTATGCCAATGTGATCACAGAAGCGAACAAGATCGTTAGTGCTACGGCTCCGTTCACAGCTACTACCGGTGTTGCACATGCATTGCAGCCAAGCATTGCTACGGTTTTCACAAACTATACAACCACTGAATCTATTTTGTCTCTGCCTATGTCTGCCACTTCCGGCGACAATCCGGGAACACAGAACCAGCTTGGATTCTATTTTTACAATAATGGTTCTGTAGGTTCTGCTGAATTCTCTATGAACAATACTACCGGAATCATTACCAGCACTGCCTGGAGTGCAACAGATAAGCGCAGGGCTTTTATTTATACCAATACGGTCAATAATAAAAGATACCTCGCTAAATATGTAACACCTTCACCTTACACGGATTTTCCAATCATTATCCGTTACGCAGAAGTGCTGTTAAACCTGGCAGAAGCAAAAGTGCGTGTAGCCAATGCAGTTGATGCGCAGGCTGTGGCTTTATTAAGTGCGGTTCGTAACCGTTCTGATGCAGCCGTTTCTTACACCACTGTGGATTTTGCCAATGCAACCGCCCTGATCAATGCGATCCTGCTTGAAAGAAGGATCGAGTTTATGGGCGAAGGTCTTCGTAATGGTGATCTGATGCGTTTATTGCAGACAATTCCTGCCAAAGGAAGTGCTGCTGCAAAAGCCCCTTCTGATCTGGGTTATATATGGCCTATTTCAAATACCGAGCTTTCCCTGAATAAATTATGTACAGATAACTAATTCTTACATATGTTTTTTTAAGGGCAAAAATGCCCGGATTACAATCTGACAAAAAAATGACCAAGTCGTAATTGCGGCTTGGTCATTTTATGTAAACACCTAACTAGTTGATAATCAATGATTATAATTTTATGTTACAAGCCATAACCAATGTATTTGACAAAAATTGCAGCTAAAGACAACAATGTGTTGTCCTAAGGTGTTTATGTTATCTTTTCTTTAACTAATTTGCACCCCCGCAAACAACTAAAAACTGAATTATGAGAAAATTAGTCACAATGTTATTGTGTGTTGTGTTGGCTATTACCCAAATTGCCGCACAATCCCGTACGGTAAAAGGTAAAGTTACCGACGATAAGAACACGCCTGTTGCCGGAGCTTCGGTAACGGTTAAAGGCACCACAGCCGGTACAACAACCGGTGCTGATGGTAGCTTTTCCCTTAATGTTCCTGCTGCAGGCAAAGTGCTTGTGATCAGTTCATTGAACTTTACAAGCCAGGAAGTAACGATTGGTTCAAAAACCAATATTACTGTTTCCCTGCAGTCAAGTACACAAAATCTACAGGAAGTAGTCGTAGTAGGTTATGGTACCCAGCGCAAACAGGATGTAACCGCTGCGGTAACAAAAGTTAGCGGAGACAAAGTAGCCAATGTGCCTTTGAGTTCTGTAGACCAGATCCTTCAGGGTAAAGCTGCCGGTGTGCAGTCTGTTACTTTTAGCGGACAGCCCGGTGCTAACCAATCTGTAAGGATCCGTGGTATCGGTTCTTACTCTGCCTCTGCACAGCCGTTGTATGTTATTGATGGTGTTCAGATCAATGCAGGTGACTTCTCAAGGTTAAGTACTACCTCAAACGTATTGGCAGGTTTAAACCCTGACGATATCGAGTCTATCTCTATATTGAAAGATGCGGCAGCTACAGCAGTGTATGGTTCAAGAGGTGGTAATGGTGTAATCGTAATCACAACTAAAAAAGGTAAAGCAGGTAAAACTGCGTTTAATGTTACTGCTGAAGTGGGTAACAATACCATGGGTAATATCCCGGATGCAGCCAAGCCGCTAAATGCAGCTGACTGGTCAATGTTATTTAAAGAGTCTTATATTAATGCAGGTGGTTCAGCAGCTAATGCAGATGCAACACTGGCTTCTTATGGTAATGGTCTGGCTGATGTAAGCTGGAAAGATATGGTTAGCCGCAATGGTGCGCAGCAGCAATACAATATCTCTGCACAGGGTGGTGATGCAAAAACCACTTTCTACTTATCTACCGGGTTCTTCAAGCAGGAAGCTTCTACGATTGGTTCTGACCTGAAACGTATCTCAGGAAAGATTGCTCTGGATCACCAGGCAAGTAAGAAGTTCTCTGTAGGACTAAACCTGTCTCCAACCTTTACGAATCAGAATACACCTTCTACAAACGGTGGATTCTTTGCAAGCCCTGTATTGGCTATCTTCTTTAACAGGCCTTTGCAAAATCCATACAATGCAGACGGAACCCTGAATATCGGTACAGGCACGAAAGATTTCTCTTCAACTTACAATCCATTGTTCATTGCACAGAATGATATTCATAGCTTAAACCGCTTACAGTTGTTTGGAGATGGACATGCTAAATATGAGATCCTCGACAACCTGAAATTTACTACCAAAATCGGTGCTCAGTATGATAATCTCGAAGAGTATACTTACAACAACCCATTCCATGGTGATGGTAAGGCCGCTAATGGTAGAGGTTTTTCTTATATTACCAGGTATTTCCTGTATGACTGGACCAACCAGTTGGATTATCATATCAACCTGTTGAATGATAAGAGCTTGAGTGTTGATGCGAAAGTTGGTTATGAGTCAATTACTTCAAAAGGTTTCACAACATCAGCACGTGCTGATAACTTTTCTACGCCTTTACTTCCTTTATCTGTTAACGCATCATCTGTTATCACAGGATCTGCAAGCGGAAATGATTATAGTTTTGCTTCTGTATTCTCTACTGCAACCGTTTCTTACAAAGGAAAATACGTTTTATCGGGTAGCTTCAGAAGGGATGGTTCTTCCCGTTTTTCTGCCGCTAATCTGTATGGTAATTTCCCAGCAGGAAGTTTTGCATGGAATGTGAGCAAAGAGAACTTTATGTCTAAAGTGAATTTTGTAAGCGACCTGAAAGTAAGAGCTTCTTATGGTACATCAGGTAACGCTGAAGTAGGTAACTACGGTTGGAGGCAGTTATTCAGTTATGGTTCTAACTATAACCAATTACCGGGTGGTACTTTTAGCGGTATTGGTAATACAGACCTTACTTGGGAAAGAACCTTGCAGAAAGACTTTGGTTTAGACTTCAGCGTGCTGAAAGGCAAAGTGAATTTTGTAGTTGATTTCTATTGGAAGCGTTCTGACGGATTATTGTTCAACCAGCCACTTTCTTTAACAACCGGTTTTGGTTCTATTACCAAGAACGTAGGTGGTATGACCAACAATGGTGTGGAAGTAACCGTTAACGCTACTCCGGTAAGCACCCGTAATTTCTCTTGGGATGTAAGCTTCAACTTTACCAATAACAAAAATAAATTGACTCAATTACCTGATGGACAAACACAGATCATCAACGGCCAGTTCCTGAACAAACCGGGCTATGATGTGTATAGCTTCTACATGCGCCAGTGGGCAGGTGTAGATCCTGCTACAGGTAGTCCTCAGTGGTATGTAGATGATACAAAATCTACCATTACAACCAACTATAATGCTGCACAACGGGTAATCACAGGTTTACAGGCAGATCCTAAAGTATATGGTGGTTTCTCGAATACCTTCCGTTATAAAGCATTCAGCATTGGTGCCGACTTCTATTATAATTACGGCAACTATGTTCAGGATACCTGGAATGCTTATCTATTTGATGAGGTTAACCCTGCCTACGGTAAATATTCGGTAAACTTAGCCAGATGGCAGAAACCCGGTGATATTACCAACGTTCCAAAACTGGTATATGGCTCAACCAATTTCTCAAACTCAGCCTCTACCCGTTTCCTGTTTAAAGGTGATTTCATCAGATTACGTAACGTTACGGTTTCTTATGATGCACCGTCTAATGTGTTGAAAAAATTGGGTATCAGCAGCCTGAGGTTCTATGTAAGGGGTTCAAATCTGTGGACTAAAACCTACGATCCAAACCTGACCATCGATCCTGAACAAGGCGTTTCCAGCCAGTCAAACCTGAACATTATTTATAACAAAGCCGTAACTGCCGGTTTGACCTTAGGATTCTAATTGTTAACCCAAAAAATTGAAAAAATGAAATTGAATATTAAATATATAGCCCCGCTTTTAGGCCTTGCAATGATTGCAACGTCCTGCTCAAAAAGCTACTTAGACCTGAAGCCTTATAACTCAGTGTTGTTAACTGATGCTATCAAATCTGAAGCAGATCTTCAGGTAGCATTGGCCGGTACCTATTCTTCACTGCGTTCAACAAATCTTTACGGAAGAACCCTTCCGGTAAGAGGCGATCTGCAGGCTGATAACACTTTTATTACAACCGGCAATTCAGGCCGTTATATCAGTATGAACAACTATGTGTTCACATCTGCTGATGGAGATGCCAATGGTATCTGGACATCCGGGTATGTTGCTATTAAAAATGCGAACACCGTTATCAACTCAGGTTTAGGCGGTACTGCTAATATTAACCAGTATATCGGTGAAGCTTACGCGATCCGTGCGTTGATGCATTTTGAATTGGTAAGGAATTTTTCTCAGCCTTACACTGTTGATCCTAATGCTGCCGGTATTCCCATCGTAACTACCTTCGATCAGAATCTGAAACCAAGCCGTCCTACCGTAAAAGATGTGTATACCCAGATCATTGCTGACCTGGAGAAAGCATACACTTCTATGACCCTTTACAGAGGTACCGGTTATATGTCTAAATATGCTGCAAGAGCTCTGGAAGCAAGAGTATATGCTGCAATGGGCGATTGGACGAATGCAAAAGCAATGGCTACTGATGTAATTACCAACAGCGGTTTTGCTTTGGTACCTGCTACCAGCTATGTGAACTATTGGGGTAATCCTGCTGCTCAGACCACAACAAAAAATGAAACATTCTTTGAAGTAGTAAGTGAAGCTTTAAACAACAACGGTTTTGATCAGATCGGTTTCATTTACCTTACCACAGGTGGTGGTTACGGCGATGTTCTCGCTACACCTGAACTAGCCGGTTTATATTCAGCCACTGATGTAAGGAAAAACCTTTGCGCTGTGGGTGCACGCACCGGCCAGGCAGGTACCGTTTATCTGTGTCAGAAATACATCAATGCTGCGGGTAGTGGAGATCATGATGATACAAAAGTGATGAGACTTGCTGAAGTTTACATGATTTTGGCGGAAGCTAACTATAACTTGGGTGATATCGTTAATGCAAACCTTAACCTGAATATCGTAGCTAAGGCAAGAGATCTTTCTTTTGCAGGTTATGCCAGCACAGGTGCACAGGTATTGGAAGATATCCTTACCGAAAGAAGGAAAGAACTGGCATTTGAAGGACAGCGTTTCTTCGACCTGTTACGTTTGAAAAGAAGCTGGACTAAAGTGAAAAATCAGAATCCTTTAACTACCGTAGCAGTAGCTCCGGGTAATGCGGGAAGCCTGTTACCTATTCCACAGGCCGAACTGGATGCTAATAAGAGCATGACCCAGAATCCTGGCTATTAATCGATACTTTTTCCCAGAAATAAAAAAGGGCTGCCGGAAACGACAGCCCTTTTTGTATCGGATAAGTATGTAATTTGAGACAAAAGAATCATATGCAGTATCATAAAATAATATTCACAAGTTTGCTGCTTGTTTCTATGCAATGGGTCAATGCTCAATCTACTGTTGATCATCCATTGATAGATAAGAATAGCGGCAACCTTTTGTATTATTATCAGAAGGAGGAGATACAGGGGCATCCTTTTTTTAAAGACAAATGGATCGATGCAAATATTACCGATCAAAACGGGTATGTTTTCAAAAACATCCTTATCAAGATCGATACTTACCGCAATACAGTTGTGTTTAACCGTAATGATTCTTCTTATGAACTCGGGCCAATGGTTGCCCAGATATGTTTTTTCCCAAATGCAGGAGATACCACTCAAAAAATGATCTTTAAAAAAGGGTATGATGTAACGGCTTTTATTAAAGCTGATAAATACCTTCAGGTTTTGGCGGAGGGAAAGATTTTATTGCTGAAAGATTATCATAAAGAACTGGAAGATTATACCGAATATGGGAATGCCACTAAAATGAAAAGGTATCGGGATGTGGAGCAATATTATATTGGTAAAGACGGACAATTTACCGGTATTGGTTTATCAAAGAAAAACCTTGAGAATGCATTGCAGACCAGGTGGCCGCAAGTGGATGCCTATTTAAAACAGAAAGAGTTGTCCGGCAAGGATGAGAAGAGTTGGGCAGCTGCAATTGCGTATTATAATTCCTTGTAGAGATTTATTGTTTCAATAATTTTCGAAATATGTGCATTATTCTCTTTGCGTCCCTTGCGTTTCGTTGCGCTACTGCTTTTTTACAGCTGTAACGCAAAGAGCGCAATGAGTACTCAAAATAACTTAAGTATAAGAAAGCTGATAAGATTTATCAATAATCATCCCAAGTACCAGAGGTGCCCGGGATGATTATTGATTGTTAACTTCTTATGGCGATTCTTTTATTTCAATACCTCAGCCAGTTTCTTTTCAAGCTCCTCACCCCTTAATTCTGTGGCAATGATCTTACCTTGGGGATCTATCAATACATTAAACGGGATGCCTTCAATATGATACAACGGAACCACACTGCTTGCCCATTGTTTGAGATCACTTACATGTGACCAGGTTAATTTATCGTCTTTGATCGCTTGCTCCCAATTCTCTTTTTCTTTATCCAATGATACACCAAGGATGGTAAAATTCTTATCCTTGAACTTATTGAAAGCAGCTACCACGTTCGGATTTTCTCTTCTGCAGGGGCCACACCAGCTGGCCCAGAAATCAACCAATACAAATTTGCCTTTTAAACTGCTTAATAGAATTTGTTTTCCATTAACATCAGGCAAACTGATCTCTGGAGCCTGTTGGCCCATTAATGGATTTTTAGGAGGAGCTGTTGCAGCGGGTTTCTGAACGGTTAACAGGGCTTTGATCTTTGCGAGGCCACTATGTTCTTTAAATTTATCAGCAGATGCATTGACCAGTTTTAACACTTCTTCCTGATTCATGGTACGGGAAGCCATTCCCAAAGCATAATAACGGGCTGCAGGACTGTTTGACTGATTGATGAAATCAGTGATCTGCCCGTTCATTTGTTTGATCTGGGCATCTCTTTTATTCCGGATAAGAAGTAAGGTACTGTCGTCTGATCCCTCTTGCTGTAATGTGTCTATCTGTTTAAATGTGGCATATAAGGCCGAATCTTTTTTGCGGTAGTCTTCAAATAATACATGCAGACTCTGGCTGGCTTCCGAACCTTCTACGATATAGGCGCGATAGTTATTTACATCAAGACCTACTTTGATGCTTTTGCCATCGTTCACCAGTAATACATCCGGTCCGTTCTCGATCACCAGCCTGTACAGCGCTTCTTCTTTACCCATTGCGCGTAAAGTGAATGTACCATTGGATGCCAATGTGCCGGAATCGAGGATCACAGGTTGCTCACCACCATAGGGAAGTTCCTGCAGAAATATTTTTTTGGCAGGTGCATGTTCGATCTTGCCGCTTACGGTGAAGGCGCCGAATTTTTTTTCCTGGCATGCAGTAAGGGCGAGAACTGTTGTTGTAATGAGCAGTAGTTTTTTCATAATAGTTAGTTACCCACCCCTTACCCCTCCAGGGAGGGATATGAGTAGTGCTAATTGTTTAAATGTTGTTCTAATAATTGTGTGACCATTTTTGGATCGGCTTTGCCCTTGCTGCGTTTTTTTACATCGCCTACAAAGAGGCCGATCAATCCTTTTTTCCCTTTTTTGTATTCGCTTACTTTATCAGGCATAGACTGCAGGGCTTCCTGTATCCATGTTTCGAGTTCGTTGGTGTCACTTACCTGAATCAGGTTCAACTTTTCGGCGAGGGCCAAAGGAGAACTGTTTTCAGTAATAACCACCGGTAATAATTTAGAAGACGCAACAGAGAAGTTAACCTTACCATCTTCTACTAATTTTATCAGATCTGCCAGAAGATTGGGGGATAATTGCAGTTCTGCAAAGCCCAGTCCTTTTTCATTCAGGTATTGACGAATGGGGCCAAGGATCCAGTTTGCTGCGGCTTTGTAGTGTGTTGTTTGTTGAATTAAGGATGCAAAATAATCAGCAGTCTCTTTTTCATCGCAGAGTTGTTTGGCATCATATTCACTCAGGCCCAGTTCTGTTTCATATTTTTTGATCAACTGATTGGGTAATGCAGGTAATGCTGCGCCTAACTTGTTAATGAATGCATCCGTTAAATGAAAGGGAGCCAGATCCGGATCGGGGAAGTAGCGGTAATCATTGGCTTCTTCCTTATCACGGATTGAGAAAGTGGTATCATTGGAAGCATCAAAACTTCTGGTTTGCTGTTTTACGGTTCCCCCGGCTTCCACCAATTCAATCATCCGTTCAATTTCATATTCAATGGCTTTCTTAACATTACGGATCGAATTGAGGTTTTTTACTTCTACCCTCGTTCCCAGTTTGGGATCACCTTTTAAACGGATAGATACGTTTGCATCACAACGTAAACTACCTTCTTCCATATTGCCATCGCAGATTCCGATCCATCTTACCAATCTGCGGATCTCAGTTACATATTGCCAGGCTTCATCGGCAGAAAAAATATCGGGCTCGGTAACAATTTCAATTAAAGGGGTTCCGGCACGATTCAGGTCGATGCAGGTAAACTGATCATCGAGGTCGTGAATACTTTTTCCGGCATCTTCTTCGAGGTGTATCCTGTTAAGCTGAACATTCCTGCTGCCTGTAGTGGTGTGAATTTGAACTAGGCCACCTTTACAGATTGGCGTAGTATGTTGCGAGATCTGGTAACCTTTGGGAAGATCGGGATAGAAATAATTCTTCCTTGCAAAATAATTGTCTTTCTCAATTTCGCAATTACAGGCTATACCCATTCGTATGGCATATTCCACTGCTTTGCGATTGGTCTTGGGCAAAGTGCCGGGATGGCCCATGGTTATAGGACTGATATGTGTATTGGGCTCGGCACCAAAAGCGGTACTGTCGCCGCAAAATAATTTACTGTTGGTAGCCAGCTGAGCATGTACTTCCAAACCAATTACTGCCTCGTATTTATCTTTCAAAGCCATATTGGCGCAAAAATAGCCCTAATCGCAGATTTCAGAGACGATTTTGTATGATTAAAAGCTTATAGAGCCAGGATTTTAACGAGATCTTCCCTTGATACAGTTAGTAAACCCACCGGTGGCAGCCTGCGGGTGAGTTCTTTCCAGTTCCTGTTCTTACTAAAGATACTTTTTAACATGGGCAATGCTTTCAATACCTGCTTGTTATTGGCAAGGGTAATAGCGGTCCAGTATTGCATTTCGAGATTTGCCGGAAAGAGTTTCATGGCAGCATTGTACTCGTTCATGGCAAGGTTCATATCATTCTTCTCTACGGCCAGATCGCCTTTGTTCATGTGTTGATAAGCGGTTTGTACATTATAGAGCCTTCTTAATTCTTTCAGGGGCTGCGGTGAATCATCTACACGAAGATCGACCGAATGATTATTCCAGCTTTCGGTAATGATACCCGGCACCACAATAATGGCAGCAGCCTGCATACCACGTATATCACCGCCTGCTTTCTGTGCTGCTTCCAATGCAAGCAGTACTCTTTCTGCAAGTGGTTTTCCGGCTGTTTGACTGAAAGACCGGGACATGTATTCGCAAACACTATCACCCAGCATCATATTGCTTTGTACACTGAAATTATAGCCATTGATATTCTTGGCAACCTGTATACAGTTCTTTCCGGTATGTACGGCTGTATTGCCTTTGGTGTCGATGATGGCTACCTGGCGAACATCGCGGCCCGGATCGGCTTTGGTTAAACTGTCTAATGCCTGTTGAGGCGTAAACCCTTTTTTCAGCAGGGCCAATGCTTTTGGGCCATAGGATTTGTCTACAAAAGATTGTGTGGCTACCGCACCCACGCCTGCTTCTGCCCAGGGCACTTCTGTGCCTACACTAAACCAATGACTTTGCACGCCAACCGCCATCTCGCCTGTTTTTTCATCACGGGCCACAATGGAGAATGTGTGTACAAGGGGTTGTTTGGATTTGTATACCTGGGCATTTGACACAAATGATATGAGTAGGGTGGAAGCGAGAAGTAAATTTTTCATGGTGTGTGATTGATGGATAAAGTTTATGGGTTGGGGTTAGTAATTCAGTAAACAACGGAGCTTCTTTATGGTTCAGGTCTATTTGAGCGCACCAACCCATAAAAAAACCGCGCTAAGAATAGCGCGGTAGATAAACATGAGAAAAAATCGAAAATAGGTGTGGGTATGATTATTTAGTTAATGGTTCAGGCCGCCTTGAGCGTACCATCCCATTAGAGATCGGCGGTCTTTAATTTTTTAGGGAATTTGATATCGACCGTTTGTAAGTTTCCATTTCTGCGGTAAGTAATTTTGAAACTGTCGCCTTCTTTCTTTTCCCTGATCTTTTCTCTCAGGTCATCAACAGAAGCAATAGCGGCACCATCAATTTCAGTGATCACATCCTCTTTTTGCAAACCGGCTTTAGATGCCGGAGTATCGCTATCAACATCCAGTACCTTTACGCCTTTACCTTCTTCTAAATCCTGTATTTCCAGTCCCAGTCTGGGTTTGCGGTTGTACATAATATTCATATTGTTAGGGCCTGTAATCCTTGGCATATCAAAATTGAAATCCTTGTTATCAAATTTGAATGTTTTATTATCAAAGTTGAAATCCTTGTTGTTGAAATTGAATACCCTGTCAGATGCGTTCTTACCTAAAGTGGCATTAACGGTGGATTCTTTTCCATCACGGAGATAGGTAAGGCTTACTTTTTCTTCTGGTTTGTATTTGCCGATCGCTTCATACAGATCATCACTTCCTTCTATCTTGTTGTCACCTACTTTGGTAATGATATCGTCTTTTTTCAATCCTGCTTTTTCGGCAGCACTTTCTTTTTCTACAGAATTGATCTTAGCCCCCTTGTCGGTCTTTTCAGTAACTACTCCCAGAAAGGCGCGGTTGCTTACGTCTCTGAACATTTTCATGCCGCCGTTCATCATAGGTGCAATTCTTGCTTTGATCCTTGGCATTAATGGACCAATGCCCTTGTTGCGGAGAATCTCAATATCCTCGCTTTTCATGTCTTCAACGGGTTTACCGTTAACGGTAATATTGTCGCCGTCGATAACGATGGTTACTTTTTCCTTACTATCCGATTTTTTACGAATAGTAATACTTTCCTGTTTGGGTTTAGCCGAAGGGGCTTTCTCTTTGGTTTGTGCAGATGCGCCAATAGTAACGCAAAGAGCCAGCAGAGCGGCGGGTACAATTCTGGTATTCATAATGGCAAATTTTTGATCTACGAATTTGTTGGTAGATCAAATGTAGGGGTTTTGCCAAATACGAAACAATTCGGAAATGTTAAAAATGGTTAATGGTTTGAGGAAGGTGATTGTAAGGACACAATCACTGCGGGGGGAATGATATAAGGAAGAAAGCCGCTGATTCGCAGATTTAGGTTTAAAATCTGCGAATCAGCGGCTAGAATGATCATAAAAGGGATTTGACCTTATCAATTACCTGTTGCAGATTGCTGGCATCCTGACCACCCGCTGTGGCAAGGGTTTTTTGTCCGCCGCCACCGCCCTTGATCAGTCCAGATATATGTTCTTTGATGATCTTGGGAGCTTCCAGGTTTTTGGAACTGCTTACTGCTTCATCGAGTAACACGGCTACCTGCGCTTTGCCATCGATGGCAGCTGCCAGAACCACTACATAGTTGTTGAGGCTGCTTTT
This sequence comes from Chitinophagaceae bacterium, assembly GCA_947455605.1. GTDB lineage: Bacteria > Bacteroidota > Bacteroidia > Chitinophagales > Chitinophagaceae > Sediminibacterium. The sequence continues at coordinate 47,712 of CANGOX010000014.1, forward strand.
TAATTCGAAGCAAAGTTTTTTAAGACTGTCTGCCGTGTTCACTTCAACAACAGCGCCGATAAAGGAAATTCCATTTACAGTTTCAGTTTTCTGTAACAATTCCTTGCTGATCACCAGAAGTTGTTTGGCTTCCAGACTTTCGATGCGTTTCCTTAATTCGTTATTATCAGTTACTAGTGATTCAACAGCTTTGCTGAGTTCTTTCGGGTTCTTTAGGGATTCACGAATTACACGGATCTCGGCGAATTGATGATTCACCAGTTCCTCAGATGCTTTTCCGCTAACAGCTTCAATCCGGCGAACACCGGCGGCAACTGCGGTTTCGTGTGTTATTTTGAAGAGGCCCAATTCACCGGTTGAGCAAACATGGGTGCCACCACATAATTCAATGGAATAATCCGGATCGATGATCACTACACGAACGGTATCGCCATATTTTTCTCCAAACAATGCCATGGCACCGAGGGCAATGGCTTCATCCTTGTGCATTTCTTTGATATGTACGGGAATATTCTCCCGGATCTTTTCATTCACGATAGATTCGATCTGTGCCATTTCTTCCTCAGATACTTTGGCAAAATGTGAGAAGTCGAAACGAAGGTTGTCTTCATTAACCAGGCTTCCTTTTTGTGCCACATGCGTTCCTAAAACTTTACGGAGTGCAGCATGTAATAAGTGTGTAGCGCTATGATGTACAGCAGTAGATTGGCGGGTAACTACATCCACTTTAGCCACTACCGGTGACTGAATATTGGCCGGTAAGCTTTCTGTGAACTGAATAATTAAGTTATTCTCTTTCTTCGTATCAATAACAGCCACTACTTCTCCATCAAAATCTAAAACTCCTCTATCGCCAACCTGTCCTCCGCTTTCTGCGTAGAAAGGAGTGGCTTCCAATACCAATTGATAAGCTTCTTTTCCTTTGGCTTTTACTTTCCGGTATTTAACAACCTTGCTTTTTATTTCGAGGGAATCGTAGCCTACAAACTCAGTTAATCCATTTTCGATCAATACAACCCAGTCTTCTGTATCTACGGTTCCTGCTGCCCTACTGCGGGTTTTCTGTTGCTGCATTTCAGCTTCAAAACCTTTTTCATCGATCGATAAATTATTTTCTGATGCGATCAATCTTGTAAGGTCGATGGGAAACCCGAATGTATCAAACAACTCAAATGCAGCTTTTCCTTCGATCTCTTTAGATGAATTTGAAATGATATCATCAATTCTTTTCAATCCTTTATCAAGTGTTTTCAGGAATGCATCTTCTTCTTCCCGTACAACCTTAGTTACAAAATCCAATTGTTTGGTCAACTCAGGAAATACTTCTTCGAACTGTTTGGCCAATAAGGGCATCAGTTGAAATAATAATGGTTGCTTGTAATCGAGATAAGTATAATAATAACGAACGGCCCTTCTCAGGATCCTTCTGATCACATAACCTGCGCCGTTATTGGAAGGCAATTGTCCATCAGCAATGGTAAATGCGATGGCACGGATATGATCGGCCAATACGCGAAAGGCAATGTCTTCTTTACGATCACTGTAATCGTATTTTTTGGCTGTGATCTTTTCAATCGCTGCAATTGTACCTGTGAATACATCGGTATCATAATTACTTTGCTTGCCCTGGATCACACGCACCAGTCTTTCAAAACCCATTCCGGTGTCTACGTGTTGTGCTGGTAAGGGTTGCAGGGTTCCGTCTTTTAAACGGTTGAACTGCATGAATACATTATTCCAGATCTCGATCACCTGCGGGTCGTCGTTATTCACGAGTGTTTTGCCATCTACCTTTTTTCTTTCTTCATCACTTCTGCAATCCACATGAATTTCTGTGCAGGGGCCACATGGGCCTGTATCTCCCATCTCCCAGAAATTATCTTTTTTGTTACCGAGCAGTATTCTGTCTTCGGCAATTACCTTTTTCCATTCAGTAAAAGCTTCCTCGTCTTTGGGCAGGCCTTCTTTGGCATCGCCTTCAAAAATAGTTACGTATAAACGGTTCTTGTCTAGTTTATAGACTTCGGTAAGCAGCTCCCAGCTCCAGGCAATGGCTTCTTTCTTAAAATAATCCCCAAAACTCCAGTTGCCCAGCATTTCGAACATGGTATGGTGATAGGTATCTACACCCACTTCTTCCAGGTCGTTATGTTTACCGCTTACGCGGAGGCATTTTTGGGTATCGGCCACTCTTGGGCTGGCCGGTTTTTTATTGCCGAGGAAGAAATCCTTGAATTGGTTCATACCTGCATTGGTAAAGAGCAGGGTAGGATCGTTCTTCACCACAATGGGTGCCGAAGGCACGATCTGGTGCCCTTTGGAAGCAAAGAAATCAAGGAATTGTTTACGTATCTCGGCGCTGGTCATCATCTCTCGAAAAATTTTAAAGAAAAAGTTAGGCTCTTTGAAACTATATTTGAACGCTTTTTAGGGGCATCAAAGGTAAGGAAATAGGGCGGGAATCGGCCATCGTGAGTCGTGAGACGTGAATCGTGAGTTTAGCGATCTCAGTCTCTGTTTCTCACTCACGACTGACGACTCACGACTCACGATTACCCCGTGAAAGCGCTGCTAACGATGAAAAAGGTCAAATACTACTATAATACCCATACCCTGCGTTACGAGAAGCTGGAAACACCGCTTCGGGTTAGGTTATTGCAGTTGATCGGGTTCATTGCGGCATCCATTGTAACCGGGATGATCATTTTTGCGGTGGCTTTCCGTTATATCGATTCTCCCAAGGAGAAATACCTTCGCCAGCAAAATGAAGACCTTTCCAATAATTACAGTGTTTTTATGGAAAGGCTGAAACAGCTGGAATTGAAAACTGCTGAGATAGAGAACCGCGACAATAATGTGTACCGTTCCATCTTCGGTAGCTTACCCATACCCGATAGTGCCCGTGTAAAGGATATGGAAGCCAAGAACGAGGTAAAACTGGTAGCCAGTATGGGTGAATCGGAACTGGTAAAAAGTATAGCAGCTCAATTGAACACTTTATCGCTGCGCACAGCTTACCAGGTAAAATCCTTTGATGAGATCAGTGGTCTGATCAAGAATAAAGAAAAATTATTAGCGGCAACCCCTTCCATACAACCCATCAGTAATAAGAACCTGAACCGGATCGCATCGGGTTTTGGCTACCGGATCGATCCGGTCTATAAAGACCGGAGGGCCCATATGGGACTCGATTTTACAGCTCCTATGGGCACACCCATCTATGCAACAGCCGATGGTCGTGTGAAAGATGCCGGGTTTAATACCGGTGGTTTGGGTAACCGTGTAGTAGTGAGTCATGGTTTTGGATACGAGACCGTTTATGGCCACATGGTTCGAATAAAAGCAAGGGTAGGAGAAACGATCAAACGTGGGGAAGTGATCGGTTATGTAGGTAACTCCGGAAAGAGTACGGGCCCGCATTGTCATTACGAGGTACATAGAAACGGGATACCCGTGGATCCTATCTATTATTTCTACAACGATCTGACACCGGCGCAGTTCGACAGGATATTGAAATTAGCAGCGGCAAGTAATCAGAGCTTCGATTAATCACCCCCCTAAAGGGAGAGTTAGAAAACATTTACGTTAGTATTGCGTTATCATAATTTTGAGTAAGATTTACAGTATTATCACTTTTTAAATTTCCCCTTCAGGGGGCTAGGGGGTTGGGTATATGGAACCTGGAGTAAGACAATATCTGATACGCATCTTAAACACCCTTTCCGTAGGTTTACTCTGGATGGTGATCAACAGTACATTGGGTATTATGTATGATCTTGCTTTTGTGCACGAGCAGATTACTACCGGCAATATTCTTTTCTATATCTGGTTTCTACTAAGCTTTGGCGCGTTTCTCTGGTGGGTGATCCGATTATGGAGTAAGCCTATTGATTTTGATGCGTAACTTTTCTTTATCCAGATCGTTCCTTTAAATTAACATGGGAGAATACCCTATTCAAAGGGTTTTTCTTATATTGAATAATAATTTGATAAGAACGGTATGTATCTGAAGAATATTTCAAAATGGATGGTAATATCCGGAACCCTGTTGATCTGGGCTATTAAATTCATTATTCGTCCATACATACATATTCCGCATACTATTAAACCCCTTGTGGGATTTGCACCTAACCTGATCGGTTCTTTCTTATTGCCTTTTGGTGCCTGCTGGTTCTTTCAGCGTTATTTCAGGTTACATTCACAGGCAGATCTTACGTTTACCTGTTCATTTGGTTTACTGCTGGTTATCATCAATGAATATCTTCAACTGATCCCCATCTTCGGGCGAACGTTTGATTATCTTGATATTTTTTCTTCCGTGGTGGGCGTTGCGTGTGGGCACCTGGTATTTGGAAAATTGATGTCATCGCAGGTTACTCAGATAAATTCTCAGGTTAGCAGTAAAATATGATCAGAACAAAAAATTGCGCCTTTGCGTCTTTGCGTGAATTTTTTGGCACGCAGAGGCACGAAGGCGCAGTTTGTTTGCTGAAAGACGATGTATTCTTTGAATAGCTTGCCATACTAATTTTTAGAATCTTTTGTATCTAGTATCACCGGTGTTTTTCCGCCGCCCATGATAATTACTTTGGCATTGGGTGAAGTGATCAGTCCTTTCATTACCTGGATCTGTTCGTATTGTAACTGTTTATCACCAAGGCCAGAACTGATGATCTTCTGGTAATCGGCAATGCCCTGAGCTTCTACGCGTTTGCGTTCAGCTTCCTGTTTTTCTTTCTGCAACACAAATTCCATTTTCTGTGCATCCTGTTCTGCCTTGATCTTTTCTTCGATAGAACCTTTTACGGTAGCGGGTAAAGTAATATTACGAACGAGTAACTGTTCCAGTACCAGTCCACGTTTTTTGAAATCTTCTTCTATGCTTTTAAAGATGCGGCCCTGGAAAAGGTCACGTTTGGTTGAATACAGATCGATCGCTGTAAAGTATACAGAGTTATCCCTGATCTTGGTACGTGTTAAAGGGCGAACGATCTTGTCGCGGTAATCCAGACCGGTTTCTTTAACGATCCTCGGTGCTTCTGTTGCTATCACCCGGTAGAGAACAGTCAGGTCTATCACTACTTCCAATCCATCTGCGGTTAAAACGCGGATAGCATCATCACCGGCTTTATCGCCTTCATCGTGAATACCACTCATGGTATAATTCTGTGTTTTGGTATCTACGATCTTAATATCCACCAGGGGATTTACCAGGTTCAGGCCGCTGGTAAGGATCTCGTCATCTACTTTACCGAACAGGGATTTTACACCAATCTGTCCCGCATCTATTTGCTTAACGGAAGCTGTTAGAAAGCCTAATACGGCCAATGAAATACCGGCGATACGAAGCCCGCTGGCCAGCTTATGTAATTCTTCTCTTTGTCTGAGTAAAACAGAACCGGCAATCAATAAAAGGATGCCGAATATAATCAGTGTCATGGTTGTTGGGTTTACTTGTGTTTATAGATAAGTCGTTGTATTGTGTAAAATATTACATCAGCTGCTGTGGTCTACCACAATTACCCATTGATTGTTGATCTTTCTGAATA
>CANGOX010000015.1 GCA_947455605.1 Chitinophagaceae bacterium
CCTTATTTGAAGGAACCAGTATTGTAAGTGGATCAGGTAAAGCCATTGCCGTATTAACCGGAAAAGATACCGTGTTTGGAAATATCTCTGCCAGTCTTTCGAAACCCGCAGAAGAAACTGCTTTTGAAATTGGTATCAAGAAATTCGGTTACCTCTTAATGCAGATCACCATTGTATTGGCAGTGATCATATTAGCTGTGAATATTTATTTCGGCCGCCCATTGATTGATTCTTTGTTATTTGGTCTGGCATTGGCGGTTGGTATGGCTCCGGAACTTCTTCCCGCCATTATGACCATTGCCATGAGTGCCGGTGCCAAAAGAATGGCGGCACAAAAAGTGATCGTTAAAAAATTATCGAGCATACAGAATCTGGGCGAGATAGATCTTTTCTGTTCAGATAAAACAGGCACATTAACAGAAGGTGTTTTAAAAGTATCGGATACGGTGGGCATTGATGGAAAAGAAAATGTTACCGTAAAACTGCTGGCTTTTCTGAATGCAAGTTTTGAAAGTGGTTTTGCCAATCCGATGGATGAAGCATTGCGCGGACTTACCGGTGTAAGCACCGATGGCTATACCAAAACAGATGAGATCCCCTACGATTTTATCCGCAAATGTTTAAGTGTAAATGTGGTGAAAGACGGTAAGCAACAGATCGTTACCAAGGGTGCATTGGCAAACATTGTGGCTAAATGCGATCAGGTATTACAGGCCGATGGAAGCGTTACCCCCATTGAAAACGAAAAAGAAAAGATCAACGATCTCTATAAACAATACAGTAACCAAGGCTACCGAACCATCGGGGTTTGTTATAAGCCTACCGATAAAGTGCACGACCTGAGCAAGGCCGATGAAGTGAACATGATCTTCGCAGGTTTTGTACTCTTATTCGATCCGCCAAAAGAAGGAGTGATTGAAGTGATAGAAGAATTAAGAAAGAACGGTGTAGCCCTAAAGATCATTACCGGCGATAATAAACTGGTGGCCACTTTTATAGCAGATAAAATGGGATTGAAGAACTGCGTGATCATTACCGGTGAAGAGATCTCAAAGATGAGTTCTGATGCATTGGTGCCGCAGGTTCAGCGTGCCAATGTTTTTGCCGAGATCGAACCACAACAAAAAGAGAACATCATCAAAGCCTTGAGAAAAGCGGGTAATACGGTTGCCTATATGGGCGATGGCATAAATGATGTAGCCGCTATTAACGCAGCCGATGTAGGCATCTCCACCAATAACGCCGTAGACGTTGCCAAAGAAGCCGCCGATGTAGTTTTACTGGAAAAAGATCTGGCCGTACTCAATGCCGGCATACTGGAAGGAAGACGTACTTTTTTAAACACACTCAAATACATTTACACAAACACAGGTTCAACCTTTGGCAATATGTTCAGTATGGCAGGCGCTTCATTGATCTTACCATTCTTACCCATGCTGCCGCAACAGATCTTACTCACCAATTTCCTCACCGACTTCCCCTATATGGCCGTGGCATCTGACAATGTGGATGAAGATGAATTGAAAGTGCCGCAAAAATGGAACCTGAAACAACTTAAGAATTTCATGCTCGTATTCGGACTGCATAGTTCCCTGTTTGATTACCTTACCTTCTATGCGCTCTATAAAATATTTAAAGCCGATGCGGCACATTTCCAGACCGGCTGGTTCATAGAATCAATTTGTACCGAATTGTTGATTCTATACGTGGTACGCACACATAAATCCTTATTAAAAAGTATGCCGGGCAAATTATTGATCACACTCAGCATTGTATGTTTAGCCATCACCCTTGCCTTACCTTTTATGCCATTTGCCAAAGACCTCGGCTTTGTAGTGCCGCCGTTTAAACTGCTTGGCGTAATTGTAGGCATCTTAACATTGTATGTGATTACGGCGGATATGATCAAGGTTTTGTTTTTTAAGAAGACGGCTATTTGAGCTTTGCGTTTTTGGGGTAGATAAAATTTTATGCGGAATTCTGCTACCCAAAAAACGCAAAGATTGTTTATTGATAATCAATCTTTTGTTTGATTTGAGGGATTGATTTGAGTTGAAAAGTTGCGTATATTTATTGTTAGTGGCAATGCAATCCAGTAATATTAATAAATAAAACATCATCTATGAAAAAACTGTGGCTATTTCCTGCTTTAATTTGCTTTAGTCTTTTTTCAAAAGCACAATCCATAGAAGACTATGAAAAGCTCTTAATTTCAAAAGGCAGCCAATCATGGAAGTTGGATAGTCTTAAATTAATGTTTTCAAATCGTCTAAGTAAAGGCGATTTATTAAAATTTATTGCCAATAAAACCGTAATCGTCAATACAAGTAATAAAAATAATACTTTGAATTGGTCTATACAACTGCAAAACCAGCCAGTACCAGCAATTTTAAAAATAGAGGGTTTTGACCAATTTGAGATTGACTTTATTCAACGAGAAAAAATAACTTATATGAGGTTAAGGGATCGAACATATGGAACTAAACTAAAACAATTCAATGAGTACTTTTTTATAAAAACGAATTAATATGACGTCAAAAAAAGTAAACATTCAAAAACAAGATTATACAGAAAAGGTAATCAAGATTGGAACATTTGCTATTGCAATTGTTGGAGCTATTACAGGAATCATTGCTTGGTATAATAATCAAAAAGAAATTGACATCTTAAAAGACACGCGAATTGCGACATATAAAAATCTAAGTGTGTTAGTAGGAAAGATGATTTCTAATGGCAATCTTGATTCATCATTGATAAGTCAATCAAAAGTATTTAGTCAGGAGTTTTATAACGGTGAATGTTATTAGTTGAAGATACAATAGTCTGTTTAGCAATGAATCGATTTAAATTAGAGTTAGAAGATAAGTTAAACGGCAATGTAAATATCTTATCCCCAAATAAATTTGAAAATGCAGGTCGAGATGTGATTTTAAAGTGTCAAGCTCACATAGTTGAAATGACCAAAAAATCAAAGAATTGACTTATAACGAAAATGAAAGTACATGCAGCTAACAATGCATTGTAGCGATTGGGGCTTACGAATAAGGTTCTTCAACTGCAACAAATATCCCAGCATCAGTTCCGGCTGAAGGAATTCTGAGCGGCAGAAGAAGATATCATGATCTTTTATAACTTTAATCAGCTACGGAAACTCATTCACCAACTGCTTCAATGCTTGACCGTTAGTCATTATTACAAGATACCTTTTGACGCAAAAGACCTCCATTTTGTCGCTTTCATATCCTATCAATTTTGCAGTTAAGCAGTATATTTGAATTGCACCCAAAAAATAAAACCATGGCAAGCATCAACCCACACATTAATTTCAACGGCAATGCAGAAGAAGCCTTCAACTTTTACAGATCAGTATTTGGCGGAGAATTCGCCAAAATAATGCGTTTCAAAGATCTGGCAAGTGATGAATTTACCGTTTCAGAAAATGATGCGAATAAGATCATGCATATTGCTTTACCCATCGGTAAAAATGTTTTAATGGCTAATGATGTGCCTGAAATATTGGGCCGTACCAATGAAAATGAGAACAGAAGCAAAATTGTGATCAGCGCAGCAAGCAAAGAAGAAGCTGACAAATTATTCAATGGACTTTCGGCAGGCGGACAAATTGAAATGCCTATTTCTGACAGTCCCTGGGGTTCCTATTTTGGAATGTTCAGAGACAAATATGGTATTGAATGGATGGTGGACTTCGATCCAAACTATAAAGGCGAAATCTAACTGAACTAAAACAACGAAGCGCTAACAAAGTTTTTACAAAAGCCAGATCAGCATCCAGCTCAATAACTGTAGGATTTCTGATCTGGCTTTTGTAATTTGGCATTTGTGGCCAACCCGGCTACAGGAATATCTCCCCCCGGATTTCGCTGAGTATGGGTAGTTCTATACGTTGCCAAAATATTAATCTAATAAAGTTATGCGGCTACTGATCGTATCCTTTTGCATTATCCTCTATGCATCCTGTACGGGGCACCGCGGACAGGCCAGTTTTAAGGGCGACTCCCTAAGTTCCAGAGTATACGATACCACATCTATAGAGATCAGCAGCAAAGTCTATTTCCCGTTTTGCGGAACTGTATATGATTTGCCAAGAGAAAATTGCAATGGTAATCTTCCTCCCAATTGTTGTGCGTATTCCACATCACTTCAGAAAGGCCAGAAAACAGCCAGTTGGGGCTATGTCACTTGTTATAATGGATCAAGTTTTACATGGCAGTATAACAGTTCCATGGAAAGCGTAAGAAATAGCTTTGAAGACATTCCTCGTCAGATAAAAAATCAACAAAAAAGTTTTTCTCAGAAAAAGATCAAGGTTCTTATCTACGGCATAGAAACGGATGCTTACTTAATTGAGCAGGAAACATTCAAGGATGATACATCTTACCTGTTAACCACGTATGGTAGTCACAATGGGTTCTATTTTTATCTGGAATATCATTCAATGAATAAGATTGTCTCTTCCGAAGATATTCAACCCGTATTCCGGCAAATTCTGCAAATAAAATAAAACTGAGGTTTTTAAGGAGGTCTCTCCTACTTGAACTCCCTCTGCGAACTTTGCGGTCCATTGCGCACTTTGCGTTACAGCTTTCCTTCGAGCCATAACGCAAAGTGCGCAATGAACCGCAAAGGACCCAATGCAGAGTAAGCTTTGATTTATATACTAAGGCAAAGTAAGTATTGATCAATCCTCATACCCACTCTTGATCACCGTTAATATCAATTTAAACCGTCCATTAGGTTTGATATGGCTTGACTTATGAGCCGGAATCAAAATTCCATCACCGGTATTCAATTTTGTGGTCTTACCATCAATCACGATCACCGCAGTTCCGTCAATTACCTGGGCATACGTATCGAAAGGAGAAATCTTTTCATTCAGTCCTTCACCGGTATCAAACGACATAGCATTGATAGACCCTGTAATTCGCTTCATGATCGACTTACTCACAACAGCATTATGCTCGTATTCGATCAATTCTACAATAATATGGGCAGTACCTTTTTCAATATTGCCATCCTTTTTGGGTAAGTGCTCCAACTCTTTCGTATCCATGATAGTGCTTTTTAAAATGATATGAAACTTGATGCTACAAAATTGAGTCAATAAAAATTGCCAGTGTTTACATATGTTCCCCGAATTCTTATATGATTCACGGTTTACACAGAGGCAATAGTTTCGTAACTTCAAACCATGCCAATCAAAAAACCCAAAAAGACCGGCCTCCCCGAACCCTTAAAAACCGGGATAGAAAACCTGAGCGGCTGTGCCATGGATGATGTTAAGATCCATTACAATTCCATCAAGCCCGCACAGTTAAAGGCAATAGTTTATGCCCGGGGCACCGATATCCATCCCGCACCAGATCAGGAACAACATTTACCACATGAAGCCTGGCATGTAGTACAACAAAAGCAAGGCCGGGTAGAACCCACCAAACAGATGAAGAAAGGGGAGCTTATTAATGATGATAATACATTGGAGCAGGAAGCGGATCTCATGGGAAAAAAAGCTGCTAAAACAAGTAAATCATAAATTTTGAGAGTTTACAACCGCGCCTTTGCGCCTCTGCGTTAAAAATTTGCACGCAAAGGCGCGGCTTGAGTAGTATTAATTCATAAAAGGCTATGAGATTCAGAAGTGATTGTTTACTTTAACCAACACCTTTAACCACAGCTATGCTTAAAAACACAACTTTTTTACTCGCGTTTCTAACCCTTAGCTTATCCCCTTTCAGATCTCAAAGCCAACAGGCTTACCAGGCCGAGATCAAACAGGCTGCGATCGCATTTGTAAATACTCTGGACAATCTCCATAAACATCTCGCAGTACTTACGTTCAACGATACCGGCCGACAAAGATGGAATAATCTTCCTGTGGGTTTGCGGGCCAGATCAGGAATGAGTGTTGGCAATATGACGGATGAACAGCGTAAATTATTTCATCGCCTCTTATCTACTTCTCTCAGTTCGCAAGGCTATCTCAAAGCAAGTAGTATTATGCAACTGGATAACTTGTTGAATATATTTATGGATACCATTTATTATCGCAAAGAGATCAATGATACAACGTATAAATTCATGAGAGACCTGCTATGGTCACCCAAAAATTATTACCTCGCATTCTTTGGCAATCCGAACGACAGTATCTGGGGTTATAAGGTTGAGGGTCATCATTTATCTGTGAACTTTACATTTATCAAAGAAAAATTATCGGTAACACCCTGGTTTGTGGGCACAGACCCGGCAGAATATCCGATCATGGAATATGCAGGGCTGCGTGTATTGGGCCAGGAAGAAGATCTGGGCTTAGCACTCATTCACAAACTATCACCTGCACAGCAAACAAAAGCTACTATGAGTTCTGAAGTGCCAGCTGATATTATTACCGCTGCCGAAAGTGGTAAACGCCTGGTAGATTATTGGGGATTGAAAGGCAGTGAAATGACCAAAGAACAACAGGCCATTTTGCAGTATATTATCCGTGAGTATGTGTTCAATATGGAATACGACAAAGCCATGATCGAATATGATAAGATCCTGAAAGCAGGTGTAGGCAATATTTATTTTGGATGGATTGGTAAGTATGCAGAAAAAGAGCCGCATTATTATATCCTGAACGGACCAACATTTTTAATTGAATTTGATAACAATGGTGGCCCAAGAAGAGTAGCCAATCATATACATACCATCTGGAGAGAAAAAGGGAATGAATATGGAGATGATGTTCTGCGAAAACACTACTTATCAGAAAAGCATTAAGCAAACTGTGCCTTTGTGTGCAAACAAATCTCTCAAGAAGGAACGGTTTGTTTAGTACTGCTGATAAAAGATTATCATCATTCGATATTATATTTCAAATAGAATTAGCGTTATGAAATTTTATTCGGCAATCTTCTTATTGTTTGTTTCATTTTGTGCGCATGCACAGGTAAAGTATACGATCACTTACCTGGATAGTTCTTCTTCCAATATACAGGTTACCATCAAACCCGCTTCGTCACAAAAAGCACCTTTGAGTTTTGTGATGCCACGTTCCATACCTGGCACGTATGGAATTACTTTATACGACCAGTTCATTCGTAAATTAACGGCAGTAACCTCCGATGGCGAAAGGGTTCCGATGGTAAAAGATGCCGGAGATGCCCCACGTTGGTATATGAACGATACCGGCAAGACCATCACCTATATAGCCTATGAAATAGACCTTAACAGGATGGAAAGAAAAATGGCTCCCTCCGATGCATCCATAATACGTTCAGGTTTTGCAGGATTACTCAATTATTCAATCCTGGGATGGATAGATGGCACCCAGTTACAACCTGCAGAATGCCAGGTGAAGACCTTTGATACCTGGCCCGTTTTTTCCAGCCATACACCTGCTACCCAACCCGGAAAAGGGAGTATACAATTTGTGGCAGATAATTATTACACACTGGCAGATGGGCAATTATTCCTTGGACCGCGTTTTAGGGTAAAAGCTTTTGCCGCTGTGGTTCCGCTGTACATCGTATCCTATGCGCAAACAGAGGAAGAGTATCTTGATGATTATGGCTGGCAGGGAACTTACAGTATGGCTATCCTGAATGATTATTTTGGTGAAGTTCCTTTTAAAAATTACACGATCTTTCTTCGCAGTGCTATCCCGGCCGAACCCGGCAATGCTCCGCCTTTTGGTATGGAGCATCTGCAGAGTTCCACATTTTTTGGTGATGTATCGGCTATCCGGAAAACAGCTATGAGTGAAGAACAAAAGATACGCACCCTGCCAACTTTCTTACACCACATGGGCCACTCATTTATTCCCTTACGTTCGTATGGTGATGCCTATCGCCCCTTTGTACAGGAAATTGCGCCGGTTATTAATAATATCTGGTTCAATGAAGGATTTATGTGGTTTCTGCCGTTTGATACGCTGAAACTGCCGGCTATGAGAACAAGGTTTGAAAACAATGTATACAGAACATCCCCGGTGATCAAAAAGATGGGACTGCAACAATTGTCTCAAACTGCTTCAACGCAGTATTCGGTAGATTTCAGATTGGGCCAGGGAATCTATTCCCGTGGTGCATTAATGGCACTGGAAATGGATACTCACCTGAAAGAAAAATCTTCCGGAAAAAAATCTATGAAAGATGTATTGCGTTACCTGTACCAATGGAGCAAAAAAAATAAGCGGCCTTTTACGCTGGAAGAATTTCCAACCCTTATCAGCCAGGCCTGTGGCATTGATCTCGGTAAGATTTATGATAAATGGCAATTATCCATTGAATAAGATTTTGTTCTTTTGGATATCAAAATGGCATCATGATTACCATCCAATTACTTGGTCCACAAAACAGCAGCGATTACCGCAAAGCGCGTTTAGATTGCCTCTACCATTTCCCCGATAAATTTGGCACTACTTATGAAGACGAAGTGGTAAAACCTGTGCTGTTCATGGAATCCATGCTGCAGGAAGAAAATCCGAATGTGTTTATGTTTGGTGCTTTTGAAGGTGATGACTGTATCGGACTCTGCGGTTTTATACGTGAGGGCAGAACCCGTACTATGCACCGCGGCGAATTGATTCAAATGTATGTTCACCCAAACCATCACGGCAAAGGTATTGGCCAACAACTGGTTCAACACACGATCGAAGAAGCTTTCCGGATAACGGGCATAGAACAGATCTCCCTAAGCGCCGTTGCCAACAACACCGCCGCCATCCGCCTCTATGAAAGATCAGGATTTGAACACTACGGATTAGCAAAGAATTATTTCCGCGTAAATGACAATACCTACACCGACCAGGTATTCATGATCTGCTACAAAAAATAAATGTTGAAGCCAAAAAACTTCAACATTCATTATCCCTTACTCAATATTCTTCCCTTTCAGATCCTTGTTCCTCTGTTCTCTACTCAAACACAAAATACATCCCCACACAAATGATCCCGATAGCAATGGAAGTAAGACCATACAGGATATAATAATATAATTCAGGAACCGGGTTCAATATACTGAGCAAACAACTGATAAAGCCTAAGAAAGCACCCAAGCCCATTAATACAAAACCGGTAAACTGCCTTTTCCCATATTTTGCTTTTTTAAATTCCTCAACATGGGTTTCAATGGTTTGATCGTCGTGCCCGTGTTTACGTAGTTCCTCACGGATGGTTTCAATATCCACATTAAGGGCTATCCATTGTTGAATGGCGGAAGGGCTTACAGCAGTGGTAACTGACATAGCAATCGGTTTAAATTTGGCAAAGCGTTAGCCTAATATAACAAGTTTCAATGAAATCTGCATTCTTTCAGCCTTTTTTAAGCCTCCCAACCGTACCATTGTATGAGATTTTTATTGCACACAAAGGCACAAAGGCACTGTTTCATTTCGCAGATAAGAAAACCCTTATTTTTATTCCATGGAAAATAACACACTCAGCACTCAGTTCCTGTTAAGGCCAGATATCACTTTTTTAAACTTTGGCTCTTTTGGTGCCTGCCCCAAACCCGTTTTTGAAACCTACCAGCAATTTCAGCGCGAGCTGGAAGCAGAGCCTGTTCAATTCATAACGGTAACCGGCCCTGCTTATTTAAAAAAAGCGCGTGAGGCACTGGGTGCTTATATTCATTGCCCTGCAGATGATGTTGTGTTTACCACCAACCCATCCTATGCCGTCAATATCATTGCCAAAAGTTTTCCCTTAAAAAACGGCGATGAGATACTCAGCACCAATCTCGAATACGGCGCACTGGACCGTACCTGGAATTATTATTGTCGCAAAGCGGGAGCAAAATATGTTCGTCAACCAATAACACTGCCACTTACAACCAAAGAAAAATTCATTGAAGATTTTTTTAAAGGATTAACACCCAATACCAAAGCCATTTTCATCGGACAGATCACCAGTGCCACTGCTCTGATCTTCCCCGTGAAAGAGATCTGTGAGATCGCGAAAGAGAAAGGTTTGTTCACGATCGTAGATGGCGCACATGTACCCGGACATATTGCCTTAGATCTTTCTGCACTTAAAGCAGATGTATATACCGGTGCCTGCCATAAATGGATGTGTGCCCCCAAAGGCTGTTCATTCTTGTATGTAAAAAAAGAACACCAATCCATGTTCGATCCATTAGTCGTTAGCTGGGGTTATGAAAGCGCAGCGCCTTCTCATTCGCAGTTCATCGATTACCACCAGATGCAGGGTACACGAGATTTTTCTGCATTCTGCACGGTTCCGAAAAATATTGCATTCTTAACTGAAAATAACTGGCCCGAAAGAGCTGCCGAGTGCAGAGCATTGGCACATAAAAATTACCAGCGCTTTTGTGATCTGGTGGGTTCGCAACCCTTATGTCCTGTTACAGATGAATTTTTAGGACAAATGTGCAGTATCCCTATCAAAACATCGGAACCGGTAAAACTGAAACAATTACTCTACGAAAAATACAAAATAGAGATACCCGTAATGCCCCATGAAGAGCATGTGTTTATCCGATATTCGATACAGGTGTTCAGTTCCCAAAAAGACCTGGATCGTTTATACGAAGCTTTATCGGAGATCCTGAAAGAAACAGACCTTATACAAAAATTTGTTTAGACAGCCCGGGGTACAATATTTCAAGCTATTCTCAACCTCCTTTTTTTCTTCTTCCCTTCGTTTCTCTCTTATGGAAATCAGGCGGCACCAACTTTGAGACTGTCCGGTTTCGCTTAGAGAGAAACGGAGAAAAAGAGTGCCGTTTAAATTCCGGAGCCTCTCTGAATTGGCTCCCTCCCATTCTATCCCTGATTATCGCCATTTATAGAAATGAATATGGAAAGAATACCTGATCGGGTATATTAGTATTATTAAAAACAAACTGATGATCCGGAAAACAAAAATTGTATTTGCGCTATCCGCTGCTTTGATACTGTCTATGATGCATGCTGCTTTGGCCCAGGAAAAGAAAGTGGCCCAGACATCCCAAGAACTATATAACGAGATCGCCCGCGCAGATAGTCTCATGTTCACAGCTTTCAACAAACAGGATCTTACCACATTTCAAGCCATGTTTACCGAAGACCTGGAATGGTTTCAGGATAACGGAGGTTTGATCTCCTATAAGACCGTATTTGAAAACTTCAGTAACAATTTTAAAAGCGTAAATAAACTCAATCGCAAACTGGTAAAAGGAAGTCTGGAAGTACACCCAATCAAAGATTATGGCGCCATTGAAATTGGTGTTCATGAGTTTCGCCACATAGAGAACGGAAAAGAAGAATTGGGCACTTTTAAGTTCCTGATGATCTGGCAGAAAAAAAACAGCGTATGGCAGATCTCAAGGGTAGTTAGTTATGATCATTAATATGGTTTATAAACCCGTTAAAGAATAATAGAACAGATAAATAATAGAACAAGGAACAGATGAGCAGAGAAAAATATTACGCTCCGATCATCTGTTCCTTGTTCCTCTGTTCTATTGTTCCTCTTCCTACGTCGTTTTCTGCATCTCCTTCATCTTAACCATGGCCATGATCTGGCGCATATTGTTTTCCATGCCTTCCGGACTACCATCCAGAAAAATAATATTGCCTTTGCCTACTTCTGCAAAATTTTTGATGGCTTCTGTCCACATACTAAAAAGGATCACATTGGTATCCAGATTGGCCTGTTTCATTTGTTCAGCAGCCTGGCTCATACCCTTGGCCACTTCTTCACGGAAGAGTGCTACACCCTGTCCACGTAAACGGGCCGCTTCTTTTTCTGCATTGGCAGATATTTTGATCGCATTACCTTCTGCTTCAGCTGCTTTGGTCTTGGTGATCAGTAAAGCCTGTCCTTCATTTTCTGCTGCGGCTTTCAGGTTATTACTGGCTACTACCCTGCTCATACTTTCCATGATCACCTTATCAAAAGTGATATCATTGATCTGCAGATCCTGTAAATGATAACCCCAGCTTTCCAGCGATTCATCGATCTGTTCTTTTACAAACTCCACAATTTCTCTGCGCAGCAATAAGATCTCTGCCTGTTTTTTAGTGGCCACAAATCCACGGATACTTCCTTCCACAGTGCGGATCAATGCCTGCATCAGGTCTTTATCATTAATGAATTTGAATGCTACATTTTTGATCGTCTCCTCATCCTGGTTGATCACAGAGTATAACAACATGCTTTTAAAATACACATTTGCCTGATCAAGCGTTACCGCCTGAAATTCCAATTCCACCGATCGATTTTGAATGCTAACGGTTTTAAATACCTGTTCAATAACAGGTATCTTGAAATTCAATCCGGGTCTCAATACACGGCGGTATTTTCCAAAAAGGGTGATCACAGCGATGCTACCCTGGGTAACGGTAACCAATCCGCTGAAAAGGATAAATAATCCGGCTAATACCCACCAGTAGTCTGCAAGAAAATTCATGGCTGACAATTTTATGTAAGTTACTAAGAATATAAGGTTAGTCGCAGGAATCAACTATTTATTACACGATTTACGCAAGGGGTGAATGTTGTTCCCAAACCTGTACCAGTGCTACCAGCATTTCCACCGCTTTTTCCATATCCCGAACACCTATCCATTCATGTTTACTGTGTATGGCCTGCATGCCGGTAAAGAGGTTCGGACAGGGCAAACCCATAAAACTTAACCGGCTTCCGTCTGTTCCACCTCGTATAGGTTCTTTCACAGAACTGAGTCCGATCCTTTGATACGCTTGTTCTGCATATTGAATGATCTGTGGATGCATATCCAACACTTCTTTCATATTCCGGTATTGCTCCTGCACTACAAAATCCATGGTTGCTTTCGGATATTGATTGAGTATGTTTTCTGCCAGTGTTTTTAATCTTGATTCATGTACCGCAAGTTTAGCTGTTTCAAAATCACGGATCAAAAATTCAAGCGTGGCTTTTTCCGCCAGCCCGTCCACACGCAACGCATGTACAAAACCTTCTCTTTTTTCAGTTACTTCCGGTGCCCATTCATTCTTTGGTAAGGCGGCCAGTATCTCACCGGCTATCTTTAAAGCATTCACCATTTTGTCTTTGGCGTAACCGGGATGAGCTATTACACCATTAATAGTAATAACAACTCCATCAGCACTAAAAGTTTCATCCTCTAATGTTCCCAGTTCACCTCCATCCATGGTGTACGCAAAATCAGCACCCAGTTTTTGCAGGTCCAGCTTGGCTGTACCCTGTCCTACTTCTTCATCGGGTGTAAATAATATTTTAATAGTGCCGTGTTTGACCTCAGGATGCATCATCAGGTAATTCACCAGATCCATGATCTCTGCCACGCCGGCTTTATCATCTGCTCCCAATAAGGTTAACCCGCTTGCCGTAATAATATTGTTTCCGATATGTTCTTTCAGATAAGGATAGTCGGTTGCTTTTATTACCTGTTTCGTATCATCCGGTAAAATGATATCAGCTCCGTTATAATTCTTATGCAGTATCGGTCTTACCTTTGTTCCACTGCAATCAGGCGCAGTGTCTACATGACTGCAGAAACAGATCACGGGCACTTTTTTATCCGTATTGGATGGAATAGTTGCATATACATAGCCAAACCCGTCTGCATGCGCATCGGCAATACCCATAGCCAGTAATTCAATAGCAAGCAAATGCGATAATGTTTTTTGTTTTTCCGAACTGGGGTGTGTTTCACTTTGCGGGTCACTCTGTGTATCTATCTGTACATAATTCATGAAACGCTCTACAACTGTGTAAGAATATCCTGACAGCATCGCTTATTTTTCCGGAAAGATAGGCCATATTCATTTTTTCACACAAGCGGCACAAATAAAGAAAAATCCTCAGCTATTGCAAATACGAATTCTGTTTTCTATTTTGTTTCCTAAACAAATTACCCCCATATGAAAAAATCATTGATCGGCGCTATTGTTGGAGGCTTACTCATCTTTATCTGGCAAACACTATCCTGGACCATGCTCGATACCCATCGTCCCGCTCAGGATTATACCGCCAAACAGGATACCATTATGAAATTCCTGGATGCCACGCTGGAGAAAGAAGGTGGCTATCTCTTGCCTACTGTACCCAAGGGCACTTCTTTTGAAGAAGCCAATAAAGCCGGTGAGAAGGGATTAGGTAAGCCCTGGGCTTTTATCCAATACCACAAGACCTTCAATTTAACCATGAACGATATGTATATGAATATGTTCCGCGGACTCATCGCCAGCATGTTCATGGTATGGCTGCTTTGCTGGATCATCGGCAAATGGAGTAAACCCGGATTTGTGAATGTATTCATGGCCTGCCTCTTTACCGGCCTCATCATCTTTATTTATGAACCTTACAACACCTATATCTGGTACAGGATCTTCGACGTTCGAGCCCATTTAGTTGATGCACTGGCAGGATGGGGGATTTGTGGGGTTTGGCTAGGGTTCTGGATGCCGAGAAGATGATTTAATTAGTAATTAGTAGTTAGTAGTTAGTAATAAATACCAGGTGCTTACTGCTTTAAATAGACAAAGCCTGATGATATTCATCAGGCTTTGTTATTAGAAATTACTAATTACCAATTACTAATTAATCCTACGGCATAATAATCAAAGGTGTCCCACCACTGATCTCTACCAGTTCCAGATCAAACACCAGGTCTTCACCGGCGAGTGGATGGTTGGCATCGAGGATCACCACTTCATCTTTTACTTCTACGATTACTACTGGAAAATTCTGTCCCTGAGGGTTGCTCATATTTAACTGCATACCTGCTTCAGGTACGAGGTCTGCCGGAAAACGGTCTTTGGGAAATTCCATGATCATGTCTTCCTGTTTGGGGCCGTAGGCTTCATCAAACGGGATCTGGATGGTTTTCTTTTCACCGATCACCATTCCGGTAACACCCGTATCAAAACCCGGGATCACCATACCACCGCCTACTTCAAATTCCAGTGGCTCGCGGCCCTCTGAAGAATCGAATGTAGAACCATCTGTCAACTTACCATGATAATGTACTTTTACAGTATCACCTTTTTTTACCTGTTGCATGTTTACTTTTTGAAATTGAAATAATGTGGGCACCGGCTCCTGATCTTTTCTCGCCTTCCGTTGCGTCGCACACTTCAAATGAAGTAACACTAATCAACAAAGAAAAAACAAACCCGTTTTCCGCCGCCAAAAGTACAATCCAAATTCAAGAAAGACGGGGATTTAAGGATAATTTTCTGCTTCAGAACATGTTTATATGATGAAAATGTTGATTTTTAGTACGTTTCAGTAGGGAGGTCGATTGGTTTACTGGTTTATCGGTTTATGGGTAGCATAAAAGGCTTAAGAAAAATAACCGTGCTTTGCCTTAGACCAATAAACCAATAAACCAGTAAACAAATAAACCTTGTCCTGCTATCTTTGCCCCATGCCAAACACAGACCACAGACCACAAACCACAAACACCCGTATCGTTTTCATGGGCACCCCCGACTTCGCAGTTGCCTCTTTAGATGCTTTGGTGCAGGCAGGTTTCAACATTGTGGGTGTGGTAACCGCTCCCGATAAACCGGCCGGCCGGGGTATGAAACTGACAGAAAGTGCCGTAAAAAAGTATGCTGTTGAAAAAGGATTACACATTCTCCAACCCGAAAAATTAAAGAACCCCGAATTCGTAGAACAGTTGCGAGCTTTAAAAGCCGATCTGCAGATTGTTGTAGCCTTCCGCATGTTACCAGAGATCGTTTGGAATATGCCGCCACTAGGCACGGTAAACCTGCATGGTTCCTTATTACCCCAATACCGCGGGGCGGCTCCAATTCACTGGGCCGTGATCAATGGTGAGAAGGAAACCGGCGTTACTACTTTTAAACTGAAACACGAAATTGATACAGGCGATATCCTCTTACAAAAAAATTTCCCGATCGGTGAAGACGAAACAACAGGAGAAGTGCACGACAAAATGAAAATGATCGGAGCAGACGTATTGGTGGAAACGGTAAAAGGATTGGCAGCAGGCAGTTTACAGGAACTGGCACAATCGTCAGTTGTAGGTAGTGACCAGTTAACGTTAAAGCATGCACCAAAAATATTTACCGAAACATGTCAGATCAATTGGAATCAATCCGTTGTCATATTGCATGATTTTATCCGAGGCCTTTCCCCTTTTCCGGGTGCCTTAACAAAACTGGACGATAAGATCTTAAAAGTTTACCGGAGCAAAAAAGAAACTACAGCCCATAGTCACCCAGCAGGTAAAGTATTTTCAGACGGAAAAACTTTTATCAGTTTTTCCTGTAAGGATGGCTATATCCACATTATGGACCTGCAGTTAGAAGGAAAGAAAAGAATGCTTGTTGAAGACTTCCTTCGCGGCTACCGAATCAATTCTCTGTGAACCTTCATTCCTCCATGGCCTCTGAGTTGAAAAAAAACAGACTTAGCATTTCAAAATATTATTCTTTTTCAACTCAGAGCACACAGAGATCAGAAGTTACACAGAGGTCTTTATAAAGAAAAGTGTGAAGTAATAAGTAGAAATCTACTTTTTACTTCACACTTTTCATAACAATATTTTTGTTTACTTAGACAACTGCTTTTTTAACTCATCCAGCTCCACCACGCCCTGCTTACGCCATACTTCTTTCCCTTTCTTATAGATAATGAATACGGGAATTGCTTCTACTTTCTGGGCTTTCATAACATCAATATCCATTCCCCCATCTACTTTTACCAATTTATATTTGTTGGGTAATTCATTTCCCAGTTGTGCCAATACCGGTTCCATTTTTTTACAGGGCGGACACCATTCGGCACCAAAATCAACCAGAACGATATCATTAGAAGCTGATAATTGTTTGTATTGATCCAGACTCATCTGAGCTTTGGCAGCCGGGGCTTCCACTCCCTTGCCTTCCATTTTCCAGGCGGTTAATCCTCCTTTTAAATTCTGTACATCTTTAAAGCCATTATCCAATAACCATTTAGCAGCAGCAGCACTTCGTACACCGGATGCACAGTATACCAGCAAGGGTTTATTTTTATCAAGGTATTTGATCCTGTCTGCAAACTGGTCCTTATTCAACCAATCAGCCTGAAGGGAATTTTTTAAATGCCCTGCCTGGTATTCACCGGCTGTTCTTACATCCAGCAATTGTGGTTTTTGCGCATTGATCCTTTTTTCAAAATCAGTTGCAGGTAGCCCATCCTGCGCCAATAATGACTTTCCCATTAACAGCGTTAATAAACAAAATAATACACTCAGTTTTTTCATTTTCAATTTCATTTATTCAAAATAAGTAACGGTTAAAGTAAACTTCGCATCGGTGATACTTAAAGCTGCGGCAGCAGAATTACTGATGCGTAATAATAATCCGGATGCTCCCTTGGTTTCCTGCAATGGACCCAACACCATGGCACAGATGCTTTTGTTGGCAGGGCCGGTAATACGAACAATGGTGCGTGGCTCTATATCATTCATTAATACATAATATTTTCTGTCAGTCCAGCCGCTGATGGTTTTAAACACTGCTGCATCTCCTGAATGAAACTGCTGTGCCGCTTCTTTCGGATGCTGCGCATAGGCTGAAGCAAAATATCCTTCATCTCCTTCTGAAGGAGTATAATCGGCTTTTTCTGCCGGCTTTGTTACAGGCGCGGGAGCTTTGGCAGTAGATTTATTTTCTGTATTTATTTTTACAGGTGTTTTAATCAGCTCTGTAGCTACTATTGGATTAGCAGGTGCCTGTTTAGGAAGAAGCGGTTGCGACTTGTCGATATATTTTTTTTCAGGTGTTGTATTCGGCGTGTTGATTCCGTTAAAAGCAGGGATATCCTTCTTTGGGTCGGGTTTGGCTTCCAACTTCTTTAGTTTTGCCGAATCTTCTCTTGCCTTAGCTTGTTCTTTTAATTTTAATTGTTTTTCATATTCATAATTGTCAAGCGGTTGCCCAACGGGTACAAAAGCTTTTGGATCATTTTTCTTAGCCTGATCATTGGTTAACGGATCAGGCCTTAGTTCAGTTTTTCCACTACCTGTGGCAACTATCACCGATGTTGCCTTTGCAGTTGGCGCATTAACCATATACCCTATGATCAACAACTGTCCATCTTTCACCACATCGCTTTTCATGGCATTCCAGTCTTTGATCGTATTGATGGGCACCTTATTATACAATTGACTGATACGGTACAGATTATCACCCTTCCCGATCATATGATACACGGGCGCACCGCTTTCTGTTCTTTGCTGAATGATATTGTCTTTCGAAACAGGGATCTTCACGGCCGTTCCTTTTGCCAAAGGGGTAGAAGCCGTAAGGCTATTGTAAGCCGCCAGTTTGCTCACCGACTGGCCAAAAAGAATACTGATTGATTGAAGGTTTTCTTTTCCATCTGCTGTATGCACCACGTACAGATCGGGGGCTTTGCCCATCAGGACAAATTTTTCCTGGGCACTGAGAGATAGTGTAAAAAAACAGGCAAGCAGCCAACTGAGTTTCTTCATTTGATTCAGTTTAGAATATGGCAAATTTACTCTTTTAATATGCGCCATTCTGCAGGATAATAGTTATTGATGCGGTTGGGTAAAACTTTCACCCAACCCAGGGGTAATCCACCATAACCAACCAGGTTCCATCCTTTGGGAGCATCGCTCAAAACAAGGTCTTTTCTTCGCAGGTATTGTAAAGCCTGCTCCTCCGTAAGCCCGATTGAGGTAAATGCATTCCGGCCTAAAGATGTAAGTGCCAGTTCATGTGCGGGTATCACATCTTTTCCTTTAATGGTTCCTATCTCAATTCCGGCCTTTTTAATATATAGGCATTTTGCCAAAACCTGAAGATCTGCGAGCCATACCCGTTTAATCGCCCTGATGGCTTCGCCTTGCTTGAATAAGCTAAAGTTTTCCGGAACTGATAGAAAAGATTGAAGAATAGGTAATTCCTGTTTGGAGGGCTCGGGTAAACGTTGTTCTTTTAATCGGACCCTTTCCACACCGGTTTTCTTTTGAAATGCTGCCATAAAAAATCCTTCGCCTTTTACCTTGTCAGGATAAAAACGATATCCATATGAATTGGTATCCGGAGAGTTGGTTTCAATAATACCCCATGAAGGATCCACATTCAATTTCCTGCTCTCCATATTCATTTCCGATACCAGCCAATCCGCGATCGCTTCATCTTCTTCCACAGAATAAGAACAGGTAGAATAGATCAGGATCCCATCTTCATTCAAAGCGGGCAATACATCGGCCAGGATCCTTTGCTGGCGCTGGCTGCAGAGCTGTACATTATCTTCACTCCATTCCTCAATGGCGCCAGGGTCTTTCCTGAATAAGCCACTGCCGCTGCAGGGAGCATCGATCACCATCACATCAAAAAAACCGGGCAATGATTGAAAATGTGAAGGATCATTATTCGTAACGATCACATGATCACTTCCCCACTTGGTTATATTCTCTACCAATATGGCGGCTCTTGATTTGATCACTTCATTGGCTACTACCAATCCATCCGAAAAACAGGATGCCAATAAAGTACTCTTACCTCCCGGCGCCGCACACAGATCCAATACTTTCTTCTTTGTATCAGTACCCAACATTTCCTTCACTGCATGCCAGAGAAACATACTGCTGGCTTCCTGCACATAGTAAGCACCTGCATGAAAACTGGGATCGAATGTGAATGATGGCCTTGTACTGAGATACCTGCCTTCTGAACACCAGGAAATTTTGTTATTGTCCAGGGTCCATGGTCCTTGGTCTATGGGCTTCTCCGGATTCAGACGAATGGAAGTCACCTGCTCACCCGACGCATGCACCGCTTCAAATGTTTCCCGATGAAAACCTGGAACATTTGAAAGAGATTGTAAGAGTGGCAGGGGTAATGACATGGCTCAAATATACTTAGAAGGGGAAAGCCCCAATTAAGAATTAAAAATTAAAAATTAAGAATTAAAAATTGGCTTCTACTACTCTGGTCTCACGATCAACGGCTCACGAAATTCATTTTTTCCCCTGATCAAACAACCACCTCATTAATTCAGGTTCAGCAAACGCATTTGTCCAGCAATTATGTTCTACACCTTTATATTCTGAATAGCGAACGTTTGCATTATTTTTTTTCAACCTTCTGTAAAAATCACGCGAAAAATCTACCGGAACAACCGGGTCCTTATCGCCATGAAATAACCATAACGCTACTTTACCGGCGAATAATTTAGCAGTCATCGGTTCACCGGCACCACACATAGCAATACCGGCAGCAAAGGTTTCAGGGTATCTTGCACTCAGATCCAATACACCCATGCCGCCCTGCGATAAACCGGCAATATATATTTTGTCTACAGCGATCTTTCCCGAAGCTGCAAAGGAATCGATCAGTTTTTTGAGAAGAGAAACCACAGGCGTAGGGTATTTTGCAAAAGGGAAATTCCAATCGGTCGCTTTACCGGTCGTCAAATCCAGTTTGTTTTCAAAATAAGCCCAGGAATCGTCTTCCGGGCATTGCGGGAACAACACATAAGCCGGATAATTCTTTCGAATGGAATCGCGAAGAAAAAAAAGACCACCAATATTGAGTTGCTTTTCATTGTCATCTCCTTTTTCAAAAGCACCATGCAGGAAAATGACCAGGGGATATTTTTTAGACAGGTCAGCTGCCGGAACTAATAAACGGTATGGCAGGGATGACTGATGCCAAATGAATGTATTTTTTTCCCAGGCAGAAAAATCCTGGGCCGATGAGAACCGGCCTGTAAAAAGGGCCATCACCAAACAAAAACAGAATCGCATATTAAAACCGGATCGTAAAATGCTGTTTTACTTTCTGCTCTCTCCGGAAGAACACCAATCCGATAAAGAACAGGTCGATACTCAAAGTTACGGCATCATCGGCCTTGATGGCTTCCCAGGCCTGCTCCATTTCCTTACTCCAGTGGATATCATCAAAGATCAGTATCGAGTATTCATGCACAGCCGGTAATAATTCCCTGTAATATCTTACCGTTGGCTCATAACGGTGATTGCCATCAACAAAAGCAAGGTCAATAGAACGCAGTTTGCTTACTAAAGGAGAAAGGGTTTCATCAAAATTGCCTTCCACCATTTCAATATGGGTAAGATGCAGTTTTTCGAAATTATTCCGCGCAACTGCCGCTACTGTTTTTGCGCCTTCCATGGTTGTTACAGAACAACCTTCTTTAGCCGAAGCTAAATAAGCGGTTGTGATACCCAGTGAGGTACCCAGTTCTAATATCGTAGCCGGAGAATAATGATCAACAATTCTGAACAATAATTGCCCGAATTTTTTTGGCTTAAGGGAAGACTTTGCTATATCGCATATCTTTCTTGTATTCTCCTTTTTTACCCTTGAGCCTGCACCAAAATCTTCAATCACCAATTCTTTTTGATCAAGCAATAATAACTGCCGAAGATTTTCAATAGATCCATATGCATAAAAATTTCTGTCGTCATTCAACACTTTGGTAATAAAATCAAATACAAAAGGCGAATGCATCCCATGGCCCTTACTATTGAGAGCAGTGATAGTATACTTCAGGTACCTGGCACCCAGTTGAAAAGGTGAATACATTATTGCGGCCGGGATTGGTGTGGTAATTGGTTCAGCAGCCAAAGTAAAGCATATGCAGAACATAGCAGACAAAAATAGGCAGGTATCTTATACCCCACCCCATATACATTCCATGAAAACGGTGGAAATACCCAGAAAAGAAGTACCAGCAAAGCAAATGAGAAGATTCGGTTACGCCGCATACGGGTATGCAATGAAAGCAGGGGCAAGAGCATTACAAGCCCCATTCTGAACAGGAGGCCGGTATTGGTCTCTGTTAATCCATGGTGTTCTCCGGAGAATTGTTTGGCGAGTTGGTACATTGCCAATAACTGCCAGCCGAGATAAAAAGAGTACCCGATCAGTAAAATATTGGTAAGCGATATCAGATTGATCGCATGTTTATTCAGATCTGCAATGGAGATGAATGATAACAATAACAGTAAGGGAATACTCACACAATATGCGATCTTGATAAACTCCAGCATAGCTCTTTATCTTTTGATCCTGTTCCAGATCTGAAAATGATACGCATACGCATGTTTCTCATCAGCCGTATGTGTTTCCTGGGAGATCATTTCCCATTCTTTCGTATCAATTTCCGGGAATGAAGTATCTCCATCCAGCACTGCATCTACACGGGTGAGGTATAAAGTATCTGCTATAGGCATGGATTGTTTGTAGATCTGTCCGCCACCAATGATCATCACTTCCTTATAATCCGCTGCATAAGCCATCTTAATGGCTTCCTCCAATGAACCCACAACGGAAGTGCCTACGGGTTTAAAATCTTTCTGTTTGCTTATCACAATATTGAACCTGCCATTTAAGGGTTTCCCCAAAGCTTCATATGTTTTTCTTCCCATCACCACAGGCATGGCCCAGGTCTTGTTCTTAAAGAACTTCATATCATTCGGCAGTGTCCATAGCAACTGGTTATTCTTACCAATGGCATTATTTGTGGAAACAGCTACAACGAGAGAAATAGACATTTGAAGTACGAATTTTGAAGTACGAAGTACGAGCATTTCTGTAAGCGAACCAAGTTCGTACTTCAAAATTCGTACTTCGTACTTATACCGCCACCGGCGCTTTAATATGCGGATGACTCTGATAATTTTCTAAGCTAAAATCTTCAAACTGAAAACTGAAAATATCTTTTACATCCGGATTGATCTTCATAGTAGGCAATGCATAAGGTTCGCGGCTTAACTGTAATTGCGCCTGATCCAGATGATTATTATACAAATGCACATCCCCAAAACTGTGCACAAAATCGCCATATTCCAAACCACACACTTGTGCGATCATCATCGTTAACAATGCATAGGAAGCAATATTAAAAGGCACTCCTAAAAAAACATCTGCACTTCGTTGATATAACTGGCAACTCAGTTTTCCATCGGCTACATAAAATTGAAACAGAGAATGACAGGGCATCAAAGCCATCTTCGGCAATTCAGCCACATTCCAGGCACTCACGATCATTCTCCGGCTATCCGGATTTTTCTTTATCTGGTTAATAACATCCGTTATCTGATCTATTGTAGTACCATCAGCCCCTTCCCAGCTACGCCATTGCTTTCCGTAAACAGGACCCAGATCACCATTGGCATCGGCCCATTCATCCCAGATCTTTACACCGTGTTCATTCAGGTATTTGATATTGGTATCGCCCTGCAAAAACCAAAGCAATTCGTATACAATACTTTTCAGGTGCAGTTTTTTGGTGGTCACCATCGGAAACCCATCCTGTAAATTAAAACGCATCTGGTAACCAAAACAGCTCAGTGTTCCGGTTCCGGTTCGGTCGGTCTTTTGGGCACCGGTGGCTAATATATGCCTGAGTAATTGCTGGTATTGCTGCATAGGCTGCAAAATACACTCGAAAAAGCGATGAGGGAAAGAATACTGGTATGGATGGGGAGAATCTGTGAATTCCTAACTTTTTCTCCGGGCCAGTTCCTTCTTGATCAGCGACAACTCCCGGCCGGTTTGTCCGCTCACACTGCTATTTTCCTGCGCCCTGCGCATTAAATACGGGATCACATCGCGTATAGGACCAAATGGCAGGTATTTACTCACATTCAGCCCTTCTTTGGCCAGGTTGAAGGTGATATTATCACTCATGCCGTATAACTGAGAAAAATGAACATGCGGGTGGTTATGGGGTAAACCCTTCTCATCCAGTAAACGGGCTGCAAGAAGATTACTTTCATCATTATGTGAAGCCACGATCACAGAAATATCATTGATATTCTCGATACAATAGGTTACCGATTCATCGTAATCATGATCCGTAGCCGCTTTATCGGGTTGGATCGGACTTTTATATCCTTTATCATATGCACGTTCCCTCTCTTTTTCCATGTAAGCACCCCGCACCAGTTTCATGCCCAGTTTAAAACCCTGTTGCTTGGCTATCTGGTGTGAGATCCGCAAAAAATGCAAACGGTCGTGACGATACAACTGGATCGTATTATACACGATCACTTTCTCCTTATTGAAGATCTCCATCATTTCCATAGAGAGTCTGTCAACCGGATCCTGGATCCAACTTTCTTCTGCATCTATCAATACACCAATATTTTTTTCTGATGCTACTTCGCAGATCGTATACATTCTTTCCCGAACCCTGTCCCACTCTGCCACTTCTTCCTCATGATCATGGATCCCGCTGCGTAAACGTGGGGCTTCATCCAGTGTTTGTAATAAACCAAATCGCGCAAGACCGGTTATTTTGATGCTGATAAATGGAATATTGGTTTGCGTAGCAGCATAATTCACAACCCTGATAAACTGATCGGTAGCTTTATCATAATTGTCTTCTCCTTCTTTTCCTTCCACTCCATAATCGAGAATTACCTGCACACCATATTTACCTAAAGTTTCACCCACGGCTGCTGTCTCTTCCAGGGTTTCTCCTCCCACAAACTGCTTGAAAATGGTTTTGCGGATCAGGCCATGCACAGGCAGACCTGTTTTCATGATAAAAGGCGTTAAACGGGTTCCTATCTGTACAAACCAGGAAAAGCCCATGGTACTAAACAGGAATTTAGCGCCTTTCAGTTCCTTATCGGATTTGTAAGCAAAGGCATTTTCAGTATTATCAAAGGAGATATTCATGCTAACATGTGTTCGTTACACGAATATCGGTCAGTAACGCTAAGTAAAAAAAGCTTTTGGCTAAAACTGTAAAATATTTTTTGAATCAGATCGCCTGGTGATTGAAAGGTTGTAACACCATTTCGCTTACCACACCGCTTACAGGTTGCTGACAAAGAAACCAGATAGCTTTGGCCGCTTCTTCCGCAACGATCATTTTATCCTTCTGTACCCGAAGATCAATAGAATCCCAGAATGGCGAATCTACACCTCCCAGAAAGAGGTTGGTAATGCGTATATCGGTCCTTTTCAGTTCTTCCCGTATACTTTGCATCATTCCGGTAAGCCCGTATTTACTGGCGCTATAAGCAGCAGCCCCGGCCATCGGCACTTTACCCAGAACACCCGGAATATTTATGACCAGCCCTTTCTTTCTTGTTTTCATGCCCGGTAAAACCGCTTTTACCAGGTTGAAGGGACCCACCAGATTGGCATTCAGGGTTTTTACCAGATCTTCTGTAGTTAAGCTTTCCATGGGTTTGATAATCCCGATACCCGCTGCATTCACCACAATATCCAGTTCGATCCCCCTATCTATAATGGTTTGTATTGTTTCATTCACCGAATCAGCATCCGACAGATCCATGATAAATGCCTGTGCTTCCGGAATGCTGCATTCTGCTGCAACCCTATTCAACTGTTCAGCATTTCTTCCGGTAATAAACACATGGGCACCACTTCCTGCGATCAGCTTGGCAGCTTTGGAACCAATTCCACCTGTAGCACCTGCGATCAATACATTCTTCCCTTTTAAAATTTCCATACAGTTGATTTATGCAGTCATAAACAATGCCATGCTCATTTTGTTGTACTTAATTCGAGATATCATTTAATCATATGCCCAAACGCCCCTGGAACAGAGTAAATCTGCCCGTATATTCCATCTGCAGCAGTGATGGAAATCAGCATTTCAATATGCATATCATTACCTATGCATCACAGATCAGTATGAAACCCAAACGTTTTGTATGCGGGATCTATGAGGGAACACAAACTTTGCAGAATGTAGCGGCTAACCCCCGTTTTGTGTTACAATTGCTTGCCGCTTCTCAATATCGTTTGGTAGACCTGCTGGGTAAGAAAAGCGGTAAGCATGTTGATAAGATCGCCCGTCTTGAAAAAAGAAAGCTGCTTACCCAATGGAAGGGCTACCCTATACTCAAAGAATGTCTGGCAGTGATGGAATTAACCGTCCTCTCCCGCTTCGATGGTGGCGACCATGCAGGCTTCCTTTGTGAGGTAAGTGATTATAAAAACATTCAGGAAGGCAGTCCGCTCACATTAGATATTCTCAGGGAACATAACCTGATCAGGATATAATACCGTTATCGTGAATGATCAGAATAAAATCTGAAACTATTTCCCATAAATACGGAAATTTGCAAATGATCATTACCCATACTGAGATATACAAGTACTCCATTCCCATGATTCCTTTCACCATCGCTACCGGAACCATGGATTATGCACAAAATATTTTCATCCGTATCCATACCAAAGAAGGCATCACCGGTGTAGGCGAATGCTCTGCTTTTCCCATGATCGCTGGTGAAACACAAGCTACCTGTTTTGAAATGGCCAAAGACTTTGCCGCACTCTGGAAGAACAAAGACGCTGCTGATATTGAAGCAAGACTGAATGAGCTTGATCTCTTCACTGCCGGTAATTATACCGCCAAAAGTGCCTTTGACCTGGCACTCTACGATATGGCAGCCAAAGCAGCCAATCAACCATTATACGTTTACCTGGGAGGAAAACAGAAACCTATTGAAAGTGATCTCACCATTGGTATCGGAACTCCTGAGAAAATGGCAGAAACAGCTGCTCAGTTCAAAGCAAAGGGGGTGAACATGATCAAAGTAAAACTGGGCAAAGCACCCAGAGAGGATATTGAAAGGATTCGTCAGATCAGACTGGCAGTGGGTAATGATATCATTTTACGAATAGATGCCAACCAGGGCTGGAGCTATGATGATGCCGTTCTGGCTTTAACTGAACTGGGCCAATTCAATATCCAGTTCTGCGAAGCACCTATGCGTAAATGGAATGACGAGTTATTACCTGCATTGTGTAAAATTTCTCCCATCCCATTAATGGCAGATGAAAGTGTGTTTACACACTATGATGCAGAACGAATCATCCGCAACCATGCCTGCGCCTATATCAATATTAAATTCGCTAAAAGTGGTGGTATTCATGAAGCCCTATTGATCAATGAAGTAGCCGAAAAAAATAATATCGCCTGTATGATGGGTGGCATGCTGGAAAGCCGGGTGGCATTAACTGCCAAAGTGCATTTTGCCATGGCGAAGGATAATGTTAAGTTCTATGATCTTGATACCTGCCTTATAGGCCACACCCTTGATCCGGTTATTGGCGGCGTTACTTATTCTGGCATGCATTTACAACTAACAGATGCACCCGGTATTGGTGCCGATGTAGACAATGCTTATCTGGAAAAACTGGTGCAGGTGGTGATCTGACCTTTTGCCGTGGTATGTATTAACGGCCATGGTTGTGTTCCCACAACCATCACAACCCGTCATTAAATAATTACAACTTACTTTTACAGTAAATCAACCATATGGAAGCAAAGAAAGCGAGTGAGAGTCATACATCAATGACAGAACTCGTACTCCCCAACGATACCAATACCTTCGGGAACCTGATGGGAGGCCGATTAATGTACTGGATGGATATAGCCGCTGGCATTGCAGCCGGCAGGCATTGCAATACTCCCAGCATGACAGCCTCCGTAGATAACCTGAGTTTTAAGAACCCCATTAAACTGGGTAATGTGGTGCATATTGAAGCACAGGTTTGCAGAGCTTTCAATACCTCTATGGAGATTCATATCCGTGTTTGGGGTGAGGACCTGCTTCACCAATATAAATACGAAAGCAATGAAGCTTTCTTCACTTTCGTAGCATTGGACCCAAATGGTAAACCCAGAGCCGTTCCGCATGTGATTCCTGAAACAGAAGATGAGATTCGCTTATATGACGGGGCTTTGAGAAGAAGACAGCTGCGTTTGGTACTGGCTGGAAAAATGAAACCGGATGATGCCAATGAATTGAAAGCATTCTTTATAAAAGACTAATAAAAAATATCCCTTAACCGGGATATTTTTTATTTATCAAGTAAGTTCATGATATGGTGCTTTCCTTTGAGCATATAAGTTTTGCTCTGCTCTATAGATTCCATAACCTGGTCAAGAATTTCTTCCACAGGCTTTGTATAATCGATGATCATCGGTTCTTTAAAACGAACGGATAACAACGATCCTTTCTTTTTAAACACCAACCCTTTTTTATTGAATGCCCTCCAGAAACCATTGATCACCACCGGAATCACCACAGGCTGGTTATTCTTAATAATATGCGCCGTTCCTTTTCTTCCGGGTGCAAATGGCTTTGTCGTTCCCTGGGGGAAAGTGATCACCCAGCTTTTATCCAATGCCTCATTGATCTTATGTGTATCCGATTCATCACGAGCCCGCTCAATATCCATCCCTTCAGCACGCCAGGTTCTTTTGATCGTTAAAGCACCGGCCGATTTAAACAGGCGGCTGATCCAGCTGCCGTTCATGGTTTCTTCAGCCGCAACAAAATAAAGATTCGTAAATGGGTTGATCAGATAATAGGGAAGTCCTAACCGGTTACGTTTACGCCATTTCACCGCACAAAAAATATGGATGAATGCGATCACATCGGCAAAATAGGTCTGATGGTTACTAACAAAAAGCACATTCTGCCGGGGCAGATTTTCCAGGTGTTCTGTACCTTCTATGCGGATCTTATTAAAGAGTACGAGACCGGGATAGGTGAATACACCCACCACACCATATACCACTGAACGAACGACCTTTATGTATCTTAAACGTTCAATTATTCTCATAGCATTCGTTTAGACAAGCCTTGCAAAATAAGGAATGTCAGGAAAATGTGACTTTATTATTTAAAAATAAGGCAATTCATCCTGCCATGCTATCCTTCCTGCCAATACTTTTGCTGCCTCAAATCAGCATTATGGAATTGAATACGGTCATTTTTGATATAGATGGATTACTGATAGACAGCGAGCCTTTATGGAATGAAGCGGCAGCCGAAGTATTTAAACAATACGGCGTGGACCTTACCGAAGAACAATACAAAACCACTACCGGACTGCGTACAAAGGAATTTGTGCAATGGTGGTTTACGTATTTTAATATCGGAGAAGAAGAGTATGGCCGTGCGGAAAAAAAGATTGTGGCAGGTGTGCTCGACAGGATCGAACGCCGGGGAAGAATTCTACCGGGAGTACCTTATATTTTCGATTTCTTTGAAAGAAAAAAATTCCGGATCGGATTGGCCACATCTTCTCCACCCGCTTTGATTGATCTTGTTGTAAACATGACTGGCATCCAAAAATACCTGCAAGCGGCTACCTCTGCAGAAGCACTGCCCTATGGTAAACCACATCCACAGGTGTACCTGGATTGTGCGGCAAAAATGAACAGCAATCCTGTTGAGTGTATTTGTTTCGAAGATTCTTTTAACGGTATGATCGCGGCAAAAGCCGCACGTATGGCTTGTGTAGTAGTGCCTCATATTTCCCAGATCAAAGATGAGAAATGGGGAGCTGCCGATCTGAAACTTTCCTCACTTCAGAATTTTGGAGAATTGCATTTCAATTTATTCGGATCTTGATCCTGTTCAGTTGTTGCTGCTAAAAACAAAAATCCCCGCTAAATAGCGGGGATTTTTTAATCCTATCTAAATCAGATGATCTGAGATATTATTTTCCTTTCAGGTTTGGATGTGGAGCAGGTACTGTGTTAGGACCATCTTCCAGTGTTCCCTGAAGATCTACTGTGTTAGCATCTCCATCCTGTGCGTAGAAGAACAATAAGCGGCTTTCAGAGATACCCTGTTTTTCAACCAGGTATTTGATAACTGCGTTTACTCTCTCCCAGCTCAGTTGCTGTGCAGATTTACTTGAAGTGCCGTAACCGATCACTTTCACTTTACAGGTTGGATTTGCTTTGATCTTAGCGGCAGCTGTATTTAAAACAGCCATTGCATCTTTAGACAGTTTAGCATTTCCTTTGAACTGTACGCTTGGCAAGTTACCGATTGCACATTCTGGTGCTTTTTCAGCTGGTTTCCAGTTAGCCATCATGTCTTTGATCTCTTTGCAACAAGCTGGCTCTGGGCAAGAACCCACACCGTCATTGTTTACAGGGAAACATGATTTTGGAGTCAACACTTCTTTGTCTTTGTAATCTGGTACACCATCACCATCGGTATCTTTAGAAACACCATGGCTATCAACCGGTGCGCCTTTTGGAGTGTTTGGCTCAAGGTCAAACTGGTCTGTTACACCATCAGCATCGGCATCAGGCAAAACCACTTTTGGCATTTTCATATGCTTAGGTGAGTTCAGCTCGCTGTATACGAAGTTGTTTGGGTTGATCCACCATAATGGCTCAACTCTTTTAGATTTATTACCCAGGTTGATGTTCAGTTTAATAGCTGCATAGTTCAACAGGTCGCTTGAACCGGTGTTGTATGCATCTTGATCACCATTGAAGGTGTTGATTACTCTGTCTTCAAATCCAATGTTTACTTTATTGCTCAGTTTGTAAGCAAATCCAAAACCATAGGTAAGTGAATGGTTGATCAGGTAGTTACCTGTTCCGATATCATTTCTTACGGCTCTTACTGGTGCATTGGTAAAATTGTCTTTTGAACCACCGGTGTTGGCTGATTTCAGCAAGGTATTAACAGCATCCTGTACAGTTGATTTGCTGCCTGTAAAGTTTACAGTAGTAAAATCAAACGGTGTAGCTGTGTTACCACCTAAAGCCAAACGGGTATCAACATCCGCAACTACGAGTGCATAACCGCCAAACAGGTAAAAATCCCATTTAGGATTACCACGGTAGTGGCTGAGTGAATTCAATGAAACAACCATATCAAAAGTACCAGAGTAGCTCTTGTTACGGAAGTTAGCTGCAAAAGCTTTCTGTGAGCCTGCAGTATTGGTTGGCTTGTAACCTGCATAAGCGCCATAACCATCAAAAGCACGGTATGGTGCAGTTCCGATCGTTCCGTCACCGGCAGTGTTAGTGCTCAGGTAAGGATTGATACCGGTACTTTGCTGGTACAGAAGACCTCCTCTTAAAGAGATCATATTGTTCAGCGCTTTACGAAGCGTGAATCCGGCACCGTATCCAAACTTATAGTTTGCTACGTTGCCAATAACACGTGAATTACCTAAAGAGAGACCTAATTCCCACTGGCTGCGAGGTATGGCAGGATAAGGGTATTGGTTGTTCAGGAATTCATTGTGCTGAGGTAGGTTTTTAACGGAAACTTTGGATGTGTCTTTCCAATCCCACCCCCAGTCTGTTTGAGCTAATCCGACCGACTGTATCAGAACGATCAGTGCTGCTACTAAAATGTACTTTTTGCTTGCCATAGTGATGTTTATTAATAAAAATGATTATTCGTTGTGGATAACTCCGCAAAATTATACATATTGGGGGAATTGTACAATTTTTATGCCGATTAATTAACTGCGGGAAATCTCAGGTGAAGACCGCAATACGTCAATAAACGCTGCTTGTATAGGGCATATTGCCCATATCAATCTTATATTGCACCATATTTTACCCATGAACTTAGCTAAAAAGGTTATATCAGAAGAATTGGTCATGTTCGAAATACACTTTAAAGAGGCTGTAAAAAGCAGGATCTCTTTATTAGACCGGATCATGCAGTACATCGTAAAAAGGAAGGGAAAACAGATGAGGCCCATGTTTGTTCTGTTAAGTGCCAAACTGGGGGGGCCGGTAAATGAAAGCACATACCGGGCGGCTTCTTTGGTAGAACTGGTACATACTGCCACCCTGGTTCATGATGATGTGGTAGACGACTCCATGGAAAGAAGGGGGTTTTTCTCTGTAAACGCACTCTGGAAGAATAAGATCGCCATTTTAGTAGGAGACTATCTTTTATCGAAAGGCCTGCTCCTCTCCCTTACCAATAAGGACCATCTGGTACTTGAGATTTTAACAGAAGCTTTTAAACTCATGAGTGAGGGAGAATTGCTGCAATTCGAAAAATCCCGCAAACTCAACCTCAACGAAGAGATCTATTACGATATCATCAAAGGAAAAACAGCTTCCCTGCTCGCATCCGCCTGCGCTGCGGGGGCTTCTACCACTTTTGAGAATCCGGAAGATGTGCAGAGGCTCAAAAGTTTTGGCGAGAAAGTAGGTATGGCTTTCCAGATCAAAGACGACCTCTTTGATTACGGCACCACCGATATCGGCAAACCTACCGGTAATGACATCAAAGAGAAAAAACTGACCCTCCCTCTGATCTACACACTCAATAACTGTACCCCCGAATTAAAGCGCAAACTCATTTACATCGTTAAGAACGAGAATACCCAAAAAGAAAAAGTAGATTTTGTACTGCAGGCAGTGAAAGACAGCGGCGGAATCCGTTATGCCACCGAAAAAATGATGTCGTTCCGCGATGAAGCCCTCACCATCTTATACCAATTCCCCGATTCGGATATCCGCAAAGCCCTCGAAGAACTGGTTCGTTACACAACTGACCGAACCTATTGATGCAGAAAAGATGGAACATATTACAGGTCGATGAATCCAGATCAACGGCCCTGCAGGAATCCCTGAAAATTAATAAGACCCTCTGCCACATACTTACCCGGCGCGGTATCGATGATTTTGATAAAGCCAAACAATTTTTCCGACCACAATTAACCGAACTGCATGATCCATGGCTGATGAAGGATATGGACAAAGCCGTTGCCAGAATACTGGCCGCCTTCGAAAAAGGTGAAAAGATACTCGTGTTTGGTGATTATGATGTTGACGGCACTACTTCAGTAGCCAGTGTTTTCCAGTTCATCCATAACATATACAGTAATACTGATTTCTATATCCCGCATCGCTACCGCGAAGGATATGGCGTATCTAAACTCGGCATTGATTTTGCCAAAGAGAACGGATTTACCCTGATCATTTCTCTCGACTGCGGTATCAAATCTGTGGAACTGATTACCTATGCAAAAACATTGGATATTGATTTCATTGTTTGCGATCACCACTTGCCGGATACAGAATTACCACCGGCTGTTGCTATCCTGAATGCCAAACAGATCGACTGCCCCTACCCCTATAAAGAATTATGCGGATGCGGAGTTGGATGTAAACTGATGCAGGCACTTGCCCAAAAACTTGGGCTGCCCGATGAATCTTATCTTAACTACCTCGACCTCGTTGCCACAGCCATTGCAGCAGATATTGTTCCTATAACCGGTGAGAACCGTACCATGGCTTTTTATGGTTTGAAAAAAGTAAACGAGAACCCCTGTGCCGGTATCAAGGCTTTGATGCAACTGGCGGGTGTTCAGAAAAAAATGCATATCAGCAACCTGGTATTTGTGATTGCTCCAAGAGTAAACGCAGCCGGGCGCATGGATGATGCACGCAAAGCCGTTCAGTTATTTGTAGAGAAAGATGACACAAAGGCCCTTGCATTTGCTGAAATGCTGCACAGTGATAATGTTGACCGCCGAGAAGCAGACAGCACTATCACAGAAGAAGCCCTGGCGATTATTCAGAACGACCCCCATGCTGCTAATAAAAAAACGACTGTTGTTTTTCAGGAACACTGGCATAAAGGTGTGGTGGGTATTGTAGCCAGCCGCTTGATCGAAACCTATTACAGGCCAACCATCGTTCTCACAAGAAGCGGAGACTACGTTGCCGGTTCTGCCAGAAGTGTGGCAGGTTTTAATTTATACGAAGCCATCCATGCCTGCCGTGAACATTTATTAGGATATGGCGGTCACTTTGCTGCAGCAGGCATGACCCTACTTCCCGAAAATGTTCAGGCATTTGCAGATAGTTTTGAAAGAGAAGTGAGTAGGCTCATAACAGATGACCTGTTGATTCCCGAGATCATCATTGATGCAGAGATCCAGTTCTCAGAAATAACAGAAAGCTTCTACAGTATCCTTTCACAAATGGAACCCTTTGGCCCTGAAAATATGCGGCCGGTATTTATTGCCAGAAAAGTTAAGGATACCGGTTTCTCTAAAGTAGTGAAGGAACAACATATCCGTTTTGTGCTAAAACAAAACAATATCACTCTCACAGGCATCGGTTTTAATATGGCCGATAAATTTCATCTTCTCCAACAGCAAAAGCCAATCGATATCGTTTTCACGATCGATGAAAATGAATGGAACGGCGAAAAGAATCTGCAGATGAAGATGATCGATCTGCGGATTGCGGAGAGTTGAATTTTTGCACACCAAGGCACAAAGAAACGGTTTGTGGATGCGATTATAGAGAACCGTTTATGATTCGTTTGATCCCAGTTTTGAGAAGTTCCTCATTAAAGTTTATCAGTAAGCCTAGTTTTATTCCCGACAATTTAAGGTAAGTAAGCATTTGTTTGTAATGCACCGGAGCAAGGGCTTCAATTGATTTAAGTTCTACGATCAATTTATTTTCAATCAACAGATCGGCTCTAAACCCCATCTCCATTTTCGTGCCATCCCAAATTACAGGTATTGGGTATTGACGTGTAACAGTCAGATTATATTTACTGACAAGTTCATGTTCAACGATTGTTTCATAAACAGATTCAAATAAACCCGGGCCAAGATTTGAATGAATATTGTAAGCAACAGATACAACTATTTTTGCCAGTTCATTTTCATGCATAGCATCTAATTATGATACCTGCAAAATAGCCCTTTCGGCAAAACCAAAAACGCGTATTAATACCCTAAAATCAGCAACAAAAAACCGTGCCTTTGTGCCTTTGTGTGGAATATTATCTCACACCAAGGCACAAAGGCACAGTTAGATTCGTTTCAATAATAGGATATATGCGAATCGATACCTTATCCTTCAATCACCGGCTTTGTCGTTTCCCCCTGCAACAACTCAACACTCCGGTTAATAAAATTTGTCAGTTCCGCTCCTTTCAATAAACCTTGTGATAACAAAGCCAGATCGGCCAGATTTCTTACCTGCTTTTGCTGAACGGCGGTATTGGATTCTTTCAAAAGCGTTTGATAGATCGGGTGATTACCATTTACCGTTAATGTAACCTCATCCGGCATCTGAGCATAGAAAGCCGTCATACCACCTCCCGCCGCACCCATATCTTTCATACGGCGCATAAACTCAGGGCGTGTGGCTACCACTGGTGCAGATTCAGGACTCAAGCCCTTGATCTCAGTAGTTACATGCAGCTGCTCAATTTCAAGCGTAAACAATTCTTTCAGTTTACCCTCCTCATCCTTACTCAAAACACTATCATTGCTTTCCTGTTTGTCGATCAGGTTATCTACG
The DNA here is from genome assembly GCA_947455605.1 of Chitinophagaceae bacterium. GTDB lineage: Bacteria > Bacteroidota > Bacteroidia > Chitinophagales > Chitinophagaceae > Sediminibacterium. The sequence continues at coordinate 35,070 of CANGOX010000015.1, forward strand.
ATATCCGCATCTACGCGAACAAACGTAACATTCTCCCATTTCATCTCCATGGTGTTGATGAAAGCTGCATCTACCAAGGTTTCCATTTTCACAACAGTATAGCCCTTCACTTTACATGCCTGGATATAGGCATCCTGCTGAACAGGATTAGTGGTATACAGGATCACCTGTTTGCCATCTTTATTTTTCTGTAAGGCTTCCGTAGCTGTTTTATATTCTTCAAGTGTATGGAACTTACCTGTGGTATCTTCCATCACCAGAAACTTATTGGCTTTATCGAGGAATTTATCATCCGTCATCATACCATACTTCACAAATAAACCGAGGCTCTCCCATTTTTCTTCGAGTGAACTTCTATCATTGCGGAAGATCTCATCCAGTTTATCAGCAACCTTCTTGGTGATATGCGCATTGATCTTTTTTACATTCGGATCGCCCTGTAAATAACTACGGCTAACGTTCAACGGAATATCCGGACTATCGATCACACCCTGCAACAACATCAGAAATTCCGGTACAATATCTTTTACTTCATCCGTTACAAAAACCTGGTTACAGTATAGCTGGATTTTATCTTTTTGAATTTCGTAGCTCTGTTTGATCTTGGGGAAATACAATACACCCGTAAGGTTGAAGGGATAATCCACATTCAGGTGTATCCAGAACAAAGGTGTTTCATTGTAAGGATATAATTCTTTATAGAATTTCTCGTAATCTTCTTTACTTAATTCAGAAGGTTTTTTGATCCAGATCGGATCTGTATTGTTGATGGATTTTTCTTCTTCCTCCTTTTTCTCTCCTGCTTCTGAAAAATAGATCGCAACCGGTAGGAACTTACAAAACCTTTCGAGGATACTGCGAATCCTTCCGGCTTCTAAAAATTCTTTGCTCTCTTCATTCACATGCAGCACGATCTTGGTACCACGCTCGCTATAATCAACATCATATAATTCAAACTCCGGACTGCCATCACAGCTCCAGTAAACACCACTTCCTTCTTTATGGCTCTTGGTAAAGATCTCCACCTTATCACTCACCATAAAAGAGCTGTAAAAGCCCAATCCAAAATGCCCGATGATATTGGCATCTTTATATTTTTCCATAAACTCTTCAGCTCCGCTGAAAGCCACCTGGTTGATATATTTATCAACCTCTTCACCTGTCATACCCACCCCACGGTCAATTATACTCAGGGTCTTTTCTTTCGCATCCAGAACTACATCGATCCTTAACTCACCTAGTTCACCCTTGGCTTCGCCGAGAGAGGATAAGGTCTTCAGTTTTTGGGAAGCATCTACCGCATTGCTCACCAGCTCACGTAAAAAGATCTCGTGATCGCTGTAAAGGAATTTCTTAATGATCGGGAATATATTCTCAGTCTGTACCCGTATCTGGCCTTTTTGCATAATGATTCGTTTGGATGCGGATGTGCAAAGAAAATACCAAATACCGTTTTGCTGACAGGATGGCAAGCAAATACCCCTGGGCCCCGGTCGTTTCTTATTTTGACAGGAAAAAACTTCAGAAACCCTAATTGCCCACGATCCTGACATTATCGATCTGAAAACTGGTTGTCCGCTTGTCGGTAGCAGAAACCGGGTCGGCTCCCTCATACCTGAAAGCGATATAGACCAGCCCGGAAAATCCCGAAAGACTGATATTTCCCGAACCCGCCCAATCAGTAGCCAATCCGGTAACAGAACCTTTTGAAATATTTGCTTTCAGTACTACCCATTTGGCTTTCCAGGGCGTATTGCCCCCATCATAGTTGGAAGAGATGTAGACTTGCAAAACAGCCCCATTATCAAACCCGTCCTTAGTTTGAAAACTAAGCAGTTCATTGGCAGAATTACTCAAATTAACCGGTGGCGATACCAGCCAGCTGATCACCAATGGCTGGTTACCCGCAAAGGCATTGATCTCGGCATAGCGGTTATTGCCAAATGATTTTCCCTGGTACGATCTGCCTCCGGATTCATTGATATTTTTCCATCCCGGCAGCACAAGATCTCCACTGGTATTGGCTACTTCAAAATCTTCATTGAACAAAACTTTCGAACCTGTGCCGGTGCAACGCAGTCCGTTCATTTGCACATCTGAAGTATCGCGGATCATCAATTGTTTCTCTTTGTTGAACACACTATAGATGGCTGTAATACTTCCATTACCTCTGGGTGTTTTGATATTCGCGAAATTGGCAAAACCCCCGCTCCGCAGAAAAACACTTCCTACACCACAGGCTTTCAAAGTTCTGTTGGCAGATTGTTTATTGATCACATCCGCATAGGTTCTGCCGGTGTCCGATACCGCAAACTCAAGATCATTGATCTGTATCAGGCAACTTTGTAACGTATCGTGCAAGTCATCGATCCTCACAGTTTTCGGGGTCAGTTGATTGTTCAGGTTTTTCTTAACAATATATCTGTCAAACAAGGGTAAGGGAATTCCGGTAAGTTCGGGATACGCCGGGTCTGTTCTGTCTACGCTGGCTCCTATCTGCATTAATCCTGCATAATCACCCAGCCAGAGTCCTTTTAGTTTAATCGCCAATCTTCTTCCTACCGGATAATCTGTATATAAACCGGATGCGCCCATGCGCACAGTAACGCCACCGGTACTATCCTGTAATACGATCGATTTATAAAAATTATCTTCTTTATCATCAGCAACCACAACCCCTTCAATGATCCATTCATCCAGCACCAGTTCAAAGTTTCCATTGAAATGCATTTTATGAAGATCACGGATAGACAGGTTCGGTTGAATATCCGGGCCGTTATAAGACGGTGGTGCATCAAAGGGTTTATTACAGGATAAAATGCCCAGTAAATTGATCAGTACCACCTGTTTCATTATGCTGGCACCTGCATTCTTTTTTATCATAACCGTAAACTGATATTGATTGAGAAATTCAAACCCATTGCATGGAAATATTTCGGCGGAAATTTATCCGGGTTCTTTGTATCCGTATCAAACCGCAATTGTTCATAGCCTCCTGAAATGATGGTTCGATCATTCAACAGGTTATTGATGCTGAGATAAAACAGCAGGGTTCGTTTTAGCTTAGATCCGAAGAAATGATTGCGCCAGGAACTGCCTGCTGAAAGATCCATCGTAAACTGATCCGGTAATTTTACCTGCTGAATCATCCGGTTCCATTGATCAGATCCTTCCTGGATATTTTCCAATGCCGCATAGGTTCTGCGCAAGGGATTATAGTCGATCCATTGTTCTCTGAAATAACTCCCTGTGATATCCAAATAAAAACTGCCAGCAGACTGGTAATGAATACCCAAACCATACGCTTCCTGCGGTGTTCCGGCCACGCGATAGTTTTGCGAATAGATGACACTTCTTTCCAGAACAGCCGCATCATTATCTGCTGTTACCGTAACCAGTTGCCTGCTGCTTTCATAATAGCGGCCCAGAGAAGCCGCTGCATTAAGGTTAATCTTTCCAGACAATTTCAAGTCTACTCCTAGCTCGGCTCCAAAATGAAGTTTATCAATACCTGTTAACGCATAGTTCACAAAACTCATATAGCCGTCATGATAGAAAGTGGTAATGTTCATCCCATTCAGCAACTTTGCAGCATATCCGCTCATCCGCATTTTTATAGAAGGGGCGTTCCACACATAACCCGCTTCAACAGATCGTATGGTTTGATTCCGGATCTCTTCCTGTTTTGTGTCACGGGTACGGGGAGAAATAAATACATCATCAAACAAGGGAGCCTGGGTTAATACGCCTCCGTAGAGGTAGAGGTATTTTCTGCCATTGATCTTATATGTGATCCCCGCTTTACACGCATAATTTGCAAACTCATTGGGTTCTGATCTTCCTAATGAATTATCCGGAAACAATCCATTTTGCATATATCCCTCCCGCTGGTAATACAGATATTGCAAAGAGACAGCAGCAAAATAATCGATCTTTTTTTGCGAACCATTTACCTGCATCCACCCATTTGCCTTCTGTGTGTTCACGCCATAATCATAACCATATACATCTCCTTTCCTTACGATCCTGTTTAGGTGATGGATATCGTTTTGAATGGCCAACGGGTCATTGGGGAAATCGCTTTCTGCAAACTGGTTCCAGTCAACAAAAAATTCGCCTCCCAGGAGATCGTTGATCTTCTTAAAATAACGGGCCGATTGTAACTGAAAAGAAATACCGCCTGCAAAATCCAGCGCTTTATTCAGTGGCGCATGAAACACGCTGCTCAATTCAATCCGTTTAACTGCAGCCACCCTTTCTTCAAGAATATAATGCGATCGCATTCCGCTTACCGTATTACCCACTATCCCATCTGCATCACTCACCGATTCCACAGTATTTCTGTTCACTTCGTACAAACGGTTCCAGTTGATCTGCCGCAGGCTTTCATCATCGCTCATAATGGCCAACTGATTGACCCTTACCATAGAATCGGTTTGATAACCCGGCAGGTAACGATAATAATCCGGCCTCGGGTCCGGTGCCCTATACCAATCCATAGCCGTGCGGCTTCTCTCACCCACACAAATACCTAAGGAACTTGTCAATGAACTGTGGTTATTCATTTTCTGCTCATGTGTAATGATCATTACCGGCTGATGCCCCTTAGAAATATTCGCATTTCTTTTTTTACCCGATTGGTAACCCCAATTTGGATTATAAAATACAGTACCGGCCAAGTCAGCAGACTCTTTCAGGATCGCAGCCTGACTTCCATTCTCAGAAGAAGAACCAAATAATATTATCGATAGTAACCGATCGTTACTTAAGCGTTTATCGATGCCCACATAATAACTGTATCCCCGGTTACCTGTGCCCGGCATATAGCCTTCATCCGCAAAACGAAAGCTTCCCGATACAGTGAAAGCCCATCCCCTTTTATTCATTCCCCGGCTTTTTGAAAACATCCACCGATGCGCAAAACTTCTGTTCGAAAATGCATAACTCACCTGCTCCTGCACTCTTTGCTTAGTTGCACGCATATCCAATATGGTTGTATGGCCGATATTACCAAATGCCGCTTCATTGTTTCGCCATCCCAGCCAGCTTTGTGTATTGCGTGTTACATCATTCAAGCCACTCCATAAACCAAATTGCGTATTACCATCTATGGGGTTATTCATTGAGATCCCATTGATCTGTGTTTCAGAAAAACGTTGATCATATCCCCGCATCCTGAACCTTACCACATTAAAATGAAAAGCTGCCATAGTCTGCACCAGATCCCTGTTGGCAGCAAGCAGAGAGGGAAGGAACGGGGCATTGTCATCATTGCGCGACTGCTCATTCACGGTAACCACAGGAAGCTCGTACACCATATCCGCTGCGGCCTCCAGCGCCTGCAGGCTGTCTGTGAATTTGTTTTTGACAACCTTTCTGACAGGTTTCGTCTGGGCAGACACGCCCTGCACCACACATAAAGAAATCAATAACCCCATACATTTAGACATAAGCATTCTTTTGTCGATCAATGAACAGGGGTATCAAAACAAACAGATAGTGAAAATAATATACCAGTGCCACTGCCACATCAACTGCGTATATTTTCTGCGGTTAATACGCTATACATAAAGCATTTTACACGGTAGGTTTGTTAGCTGATCATTTAGTATGAAATGGATGACTTTTTTATTGGTATCATTTACCCTCTCGGTTGTATCCGCCCAGGAAAAAAAATATTTTGCCTGCATCGTGGCGTTCTATAATCTCGAAAACTTTTACGATACCATTCATAACACTACCATCAATGATGATGACTTTACACCCAATGGCAGTAAACATTATACGAGTGATATCTATTTTGATAAAGTAAATAAACTCGCCACAGTACTAAGTAAGATCGGAACAGCTATCACACCCGAAGGCCCTGCATTGATTGGTGTTGCCGAGATCGAGAACGATACCGTATTAAGCGATCTGGTTCATCATCCCTTACTCAGCCCACGCCATTACCAGATCATCCATTACGATTCAAAAGATCCACGGGGTATTGATGTGGGGCTTCTCTATAACCCCGGATTCTTTATTCCGGAAAAAGCAGAAAAACTCTTTGTGCCATTACCCGGCAACAGCAAAGCTGCCTTTTACACTAGAGATATTTTGTATGTAAAAGGCCAGCTCGCCGGCGAACCGGTTCATATTTATGTAAACCACTGGCCCAGCAGGCGGGGTGGCGAAGAAAGAAGTTCGCCCGCAAGAGAAACCGCAGCCGCTGTTTGTAAAAAACATATCGACTCCATTCTCGAAAAAGATCCTGCTGCCAAAATCATCCTTATGGGCGACCTGAATGATGACCCCGACAGTCCAAGCATCACAAAGATCCTTAAAGCCAAACCCAGGATCACAGAAACCGCCCCAGGAGAATTATTCAACCCCTGGGCGGAACCCTATTCCCGCGGAATTGGCACCCTCGCCAACCGCGACAGCTGGGGGCTGTTCGACCAGATCATCCTGTCCCATGCCTGGCTAAACCGGAACCAGCAAAGCCTGTTTTACCATCAAAACTTCATCTTCAACCCCCGTTTCTTGAAGGAAGACGCCGGACGATACAAAGGCTACCCCATGCGCACCTGGGACGGCAACACCTACCGCGGCGGCTACAGCGACCACTTCCCCACCTACATCATATTACTAAAACCCATCAAATAATAAGCTTCTCAGGTAAAAAATGTGGAAATTCGCCCCAAACCCCCGCCGTAATTACTAATTTCTAATTATTAATTACTAATTATCCCCTCACTTTCCCTCCTTTTCCCTACTTTTGCAGCCCCAAATCTGTTTTGGCAGATTCTACCCGCGCAGGCGGATGACCAATGGGATAAACCAATTTAAAACCTAAAAATTTCAGTAATGAACAATTACGAATTGATGGTGATCTTTACTCCGGTGCTGTCTGAAGAAGATTTCAAAGCTTCTCAGAAAAAGTACGCCGACCTGGTTGCAGAACTGGGTGGTGCTACAGTAGCCAGCAACCCATGGGGCTTAAAATCACTCGCTTACCCTATTCAGAAGAAAACAACCGGTATCTACTGGGTGTACGAATTCCAGGGCCCTTCAGACATTAACGAAAAACTGAAGATCCAGATGTTGCGCGATGAGCAAATCATGCGCCACATGATCACCCGTCTCGATAAATACGCCGTCGAGTACAATCACGTGAAAAGAAATGGCGGATTTGCAATGCAGGATAAAATTGAAGCGTAATCATGGCAAAGAACGAAATCAAATACCTGACCGCCATCAAACAGGAAAAGCCACGGAAAAAATTCTGCCGCTTTAAAAAATATGGCATCAAATACGTTGATTATAAAGACATCGACTTCCTGAAGAAATTCATCAACGAGCAGGGTAAATTATTACCACGCCGTTTGAGCGGAAACTCTCTGAAGTACCAGCGTAAAGTTCAGGACGCAGTTAAGAAAGCACGTCAAATGGCTTTGTTACCTTACGTAACTGATTTATTGAAATAGAATTCATTAGTAACCTTCCCTAATCCTGCGGAAAGCGGGAGACAGCTTAACAGCTGGGCTCTTGGGACTAAACAAACAAACATGCAAGTTATTTTAATTCAAGACGTAGACAACCTGGGTGGCCGCAATGAAGTGGTAACCGTTAAGAATGGCTACGCACGTAACTTTTTGATTCCTCAGAAATTCGCGGTAGAAGCCAACTCTTCTAACCTGAAACAACAGGAAGAGAAAATGAAAGTACAGCTGAAGAAAGAAGCGGTTATGCTGGCTGAACTTAACAAGGTAATCGACATCTTAAAAGCATCACCGGTAACTATCGGCGCTAAGATCGGTACCAGCGGTAAGATCTTCGGTAGCGTTACTTCTTTACAGATCACACGTGCTATCCGCGACCAGAAAGGTTACGAGATCGACCGTAAACGTATCTCTATCGTTGATGAGGTTAAAGAAGCCGGTACGCACAAAGCGTCTATCGATTTCGGTAACGGAAACGTAGTAGAGATTGATTTTGAAGTAGTTGGAGAGTAATCTTCACTAAACCATACTTAAAAAGCCCGTTCATTTGAATGGGCTTTTTTGTTTCCGTACATCAGCTTTCCTTGGAATCACCTGATTGTGCCTGTCACGGCTCTGCCGGGATCGCACACTTGTACGTTACCCATTTATAGCAGCAAGCCACCCCAAATACTTCAACATTTTATCTTCCTTGCTCAATATTTAATATTCTTCCCACTCTACAAATAAAGACATTCCTCTCCTCTATTATTTTTACATTTTTTTAAATAAATACCCAAAATCATTAAAATCCCTATCTTCGACATTCCAATGGCAGTTTTCCCATATTCCGGAAGGTTTTTTAACGTAAATGCTTCAGGGTTTTGATTACTGTTTATCCATTGGTTTTTTGATCATTTAATTTTTTTTAGAACATGAACATTTACGTTGGAAATCTGAACTGGGGTATGACCAGTGACGATCTGCAAAACCTTTTTGCACCCTATGGCGAAGTAACCAGCGCCAAAATTGTTACCGACAAATTCAACAACGATCGCAGCAAAGGTTTCGGTTTTGTTGAAATGGCTGATGATGAAGCAGCCCGTGCAGCTATTGCGGCTTTACATGATACAGATATTTCTGGTCGCAAAATAGTTGTTAACGAGTCAACACCACGTCCGGAAGGAGAAAGAGGCGCTTTCAAAAAGAAGAGCTTCGGTGGTGGCGGCGGCGGTAGCCGTGGCGGTTATGGCGGCGGCGGTGGAAGCCGTGGCGGTAGCGGCGGCGGTGGCGGATATAACCGCGATCGTGGTGGCAATAGTGGTGGTGGCGGTGGATACAACAGGTATTAATCCCACACAACAATTAAACTACTCAAGTCCGGCTTTATGCCGGACTTTTTTATGCTGTCATGTTTAGCAGCAAGCTTATCCCTCCTCCCAGGAGGGATAGACAGAATACATAGACGCAGTCATCTATTCTGTCAAGGGAGGTGTGTTCTCGGCAATTCCCTATTTTTATGCTATGAAATCCACCAACATCATTTCCCCCGTTGCCGGCTGTATGCGCTGGGGCGTATGGGGCGCCAATTTTTCTACGGGCGAATACAGACAAATGATCGAATCCTGTCTTCAATATGGTATCAGCAGTTTTGATCATGCAGATATTTATGGCGACTACACCACAGAATCAGAATTTGGTAATGCTCTAAAAGAAAACCCTTCATTAAGACAGCACCTGAAACTCATTACCAAATGCGGTATACAAATGCTCACGCCTAACAGGCCTGAGCATACGATCAAATCATACAATACATCCAAAGAACATATAATCCGTTCGGCAGAAAGATCACTGGAAAATTTCGGAACCGATTACCTGGATGTATTACTCATCCATCGCCCCGATCCTTTATTGCATCCGGCCGAAATAGCTGAAGCAGTAGCGCAATTAAAACAACAGGGGAAAATTCTATCCTTTGGTGTTTCTAATTTTCTTCCGCATCAAACAGATCTGTTGTCTGCCTATACCTTAGTTGAATACAACCAGGTAGAAATTTCCATCATACAGTTAAAAGCGCTTACTGATGGCACTTTAGAAAACTGTATGCTTAACAAGATCATCCCGATGGCATGGGCTCCTTTAGGCGGTGGATTATTTTCAGATGAAAGACATCCACGGTTTCGTGCCATCACTGCCACTGCTACAGAATTAGCTGAAAAATATGATACAGGGCTAAATGAAATATTATTGGCATGGCTGCATACCCATCCCGCAGGTATTCAAACAGTGATCGGCACTACAAAAGTTGAACGACTGTTACAGGCAAAAGTAGCAGCAACTATCCGGCTGGAAAGAGAAGACTGGTTCCGTTTATTGGCAGCGTCAACAGGTGAGGACGTAGCTTGATTAGTATAAACCGTATGGAATCTTTAGGAGATCCAGATTATGATTTCCGTATGTCTGCTATCAAAGGAAACCGGACAAAGAAGGAAGAACCGCGCCCAACTTCACTTTCCAAAGTGATTGTACCTTGCTGTTGTTCAATGATCTGTTTGCAGATAGAAAGCCCCAGGCCAAAACTTTTTTCTCCGGCCGTACCGCTTCGTTTGGCATTGGTGAAAGTATCAAAGATCCTTTCGTGATTTTCTTTTGGAATGCCGATACCTTCATCCTTTACCACCAACAAAGCATTCTTTCCCTCACGGGTAAGCTGAATATGGATCACCGAATTCTCCGCGCTGAATTTGATCGCATTATTCACCAGGTTAGTAAAGACCCTTTCTGTTTTTTCTGCATCTACAGAAGCCATTAATATTTCTGAACTGATCGCAGAGTCGATTCGGATCTTCTTTTCATTGGCCCTGAACTGAATGGTCTGAAGCCAACGGCAGATCAGCTGATTCAGATTCTCTTCTTTCACAAGATAGGGCTGAAGCGTAATATTATTATTCTGCAAAAGTTCGTTGATCAGGTAAAGGGATGAATCTGAAGAGTATTCGATCAGTTTCAATAATTCATTCTGCTCCTTATCCAGCCGGTTATCTGCCAGCATCATCTTACTGATACTCGCAATATTTGAGATCGGACTTCTCAGATCATGTGCTACCGAATTTAAGATCCTTTCTTTCTGATCCTGAGCAAGTGATAAAGCAAGGTTCGCTTTCTCCAGGTATGTGAGGTTCTTGAAATAAATGTATTTAAAATAGAACAGACACATTACAAAGATGAAAAGAGGTATCAGTATTTTAATCACCATTACTGCAATAGCGGCATTCGCCATTTGATGCAAGGGTACATCATCCAGTTTTACAAATACGAAAGCAAAGGAAACCAAAAAAGCAAATGACAGGTATTGCCAGTTTTTATCAAAGATCACAACAGCTGCCACCACCATGATCAGCAAACGGTATTCACTTCCATTTTTCAGAAAGTAGGCCGATATGATACCTACTGCCGCTAACACCAGGAGTGTTGAACTTCTGAGAAATAAATATTTACGGGTGTAGGATATCAGAAATACAATCGCAAAAACTGTTAACTGCACCAGATTGAGGAGGGCAGGCAGATAATAATGTCCAAAGAAATTGATCAGGAATGTGAGAACTGCAAAAGGAGTGGCCAGTAACAAAAACAGGTTGAACATTTTTGTTTTCTGCACCTCTAAAAAACTGGTATCCGACTCAATGCCCAATTCAAGTATTCTATTTACAAAAAGAGGTTTCTTCCACGGCATTATCTACAATAATTGGATATGCTGTAAAATAGCCAGAAAAATCAAGACCTTAAAAAAATATTAAACCCAAAATTGACTACATTTTTTAAAATCCAAGGTGCCAGCCAACTATTCTGAATGCAAACAGTTTACCTTTTGCAGATCTGGATCACTGCAGGATAAATCAGGCCTAATTATTTTCTATCGCATTGAATTTTTGTTTCCCCAATCCGATCAGAAAACTGATTCCTGAACTAAGATTGCCGCCCCGGAAATACGTGCCATCGAAATTTCTGCCAAAGGAAAATATCAGTTTCTGATTCATCCCGATCTCATACGAGGCATTGAACATGATCCGCCAGGAAGGGTCTACGATACTTTTTTCCAGTATACTTCTGTAAATCGATTCACCACTCAGCAGAAATTTTTTATCCTCCGTTTTATACAGCAATCTTGCACCCATATCAAATGACTGGATATTCTTTCCCGATAAGCCCGCTTTTGCCAATACCAGATCGGGGCTATACAGATAACGAGCGATCCATAATACAGAAAATCCTTTAAGGTCATCATACCCGAACGTGATCCAGGCGCCGGCTTTGCTGATCTTGTTATTTTCAAACTGGTTATTCCTGAAATCCATCACTACCCCACCCGAAAGATCGAGGAACCATCCATAGCGATCCAGTGTTTTTCCTTCAAGACTATCCTTGATCTCTTTTTTACTTTTTTTTATGAGCGCATTCTTATTATTGAATTCAGCGATCAGCTTCTCATACAGTGCAGCCTTTTCTATAATTAATGCTGGAGGTATCTGTCCACCATCACTAATGATCTGGTTGATCTTTTTTTCAAGCTCCTTATATTTTGGATTTGCCGCTACATAATCTTCTTCTTTATCATATTCATCCAGCAGGTTTTTCTGGATAGATTTGATTTTCCGGATCGCTCTCAGAAAATCAGCATTGAGTTTTCCCCTGATCAGTGAAATTTTAAAACCCAAACCGAACCTGGTCATATCAACGGTATCTTCCTTATTGTCAGCTTTAGCGATCTGATTGATAGCGGTAGACAACACAAAGGATTGTTTGGCCAAGTCACGGAATTTTACCGACTGCAGGTCTTTGATTGAAACTCCCTGTTTTGAAAAAAGGAGAAAGGGAGCAATATCGACTGCATATTTATTAGGGAAGGCAGAAAATCCATCAGTAGCTGACCGAAGCGAAAGCATCAGGGCACTCGGGTCTGTTGGCTTTTCAATATCAGATGGGGAAAGCCCCAATAAATTTGAAGCCGGAGAAACCGGTGCTTTCAGCACATCTATTTTGATAGCAGTATCGGCGGCATTTTGTGCCAGGCTCTTATCAGAAAACGCTAGGGATATGGCAAGTAATACCGGCATGTAATAATTACCTGGCTTCATAAAACTGGATTTTAATTGAATAATCTTCAGTATCTCCGTCTGTATCCACTGTTGATTCCAATGTTCTCGAGAAAGGTTTGCTTCCTCCCGTTAATACCACATACAGTTTACTGGCATTATCGTTTGGGTTGCGATTGGCATCGGTAACCACTGTCTTTATTTTTAAGATCTTCCCGATCAGACTGTCACCTTTACCCAGCTCCAGTTCAAAAGATCCGGATTGGTCATCACCTAAATTTTTACCATCCAGTTTTACCCTCGAAAACGCTTCTTGTCCATAGCCACCGATCGTGAGTTTGAGGGTTACCGGATCGGCTGATCTTATCACACTGTAATAATCATCGATCGTTGTTTTATTGGTTGGGTTCTCTGCCATTATCCCATATTTTATACCTGGCTTATCAGCGTCAGGCAGGTGGTGCTTACTCTGTTCAGGATTTTCAGCGATCTCCATTTAGTTAGTTAAGGTCTGAGCTCAGATCTTAATTGAGATATAAACCTAATAAATGGATTGCTTAGATACAACCGTGAAAAAACGGTATTTCTACATGAAAAATCCCCTTTTTAGAACGCAGAAGGCTAAACGCCGAACGCTTAACACAATCAATATTTTGCGTTAAGCGTTCGGCGTTTAGCCTTCTGCATTCAAGTATGGACATAAAAAAACCCAATCAGAATAAACTGATTGGGTTTTATAATAAATATGGCAGCTACCTACTCTCCCGGCTTAACGCGAGTACCATCGGCCATGGGGGACTTAACTTCTCTGTTCGGAATGGGAAGAGGTGAACACCCTCGGCAAAACCACCATAAGTCATTCAAATAATAATAGATGCATAA